>NZ_JBHVTN010000008.1:0-294786 GCF_042884655.1 Pseudarthrobacter sp. NPDC058119
ACTCAACCCACTCGGCAGTCTCTTCCGGATCACGATCAGGCAGCTGGTTAGTCAACCCGCTGAGGATATGGGAGGTATCTTCTCCTGCAGCCACGTCCAACCTCTCTTTGCGCGCATGAATCGGCGCACTCAGGCCAGGCAGGATGACTGCCCGGCGTACATACGCCGTGTGCGACGTATCGGTTACAACAGCCCGGTCATGTGTGCCGGGCAGCTTCCTAGCGCTCCTATGTCTGCACGGAGTCACAAGGTAGTCGTCCCGCAGGCATAGTTGTCACCAGCCACTCTAGCCTTGACGGGAACACGATGCGTAGCCGCGGCCCGGTGCTGCAGTTGTATTTCGTTCGTCATACTGGTTGTGTGACGAAAAGCCCCTGTGCCAGGGATGCCGTGGCCCGATGTGACGCAGAATATGCGCAGTCCAGGGGGCGGCAGCTTGAAGCGCAGGCACAAAGGGTGTTGGCTTGGGAGTAATGGAAATCACTATGCGCACCGCATATATGAGGTATTGGAGGAACACGTGAGCGAGGCCGACGCCGCCACTTCGGTAAATGTGGCGGAAAAATTGGGTTTCAAAAACGGGGATCTGATTCAGGAGTTCGGTTACGACGACGACGTCGATTTCGACTTGCGTGACGATATTGAGGACCTCACCGGTTCCGAAATGCTCGACGAGGACGACCACGAGGTGGCGGACGCCGTCATCCTTTGGTGGCGTGACGGCGACGGGGACCTGGTGGACAGCCTGATGGATTCCCTCACCACTTTGAGTGACAACGGCGTTGTCTGGGTCCTCACTCCCAAGTCCGGCCGGGACGGCTACGTTTCGCCCGCGGAAATCCAGGAAGCTGCTCCCACGGCGGGCCTGCACGTTACCACCTCCGCCGGAGTCTCAAAGGACTGGAGCGCTGTCCGCCTGGTCAGCAGGAAGAACAAGTGACGGCAGCGGTCCAGGCCGCCCCCGCAGCCGTACCAGCGCTGGGCGCCGAGGCTCCGGACTTCGAGCTGGCCAACCAATTCGGCGAGCCCGTAACGCTGTCCTCCTTCCGGGGGCAGAACGTTGCTCTGGTCTTCTACCCCTTTGCCTTCTCCGGTATCTGCACCGGTGAGCTGTGCGAAATACGGGACAACCTCGGCATGTTCGAGGATTCGAACACTGTTGTCCTGGGAGTGTCCGTGGACAGCAAGTTCAGCCTCCGCGCCTACGCGGAGCAGGAGGGCTACAAGTTCGACCTCCTGGCCGATTTTTGGCCGCACGGGGCCGTGGCCAGCGCCTATGGTGTGTTCGACGCCGGCAGCGGCATGGCAAAAAGGGCCACGTTCATCATCGACGGCGACGGCAGGATCCGTTACAGCGTGGTGAACCCCCGCGGCCAAGCCCGGGACTTCAGGGAATACCGCTCCGCCCTCGCAGACCTGAAGCGGGACTAGGAAGCTATGGCCGGGCAGCGGCGGGGGACGGGCCTTACCGGGTTCGCCAGCATGCCGCCGGTGGCCCCGGCCCCGCCGTCGGGAAATGACCTCGACGTCCTGGCCCGCATCCGCGACCTCCTCGCCGGCGCCCCCTTCGCCCTGCTGACGGGGGCCGGACTGAGCACCGATTCCGGCATACCGGATTACCGCGGCCCGGAGTCGCCGCCTCGTTCGCCCATGACCTACCAGGAGTTCGTCCGGGACGCAGCCAACCGGCAACGGTACTGGGCCAGGAACCATATCGGCTGGTCCCACATGCGGCACGCGGACCCCAACCAGGGGCACTACTCCGCCGCGGAACTGGAACGGCGCGGCTACCTCACCGGCCTGATCACCCAGAACGTTGACCGGCTGCATCAGGACGCCGGCAGTTCCAACGTTGTTGACCTGCACGGCAGATATGACCAGGTGGTCTGCCTGGACTGCGGGCGCACGTACTCCCGGCGCCTGCTGGCTGGTGTTTTCGAGGAACTCAACCCGGGCTTCCTGGCACGGGCAGCGGCCGGCGGCCTGGTGGAAATGGCGCCGGACGCGGACGCCACCGTGGAGGACCAGGCCCTGATCAGCAGCTTTGTGGTGGCAGTTTGTCCGGCCTGCGGGGGCACGTTGAAGCCGGACTTCGTCTACTTTGGGGAAAACGTGCCCAAGGACCGGGTGGAACGCTCCTACGCAATGGTGGACCAGGCCGCAGCCTTGCTGGTGGCAGGCTCATCGTTGACAGTCATGAGCGGCCTGCGTTTCGTCAGGCACGCCGCCAAGGAATCCAAGCCCGTGGTCATCGTCAACCGCGGTGCCACCCGCGGCGATGACAAGGCAACCATCAAGCTTGAAGCCGGCGTCAGCCAGGCGCTGGATTACCTCGCCGCTGAACTCCCGCCCCTGTAGCCCGTCCATTTCTTCCATGGATTCGCGTTTCCGGTCCCCGGTCGGGTAGAGTCTATGTTCGTTGGTTGCGGCGGAACGGCCGGAAACACCGCAATTCGGGTCTTTAGCTCAGCTGGTAGAGCGCCACGTTTACACCGTGGATGTCATCGGTTCGATCCCGGTAGGACCCACCAAGGAAAACCCCGTTGCCCCGCCTGATGGCGGAGGCAGCGGGGTTTTTTGCTGTTCCCTCCAGCCGGGCGTGATTGTCGGTGCCTTGCCATAGCTTGCAGGAATGGAACACGTCATAGTGCATACGGACAGCGAGGGGAAGCCCACTGCGGTCCTGGGCCAGGGTAGGGAATGGGTGGTGGGCGCCGAGCCGGTGAGGTGGTTCGAGCGCATCAACTGGTGGGAAACCACCCGGCGGATGCCGAAGGGCGCCGGCGGTGTGGACGTCGAAGTCCTTCAGGTTCAGGTGAGGCTGGGGCACAATGACAGGTCGGCGCTGACCACCATGTATCTCCAGCGGGATGGGCTGGGCGGTGGCTGGCGGCTGAGGGAGCCGGTGGCGGGAGCAGCCTAGGAATCCGGGCTCAGTCCCCGGGCATTGGAAAACCCTCCACCGCGACTATTGGGGGATGCCGCGGTGGAGGGCCTGCGATGAATATACCGTGAACTTCCGGAAACAAAAAGTCACGCGTCGTCATATTTCAGGGACCGTGGCTGTGGCCCGTGTTTACTGCCGGACGGGGATGAAGACCCGTGGCTGTTCGGTCCAGGTATCGGCCATCTGGGACATGGTGCGCCGCATGATCCGGTCTGACGCATCACGTGCGGATGCGGCGTCACCCCGGGCGATCGCTTCCGCTACATCCTCATGCCATTGCAGGGCAGCCTGGTGCGGGTGGTCGGGCATCAGGCCGTGGACCGTGCGGCCGGTCAGGGTTTCTGCCACCTGGCCCATGAGGTTGGCGAACATCTCGTTTCCGGAGCCTGAGAGCAGCAGTGAATGGAAGCGGATGTCCAGCTCCAGGAACCGCACCACCTCGCCGTTGTTGCCGGCTTCGCGCATGGCGCGGGCAACATCCACGAGTTCCATCCGCAGGGCCGCCGGAGCATTCTGCGCTGCCAGCTCGGCAGCGGCAGGCTCCACGGCCGCGCGCAGCTCGGCCAGTGAGCGCAGCTGGGCGCCGCGGGCATCGCTGGCCAGGCGCCACCGGATGACCTGCGGATCGAAGGGATTCCAGCGGCTGGCAGGCATCACCCGGATCCCCACCCTCTTGGTGGTCTCCACCAGGCCCAGGGACTGAAGGACCCGCACCGCTTCCCGGATCACGGACCGGGACACTTTCAGTTCATCCTCCAGCTGTTCCGCGAGCATGACATGGCCTGCGGGGAGTTCCCCCGAGACGATCCGGGTGCCCAGGTTCTCGATGGCACGGTGGTGGAGGCTGCTGGTCATGCTGTAAGCCTAGTTGTTGGCAACCATGTGGCCGGCAGCATGCGCAGAGTGGCACCGACACAATCGGTCCCACTTTGCGGCCGCTACTTTCGCGCCACTCCAAGAATATATATGCTTTATTCCGACCCCCTGATCTGCCCCGGTGACTTCCGCCTGCGGAAGCCGGCAGCCGAGGCGAACAATGAATTGGAGTTATTGATGTCTGCACACATCGGTGTCACCGGCCTCGCCGTCATGGGCGCCAACCTCGCACGCAACCTGGCCCGCAACGGATTCACGGTTGCGCTGCACAACAGGTCCGTGGAGAAGACGGACGCGCTGCTGGAAAAGCACGGCTCGGAAGGTGACTTCGTCCGGACCGAAACCCTGCAGGAACTGGTGGACTCCCTGGAGAAGCCGCGCCGGGTGCTCATCATGGTCAAGGCCGGCAAGCCCGTGGACTCCGTCATCGAACAGCTGGAGCCGCTGCTGGAGCCGGGCGACATCATCATCGACGCCGGCAACTCCCACTATGAGGACACCCGCCGCCGTGAAGCGGCCCTGGCCAAGAAGGACCTGCACTTCGTGGGCGTCGGCGTGTCCGGCGGCGAGGAAGGCGCGCTGAACGGCCCCTCCATAATGCCCGGCGGTTCCAAGGAGTCCTACAAGGCCCTCGGCCCGCTGCTGGAAAAGATCTCCGCAAAGGTCGACGGCGAGCCCTGCTGCGCCTGGATCGGCACCGACGGCGCGGGCCACTTCGTCAAGATGGTCCACAACGGCATCGAATACGCCGACATGCAGGTCATCGGCGAGGCCTTCGACCTGCTCCGTTCCGGTGCAGGCATCGAGCCGGCCGAGCAGGCAAAGATCTTCACCGAATGGAACAAGGGTGATCTTTCGTCGTTCCTGATCGAGATCTCCGCCGAGGTCCTGGGCCACGTTGACGCCAAGACCGGCAAGCCGTTCGTCGATGTCGTCGTTGACGCCGCCGGCCAGAAGGGCACAGGCCGCTGGACGGTCATCTCTGCCCTGGAACTGGGCTCACCGGTGTCGGGCATCGCCGAGTCCGTTTTTGCGCGCGCACTCTCCTCCCAGGCCGCACAGCGCAAGCTGGGCCAGGAACTGCTGGCCGGCAACGAGGCCACGGTGGAAATCCCCGAGACGTTCGTCGAGGACGTCCGCCAGGCGCTCTACGCCTCCAAGCTGGTCTCCTACGCCCAGGGGCTGGACATGCTCACCTCCGCAGCCAAGGAATACGGCTGGGACCTGAAGCTTGACGAGATTGCCTCCTTGTGGCGCGCAGGCTGCATCATCCGTGCCGAGCTCCTCAAGGACATCACCAAGGCCTACGCCGCCGACGAAAAGCCGGCCAACCTGCTCTTCGCCCCGGCGTTCACCAAGGCCATCGCAGACGCCCTGCCCGCCTGGCGCCGCGTTGTGGCCACCGCCGTGCAGCTCGGTATCCCGGTACCGGTGTTCTCGTCCTCGCTGGCCTACTACGACGGACTGCGCCGCAAGCGCGTGGCCGCCGCCCTGATCCAGGGCCAGCGCGACCTGTTTGGCGCCCACACGTACGGCCGCGTCGACACCGAAGGGACCTTCCACACCCTCTGGGGCGAGGACAAGTCCGAGGTTGAAGCGGTGGACACGCACTAGTCTGCACCGTTTCCGGCCCGGCGGCCGGCGCTACCCGATACTCTGGGGGCGCCGGCCGCTGGTGTTTCCGGCCCGACCGTCCGGCGTCCGCACTGCCTGTCCGTCCCGTAGCACCGACCCCGAGGAGTCCCGCCCATGAACCAGCCCGTCGTCTTTGTCACCGGTGCGTCCACGGGAATCGGCTTTGAGGCCGCAAGGAAGCTCGCGGCCCACGGCTTTACGGTTTACGCCGGCGCCCGCCGGGTGGAGAAAATGGAGCCGCTCAGGGCGGACGGCGTCCGGATACTGCCGCTGGATGTGACCGATGAGGCCTCAATGGGTGCGGCGGTGGGGGAGATCCTTGCAGCCCACGGCAGGATCGACGTACTGGTCAACAACGCCGGTTACGGGTCCCATGGCTCGCTGGAGGAAGTGGCGCTTGCCGAGGGCCGGCGGCAGTTCGAGGTCAACCTTTTCGGGCTGGCCCGGATGACGCAGCTCGTGCTGCCGGCCATGCGTGCCGCCGGCAGGGGCCGGATCATCAATATCTCTTCGATCGGCGGAAAGATGTACGAGCCGCTGGGCGCCTGGTACCACGCCACGAAGTTCGCCGTGGAGGGTCTTAGCGATTCGCTCCGGGTGGAGCTCAAGCCCCACGGCATCGACGTCTCCATCATCGAACCGGGCGGCACCCAGTCTGAATGGGGCGCCATCTCCGCCGGGGGCCTGTTGGCCAGTTCGGGTTCGGGGCCATATGCGGCACAGGCCAAGGTGGTGGCAGCCGCGCTGGCCTCCACGGACGGTTCGGCAATGTCCTCGCATCCGGAAGTCATTGCGGAGGCGATCGTCCACGCTGCCAGCTCGCCGCGGCCCAGGACCCGGTATCCGGTGGGCAGGGGCGCGCGGGCCATCCTGCTGCTGCGCCGGCTGCTGCCTGACCGTGCCTTCGATGCCGTTCTGTGGACTATTTACCGGCGTTTTCCCGGCTAGCGGACGAAGCCAGGGCCACGCCCGGACTGCGTCCGCTAGATCCGGTACTCGATATCGTATTCGGCCGGGTCCACCGCGGGCTTGGTTTCCCGCTGTGCATCGCGGTGCCGCCATTTGGCGGGAACTCCGGTGATGATCGACTCCGGCGGCGCATCCTTGACCACCACGGCGTTGGCGCCCACGGCGCTGTCCCGCCCAATGGTGATAGGCCCCAGGATCTTGGCGCCAGCGCCAATGGTGACGCGGTCGCCGATGGTGGGATGCCGCTTGATCCGGGCCAGGGAACGCCCGCCCAGCGTTACACCGTGATAGATCATCACGTCTTCGCCGATCTCTGCGGTTTCACCGATCACCACGCCCATGCCGTGGTCGATGAAGAACCGGCGGCCGATCGTCGCGCCCGGGTGGATCTCGATGCCGGTCCAGGACCGGCCCAGCTGTGACAGGAGCCGGGCCGGGAAGCGCAGCTCCGGGTTCTGCCACATGCGGTGCGTCAGCCGGTGGATCCAGATGGCGTGGAGGCCGGAATAGGCGAAAAAGTTCTCAAAAGAACCTCGAGCCGCCGGGTCGTGGGACCGGGCGGCGTCGAGGTCTTCCTTCAGTCTTGCGAAAAAGCCCACAAAGTTCTTTCTACAGGAAACGGGCGGACAGCGGACTGATCAGCCGCGGATGTCGTCATAGAGCACGGTGGAGATGTAACGCTCACCGAAGTCGCACACTACGGCAACAATGAGCTTGCCCGCGTTTTCCGGCCGCTTGGCCAGCTCCAGGGCGGCCCAGACAATCGCGCCGGAGGAGATGCCGCCGAGGATGCCTTCCTTGATGCCCAAGTCGCGGGCGACCCGGACAGAGTCCTCCAGGGTTGCGTCGATGACCTCGTCGTAGACGTTGGTGTCGAGCAGTTCGGGAATGAAGTTGGCGCCCAGGCCCTGGATCTTGTGCGGGCCGGGGGCGCCGCCGTTCAGGATGGGGGAGTCTTTGGGTTCCACGGCCACGATCTGGACGCCGGGCTTGCGCTCCTTCAGGACCTGTCCAACGCCGGTGATGGTTCCCCCGGTGCCGATGCCCGCCACGAAGATGTCCACCGCGCCGTCCGTGTCGGCCCAGACCTCTTCTGCGGTGGTCTTGCGGTGCACCTCCGGGTTGGCCTCGTTGGCGAACTGCTGCGCCCAGATGGAGTTCTCGGTGTTGGCCACGATTTCCTGGGCCTTTTCCACGGCGCCGCGCATGCCCTCCGAACCGGGGGTCAGCACAATCTCGGCTCCGAATGCGCGCAGCATGACCCGGCGCTCCGTGGACATGGTCTCCGGCATGGTGAGGATGACTTTGTACCCGCGGGCAGCACCCACCATGGCCAGGGCGATGCCCGTGTTGCCGGACGTGCCTTCGACGATGGTGCCGCCGGGCTTCAGGGCACCGGACTTTTCCGCGGCGTCGATGATGGCAACGCCGATGCGGTCCTTGACGCTGTTGGCCGGGTTGTAGAACTCCAGCTTCACGGCAACGGTGGCGTCGAGCCCTTCGCTGAGCCGGTTCAACCGAACCAGCGGGGTCCCGCCGACCAGCTGCGTTACATCGTCATAGATCCGTGCCATGTACATACGCCTATCTCTAAGGGGAGGATACTGAGGTCAGCCTAACGAGGCCGCGTAACGGTGGGCTAAGCGTTAAGCCATGCAGAGTAATATTTCCGGGCCTTGGCCAGCTTGGGGTTGATGATCACCTGGCAGTAGCCCTGCTCCGGGTGCTTCGCGTAATAATTCTGGTGGAATTCTTCCGCCACATAAAACCGCGGCAGCCAGGTGACCTCGGTGACTATGGGATGCGGCCATAGCGCCTGGTTGCGGTCGATCGCTTCCTCGAAGAGGATCTTCTCTTCTGTGGTCTCGTAGAACATCGAGGAGCGGTACTGGGTGCCGACGTCGTATCCCTGGCGGTTCAGCGTGGTGGGATCGTGCAAGGCGAAGAACATGTCCAGGACCACTTCCGCGGGGATGATGTCCTCATCGAAGGTCACCGCCACGACTTCGGCATGGCCGGTGGTTCCACTGCACACCGAGTAGTAGTCCGGCTGCGGATCGTGGCCGCCGGTGTAGCCGGACACCACGGAGGTGACGCCCTTGGTCCGCTGGTAGACGGCGTCAAGGCACCAGAAGCACCCTCCGCCCAGAACAAAAGTTTTCATGACCTCTTCAATGGTTGACGGCGCCGGAAGATTCCCCGGCGCCCGGGCCCAGTGCCGCAAACTGCGGCGGCGCGAAGCCAATGGGGTAAAACTAAGACTATGGAACCTGTGGACACCGACGTTACCGGCCAGGCAGATCACGACGGCGACGCTCCTTCCGACACGCCGGCTGCGGCCGGTTCCGCGGACGCCCCCACACTGGCCGAACTGCTCCTTGCGGTTGAGGAACTGTGGCCGGAATCCCTGGCGGAGAACTGGGACGAGGTGGGACTCGTGGCAGGCCGTCCCTCGGCACCGGTTACGAAGGTGATGTTCGCGGTCGATCCCACCCTCGAGGTCATCGAGGAAGCGGTCGAGTGGGGAGCGGAACTGCTCATCACTCACCACCCCCTCCTGCTGAAGGGCGTCACATCCGTGGCGGCCACGTCGGCAAAGGGCAGGGCGGTCCACCGGCTCATTGAAACGGGAACGGCACTGCTGACCGTGCACACCAACGGGGACTCCGCCGTCGGTGGTGTCTCCGACGTCCTGGCCGATGCCTTGGGGCTCCAGGACGTCGTTCCCCTGACCGTGGCGGCCAACGGTCTGCCCGAGGAGGGTATCGGGCGGGTGGGGGACCTCGCGGATGCCATGAGCCTGGGTGACTTCGCGGCCCGGGTTTTCGGAATCCTCCCCTCGGTGGCCGGCGGCGTGCGTGTTTCCGGCGACAAGGACGGGCTGGTGCGGCGCATCGCGGTCTGCGGCGGAGCGGGGGATTCGCTGTTCAACGAGGTCCGCGCGAGCAGCGCCGACGTCTACGTCACCGCCGACCTCCGCCACCACCCGGCGTCAGAAGCGCGGGAGGCTGCCGACAACGGACGGCCATACCTGGTGGACGTGTCGCACTTTGCCAGCGAATGGCTGTGGCTGCCTGCCGCAGCCGCGGCCCTGGGCAACGTCCTGGCCGACCAGGGCCATGACGTGGAGATCCTGGTCAGTACCACCAACAGCGATCCGTGGGACTTCATCCTCACTCCCGGCTAGAGTCTAGGAAGCGCCGGTTCGGTGCCCGGTCCAGGCCGGAAGGGATCTAGCGGAGGTAAACGTGGCCAAGGCAGCACCGGCGGAACAGTTGAAGTTGCTCGAACTGCAGGGCCTGGACGCCAGGTTGAAGGGCCTCACCAACCGCCGCCGCACGCTCGAAAACGATCCCCGCATCAAGGACCTCGAGGCCGCCCTGTCCGTCGCCAACGGTGAACTGGGCGCGGCCAAGGTGGCTGTGCACGACGCCGAGGCTGCGCTGAAACGGGCCGAAGCCGACGTTGAACAGGTCGCCTCCCGGATCCAGCGTGACGAAGCACGGCTCAACAGCGGCACCGGCCTGTCCAAGGACCTGGTAGCACTGCAAAAGGACATTGCGTCCCTGAACAAGCGGCGCTCCGACCTTGAAGACGTCGAACTGGAGGTCATGGAGCGGCTGGACTCGCTGCGGGAACGGCAGGCGGCCCAGCAGCAGATCGTCGATGACATCCAGGGGTCCTTTGGAACCATCAGGGCCGAGCTCGATGCGGCCCTCGCGGAGGTCGAAACGGAAGCGGCAGGGCTTCGTGCCCAGCGCGGCGAATTCGCCCAGGGCCTGGACGCGGGCCTGCTGGCAGTTTACGAAAAGACGCTCGCGAAGCGCGGGGTGGGTGCCGCGCGGCTCTTCCACGGCACCTCGGAAGCCTCGGGAATGAAGCTCAGCCCGGGCGACCTCGCCGAGATCAAGGCAGCCGCTGCGGACGACATTGTGTTCTGCCCGGACTCGGGCGCCATCCTGGTCCGCTCTGACGAATGGTCCTAGGCGGCCGGCAGGCAACCGGCAGGGCTGTCAGCCCGGCAGGATGATGTTCAAGGCGTGCGGTTTGCGGGCGGTGCCGGGCACCAGCTCCGCCTCCCACCGTTCGCGCGCTGCCTTCAGAAGGTCCGACGCCGCCGCGGGGGCCTTTCCACGGCGCACCAGCAGGTGCCGGGCCAGTTCGCCGCGGGTGTGCTTGGCGAAGTGGCTCACCACTTTCCGGACTCCGCCGCTTTCGGTGAAGACGTTGACCGTGACGGTCTGCTCCGCCGGCGGAGCCCACGCCGCCGCATAGGTGCTGGACCGGCAGTCCACCAGCAGGTGCCCCTGGGCTGCGGCGCCCAGGGTATCCCCAAGCTGTTCCTTCCAGAACGGAGCCAGCCGCCCGACGTCGGGCAAGGACGTGCCCATGGACAACCGGTAGGCGGGGACGCTGTCGCCAAAGCGGAGGGCTCCCCACAACGCCGAGATCACCAGGACGGACTCATCGGCCTTGCGGCGCTGCACCGGCGTCAGGGTGCGGTAGCCGAGGGCGTCATACAGGACACCCGAATAGATGCTGTGGGCAGGGGCCGCCGGCTCGGCGTGCAGGCGTGTATTCCGCTCGACGTCGTCCCGCAGCGATGCCCCCACGCCCAGCAGGGCGAGGGCATCCTGGTGTGCGCTGACAGTGCCAAGCGCCTCGAGGACCTTGGCGCGGTACGGGTTGAGTTCCGGGAAGCCCAGGGCGGACCAGTCGACGGCGGGACCGCGGAGGGCGGGCGTCTTTCCTTCGGAAGGGGGAAGCAGAATCAGCACCGTCCGATCCTACCGGCGACAAAAGCGGCCGGCGGCGCCGGTACACTGGGAGCCGGATGGGACAGCCAGACGGCCGCGCGCCACGCGAGTGGCTCGAGGAACGTCCGGGCTCCGCAGGGCAGGGTGGTGGGTAACGCCCACTCGGGGTAACCCGCAGGCCAGTGCCACAGAAAACAGACCGCCTGCATTTCCAGCTCCGGCTGGGAAGGGCAGGTAAGGGTGAAACGGTGGTGTAAGAGACCACCAGCTTCCCGGGTGACCGGGAAGGCTAGGTAAACCCCACCCGGAGCAAGGCCAGACAGGACACGTTCGAGGGCTGCCCGCCCGAGTGTCCGGGTAGGCCGCTGGAGGGTGCCGGCAACGGTACTCGTAGATGGATGGCCGTCGCTCCCTTGCCGGTAACGGCAGGGAGAACAGAACCCGGCGTATCGGCTGTCCCATCCTTAAACCGCGTTTGACCACGGGCAATGCGTCGGGGATCCTGAACCGTGCCCGTAATTCCTGAAACCCGTCCCGCACCCGCAGCGGGCATTCCCGGCATCCGTTCACAGGGGTTGGCGCTCGCCGGTTTCCTGGCCCTTTCGGCGCTGGCCTGGCTGCTCTCCTCGGTCCCGATCATCCTCAATTCCGGCGGCTGGTACGCAGGCTCCGCGAAGGCGCCGTGGATGCCGCCGTCGTGGATGTTCCGCAGCACATGGATGCTGCTGTATGCGGGTGTGGCCACCGCGGCCTGGCTGGTTTGGCGGAGAGGCCGCCTGGCCGGCGGCACCCGCTCCGGGTACGTGGTCCAGTTGCTGCTCAACGCCGCCTGGCCCGTGACCTTCTTCGCCTTGTACCCAATGCTCGGGGCCGTGGCACTGTGGGCGGCCTTCGCCGTCATCTGCGCCCTGACCGCCACCCTCGCGTTCCTGATCCTGCGGTTCGGCCCGGTGGACGCCGCCGCCGGCTGCCTGGTTCTGCCGTATTTCTCCTGGCTGGTCTATTGCGCAAGCCTGAACCTGTACGCCGCCATCCACAACTGATTGCCCGCTACTGCATCCTTCCGGGCCGCCCCATGTGAGTGATTTCACGCAGCCCGAGCGTGTTCCGCGGACCGCGCCAAATTAGAATGGATCCCGGACGCAGGAGTTCTACCGCCGAAAGTTGCGTCCGCAACCGGCGGTTTTTCTTTGCACGCGATCCAGGTGCCTGGGGACCATCCCCTGCAGGTGCCGGTGCCCCTGGACATCATCAGGTGGCCTACATCCGTGTACGAAGACGTACACGGCTGAACCGAGGAAGGTATTTCTGTGAGCCAGACGTCTGATTCTTGTCTTGATACGTGGATGGGCCGGGAGGCCCTCGCCGAGGCCATGATCCCGGTCATCGGCAGGCTGTACCGCGAAAACAACGTGGTGACCAGCATCCACGGCCGGAGCCTGATCAACAAGTCCACCATGAACATCCTCAAGGCGCACCGGTTTGCGCGCCGGATGAGCAAGGACGAACTGCTCCTGGAGGACACGGCCCCCCTGCTGAACACGCTGGCCGGACTCGAACTCGGCGCCGCTGCGATCGACATCGCCCGGCTGAACCAGAAGTTCAAGGAGGAGGGCAACGGCGCCACCCTTGAGGAGTTCCTCCGCGCAGAACTCGCCGAGATCGTGGGCAAGCGGGGCGGCGACGACCGCACCAGCACCGACGTCGTACTCTACGGCTTTGGCCGGATCGGCCGCCTCCTGGCACGCCTCCTGATCGAAAAGGCCGGCGGTGGCCGCGGCCTGCGCCTGCGCGCCATCGTCGTGCGCCGCGGGTCCGACAACGACCTCTCCAAGCGCGCCAGCCTGCTGCGCCGCGACTCCGTCCACGGCTCGTTCGAGGGCACCATCCGTGTTGATGAGGCCGCCAACACCATCACGGCCAACGGCGTCCAGATCCAGGTCATCTACTCGAACGACCCCGCCACGATCGACTACACCGCCTACGGGATCAACAACGCCCTGGTGGTGGACAACACCGGCCGCTGGCGTGACGCCGAGGGCCTGTCCCAGCACCTGCAGAGCAAGGGCGTGGCCCGGGTCCTGCTGACCGCGCCGGGCAAGGGCGAACTGAAGAACATCGTCCACGGCATCAACCACCGCGACATCACGGACTCGGACAAGATCGTCTCCGCGGCGTCCTGCACCACCAACGCCATCACCCCGGTCCTGAAGGCCATCAACGACAAGTTCGGCGTGGTGCACGGCCACGTGGAAACCGTCCACTCCTTCACCAACGACCAGAATCTGATCGACAACTTCCACAAGGGCGACCGCCGCGGCCGTTCGGCAGCGCTGAACATGGTGATCACCGAAACCGGTGCCGCCAAGGCCGTGGCCAAGGCCCTGCCCGAACTCCTGGGCAAGCTCACCGGCAGCTCCATCCGCGTCCCCACCCCGGACGTTTCGCTGGCCATCCTGAACCTCACCCTCGAAAACGGCACCACCAAGGACGAGGTCAACAACTACCTGCGCGAAATGTCGCTGCATTCGGACCTGCGCAAGCAGATCGACTACATCGATTCGCCCGAGGTTGTCTCCACCGACTTCGTGGGCTCCCGCCGTGCCGGCATCGTGGACGGCCTGGCCACGGTGTCCACCGACAAGAACCTGGTCCTCTACGTCTGGTACGACAACGAGTTCGGCTACAGCTGCCAGGTGGTCCGCGTCATGGAAGAGATGGCAGGCGTGAACCCGCCGTCCTTCCCGGCCAAGGAAAGCGCCGCCGCCCTGGCGGCCATCGCAGTCTAGTAACAGTCAGGGCTTTCCCGGCTGGTTCACTGGAATCAGCCGGGAAAGCGGACCACACTGTTGGCATGGACAACGAATCGACACTTCAGCACGAAACCACCCTCGAGCACGCACTGGACGTTGCCAAGGCGAACCATAAGGAAGCCGTGCGCCTGCTGGAACGCGCCAGGGACGCCCATAAAACCGGTGACGTCACAGATGAACGGGTGCGCCAGCTCGAGAGCCTGCTGGCCGTGGCGGAAGAAGACCTTCGACGCGTCACCAGGGAACAGTAACCCCGGGGGAGGCCCACGGGTGCTGTGACCCATCACTCGTCCTCAACAGTGTGGATATCAGCGGCCGGGTGCACCCTTTGTCCTAGGCTCTTGGGGTGCCCGACTTTCCCTTCCCGGCGTCAGCCCCGTGAGTATCAGCTGGTCTGCCTACCGCCGCGCACGCCGCCGTTCCCGGCAGGCCTGGGCGCTTCTCGCCACCGCCGCAGCAGCCATCCTCGTGGCCCTGGCCTGGTTCTTCACCACCGGCCAGTTTGCAGCAGCCGGACCCGCGGCTGACGGGCCCACTGAGGCGCCGGTCTTCGACCCTGCCTGGATGAAGCCGGTGAAGGAGCCCAACCCGGTTCCCCCCGGCAGCGCCCTCGCTGCCCTTGACGGCCTGGCCGTCAAAGGCAGGGCGCCCAACACCGGCTACAGCCGTGAGGCCTTCGGCCAGGCCTGGCTTGATGTCGACCGGAACGGCTGCGACACCCGCAACGACATCCTTCGGAGGGACCTGGCCGGCGTGGTGTTCTCGGAGGGGTCCTCCTGCAAAGTGACGGCCGGACATTTCCGGGAACCCTATACGGGCCAGGACGTAGATTTCCAGCGCGGAGCCGAGAGCAGCCGCGCCGTCCAGATCGACCATGTGGTGGCACTGGGTGACGCCTGGCAAAAGGGGGCCCAGCGCCTGGCAGCCAAAGAACGCCAGAGCCTGGCCAACGATCCCCTGAACCTCGTCGCAGCCGACGGCGCCGCCAACCAGCAAAAGGGCGCGGGTGACGCCGCTACCTGGCTGCCGAAAAACACGGCCATCCGCTGCCATTACGTTGCCCGGCAGATCTCGGTAAAGGCCGCCTACGGGTTGTGGGTGACTGCGGCAGAGAAAGACGCCATGCAGCGCGTCCTTGCCGCCTGCCCCCAGCAGCAGACCATCACCGCAGGCTGACCGGACGCCTCCCGGACAGGATCAGTGGCCAAAGGGGTCAGGGTCCACCCCGGGCATCCAGGTCAGCCCCGGCACGCCCCAGCCGTTCTTCTTCGCCTGCTTCATGGCTTTGCGCGAATAGCGGTCCATCAGCCGGTTGACATAGAGCTTGCCGTCGAGGTGGTCATATTCATGCTGGATGACCCTGGCAAACCAGCCCGTTGCCTCGAACCGGACAGGTTCCCCGAACCCGTCGAAGCCTTCCACCCGGGCCCATTCTGCCCGTTTGAGCGGATACTGTTCACCCGGGAACGAAAGGCAGCCCTCTTCCTCCTCGTCGGGATCGGGAGCAGCACCGGAGACTTTGGACAGGGTCAGGACGGGATTCACCAGGACGCCGGTCGGGGGAGCGCCGTCGTCATTCGCGTACTTGTAGACGAAGATCCGCTTGCCAACGCCGACCTGCGGGGCGGCGAGGCCCACTCCGTTGGCAGCGTCGTTGGTTTCGAACATGTCGGCAATAAGGGTGCGCAGTTCGTCGTCGAAAACCTCCACCTCGGCGGCGCGGCGGTGCAGCACAGGCTCGCCCCAGATGGTGATCGGCAGAACAGTCATATCAGTAGTCCTTCGGCTTCGCGGTGTCCCCGGCTGCAATGCACGTACCCGGTGGGGCACGAAAAAGGAGGCCGCACCGGATATCCGGTGCGGCCTCCTTGTTGGCGGCTGAATGTGCCGCCCCGTGAGGGTGAGCGACGGGGGTTGAACCCGCGACCTCCTGGACCACAACCAGGCGCTCTGCCAACTGAGCTACGCCCACCATGTGCCTCAAGGGAATTCCACCGGAGCGGCTCCCTGGAAACGCAACTCAAATAGCTTACCTGCTCGAAAGGGGTGCTTTGTCCACTTTCTGCGATTTGAGGGAAAATTTCACCAAACGTGGCGCAGATTACTCTCCGGAGTTGCTTCCGGCGTCGGCGTTGGCGATTTCCTTGGCAATCTTCTGGGCGGTGGCGCTGTCGGGTCCGGGGGCAGGGACGAACACGGCTTCCCGGTAGTACCGGAGCTCGTCGATGGAATCCTTGATGTCGCCCAGTGCGCGGTGGCCGCCCTTTTTCGCCGGTGACTGGAAGTAGGCCCGGGCGTACCAGCGGCGCGACAGCTCCTTGATGGTGCTGACGTCGATGACCCGGTAGTGGAGGTGCTCCACCACGGCGGGCATGTCGCGGGACAGGAACACGCGGTCGGTTCCCACCGAGTTCCCGCCCAGGGGTGCTTTGCGCGGGTCCGGGACCCAGGCGGAGATGTACTCCATGACCGCGGCCTCAGCTTCTGCCATCGTCTTGCCATGCGGCAGTTCTGTCAGCAGTCCGGACCTGGTGTGCATGTCCCGGACGAAGTCGGACATCTGGGCCACGGCGGCATCGTCGGGTTTGATGACGACGTCGACACCGTCGCCAAGGATGTTGAGCTCCGAGTCGGTGACCAGTGCTGCCACCTCGATGAGGGCGTCGTTCTTGATGTCCAGGCCGGTCATTTCGCAGTCGATCCAGACGATTCGTTCGTTAGATATAGGCACCGGACCAGCCTACCGTTACACTCCCGGACACCCTGCCGATGCTAGGATTTCGGGTACGCGGCGGGTCGACCTTCCGCCCTGAATCCTGTTCCGGCAGGCCCGCGCGGCTGCCGGGTGAACCGCGGAAAACGCATGAAGATTGGACGATCCTGAGATGACGGCGCCTGTGCCCGCAACGGGGGAGATGGCGGCGGACGGCATTGCCGGAGCGGGCAGTGCCGCGGTGGACAATCCACGCTCACCCCTGATTGCCGGTTTCCTGGGCTCCATGTCCATGATGATCGGCTCGATTGGCGTGGGCTGGCTGGCTCCTGTCTCGGAGCTGCGCCGCATGCCCGTGTTCATCTGGATGCGGACCGAAGCCCCGGGAGTGGCCCTGTCCATTGTCCTGGTGGCCGTGGGAGGCATGCTCCTGGTGCGTGCGTGGCTGCGGCTCGGACAGAAAGTCCGCGTGTGGGGTGAACAGGCCCGGCGGGCAACCCTGGCCGCGGTGGTGGCGTGGGGACTTCCCATGATGTTCAGCGTGCCGCTGTTCAGCCGGGACGTGTATGCCTACATTGGCCAGGGGCGGCTGATGGTGGAGGGCTTCAACCCGTACGAAAACGGCATCTCCGCCCTGTCCAACTACTTCCAGCTGGGTGCGGACAAGATGTGGACCGAGGCCCCGGTTCCCTACGGCCAGCTGTTCCTGTGGATCGAGCAGTTCGTGGTCTGGGTGACCAATGTCCAGCCGGAGGCGTGCGTCATGCTCTTCCGCCTGGTGGCCTTGGCGGGCGTGCTGCTCTGCGTCATCTACGTCCCCCGGCTTGCTGAACTGCACGGCGTGAACCCGCACCGGGCCCTCTGGCTCACGGCGGCCAACCCACTCTTCCTGACCAACTTCATCGCCAGTGTCCACAACGACTCACTGATGATCGGGCTGGCCCTGGCGGGCCTCTACTACTCCGCGACCCGGCGCGAGGTCCGCGGCATCGTCCTGGTGACCCTGTCCATCGCGGTGAAGCCCATCACCATTGTCTTCCTGCCATTCATTGGACTCCTCTGGGCAGGAAAGAATGCGGGCTGGCTGCGGAAAGTGGTGTTTTGGGGGCTGACTGCGGGCCTGAGCCTGGCGCTGCTGACAGCACTGAGCATGGTCAACGGGTTCGGTTTCGGCTGGATCACCGGGCTATCCGCGCCGGGCAGCATCTCCATCTGGTACGCCCCGGTGGGCCTGATTGGCATGGTGGTGGGGTCACTTGCCGGCGCTTTCGGTTTTGATGGATCCGTGCCCGCAGGCTGGGTGTTCGACGCCGGGAAGCTGCTGGCCGTGGGCATCGCCGCCTGGCAGATCCTCCGGGGCGACTATGACCGCCTGATGCGCCGGCTCACCCTTGCCCTGGCCGCCATCGTCCTGCTGGCACCCATCATCCAGGCCTGGTACGTCGTCTGGCTCATCCCGCTCTTCGCCGTGACCGGCATCAGGAACGACTGGCAGGTCAAGGCCCTGTACTTCGTGGTCTCCTTCTTCATGATCTACGCCATTTCGGACCAGTTGGATGTCTTCCCGTACCTCCAGACCCAGGACCTCGGCTTCGCCCTCGCCTTGGCCCGCATTGCCGCGGCGCTGACCGCCCTGCTCTTCGCCCTGTACCTGATCTTCTGGGACCCCGGCACCCGCAGGCTGTTCCGCAAGTCGCACGAGCCCGTCGTTGAACGTCCCGTGATCTAGCGTCCGCTGCCGTTCGGTGCCGCCGGGCTGATCCTGCGCAGGGCCTCCCGGCGTGACAACGGGCTCAGGGCATCCCGGTGCTTGGCAGCGAACGCCTCAACCCAGCCGGGCGCCCTCTTGGCGTACTCGCGCAATGCCCAGCCGATGGCTTTCCGGATAAAGAACTCCGGATCCGCAAGGTTCGGCTCAATGACGGCGGCGAGCAGCTGTGTGTCCGTGGCTGTCCCGGCGCGTAGCTGCGACGTGATGGCGGCCCTCCGGATCCACAGGTCCGGGTCCCGGCCCCATTGCCGCAGCAGTGCGGCCATTTCCTCGGGGTGCGCCTGCAGCAGGGCGCAGATCCGGCCGGACACGCCATCGGCAAAGTCCCACCACGCACCTGTCCGGATAATCTCCTCGTACACCGGAAGCATGTCCAGGTCGGCGGCCACCATCCGCTGTGCTGTCAGGTCGATGGCCGCGTACTTTTCCTCGCGGAACGCGGCGGTGCGCCACAGGTCGAGTACCGTGGCGCGGAGCTGCTCCGCGGATGCCGGGGGATGCGCCCGCGCAGCGTCCGCCGTTATCCGCCGCACCTCGGGCACCCGGACGCCGAGGGAGGGGATCAGGGACTTCATGTAGGCCTGGGCTCCGGCGGCCCGTACGGGATCGGCCATTGCCCGGAGCGCGTCCCTGACGAAGTCGATAAGGTCCTGGTCGGGGGCGGTGTCCATGGGGCAACTTTAACCGGTGGGGATGGTTGGCGGTGCGGTAGGCTGGTGAGCGCTAACACGCCACGATGGAGAGGGAACCATGCCCGGAACTGAAGTCCACCTCGCCCACGGACCCTACTCCGCCGTCGTCACCCTCCGGGGCGGGGCGCTCCGTGAACTGCGCCACGGGGACCGGGACCTGGTGGTGGGATTCGGCCCGGACGGTCCAGTGCCCGACTATCGGGGCGTCATCTGCGCACCCTGGCCCAACCGGCTGGCGGACGGCAGCTACTCCTACGCGGGCACAGCTTATGCCGCCGCCGTCAACGAACCGGAGCGTGGCGCGGCTTTGCACGGCCTGGCCATCCACAGGCCCTGGGAAGTGCTGGAAACAGCAGCGGACCGGACGGTCCTGGGGTGCCGTATCCCGGCCGGCCCCGATTACCCCGCGGACCTTGAACTGGCCGTTACCTACTCCCTCTCCGACGACGGGCTCCGCGGCGAAGTGCGGGCGGTCAACGCCGGCACCACGGCCGCGCCGTACGGGGTATGCCCCCATCCCTACCTGGTGGCCGGACCGTCCCCGCTGGATGACTGGTCGCTGGAGCTTCCGGCTGGCGCCTACCTGGAGGTGACCCCCGAGCGGCTGCTGCCCGTGGACCTGCGGCAGGTGGACGGGGGCGCCTTCGACTTCCGTTCGTCGCGGCGGCTGGGGCCGGTGCAGATCGACCATGCGTTCACGGACATCGTCCGGGACGCGGAGGGCCTGGCCCGGGTACGGGTGCTGGACCCGTCCGGTGCGGGCGTTGAACTCGAGTGGGGAACCGAGTGGCCCTGGGTCCAAGTGCACACCGGCGACAAGCCCGTCCGCCCGGACCGGCTGGGCCTGGCCGTTGAACCCATGACCTGCCCGCCGGATGCCCTCCATTCGGGGACGGACCTGGTGCATCTGCAGCCGGGCCAGGCCCATTCGGCAAGCTGGACCATTCGGGCAGTGGACTAGCTGCGCCCTTCCGCTGCGGCTGGGGCGGCCGTGTCCGTCCACCCTGCACGCTGCAGCCAGGCGGCGCACAGCCTGGTCCATTGGCCGGGTCCGGGCTGGCCCGCGGCAAGCCCCAGTCCGTGCCGTCCCTCCGGGAAAACATGCAGCTCCGCCGGAACGCCGGCAGCAAAGAGCGCCCTGGCGTAGTTCAGGCTGTTGCTCACCGGGACGGCATCATCGTCGGCCGTGTGCCAGAGGAATGCCGGTGGTGTCAGATGCGTGACGTTCAGCTCCGGCGAGAGCGCCCTGAGAAGGTCCGACGGCGGCGCGTCGCCGAGGAGGTTCGCCACCGATCCCTTGTGGGTTTCGTGGGTCAGTGATGCAACGGGATAGCAGAGCACCGACAGGTCGGGGACGGCGGCGCGCACGTCCAGGTCCGGGTTCCCGGTGGCAGCTGCCGTGCTCAGGGTGGCCGCCAGGTGGCCGCCCGCGGAAAAGCCCAGGACGCCGATGCGCTCCGGGTCGACGGCCAGCCCATGCTGTCCATGCCTGATGTGGAGCATGGCTTCCTTGGCGTCTTCCAAGGGAGCCGGGTGCCGGTCAGGGGCAACCCTGTAGCGGAGCACGAAGGCATGGATGCCCAGTGATGCCAGCCATTCCGCCACGGGCTCCGCCTCGTGACCGGCCTGGCGGGCATAACCTCCTCCGGGCAGGACCAGGATGGCGGGCCGGGAGCCGGCTACCTCCGGGCTGGCCGGAACTGCCGTCAGCTCCATCAGGGGGCAGTTTCGGTGCTGCGCCGCAGCGTGACCTCGCCTGTGATGGCACCGGGCGAAGCGACTTCCGCCCCAGCGTCACCGGCGGACCTTGGTCCGGTGGCAAGCGTGGCGAGCCGGCCGATGTCCTCCAGCGGCAGGCGGACCGTGGACAGGGCGGGCCGGAAGTCGCGGAGGGTTTCAATGTCGTCGAAACCGGCGATGGCGGCGTCCCGGGGGATGCGGAGCCCTTCGGACCGCAAGGCTGCTGCGGCGCCGATGGCCATGACGTCGTTGACGGCGAAGATGCAGGGTTTTGCGGCGGCGTTCCCGTCGCCGGACTGGGCTGCCTTGATCCGCGCCGCCAGTTCGAGGCCCGCGTCATATCCTCCGGACCGGTTGAAGGCGCTGCGGAGCACTTCTGCCGGACGGCGTCCGGCCTGCTCCAGTCCCTCCTGGAAGCCGCGGACCCGGTCATCGGAGGTCAGGAGGCCTTCCGGGCCGCCGACGATGACGAAGTCCCCGTCCCAGCTGCGCGCAAGCTCGGCGGCGAGCCGGCCGGCGAGTTCCCGGTTGGGGACTTTCACCACGTGGTACCCCTCCGGAGCCGTTGCGCCCACCACGGGGTGGCCCACCACTGCCACCTGGCCGCCGTTGCGGCAGTACCGGTCGAGTTCGGCTGCCAGCTCGGCGTTGCCGTCCTTGTCCTCATTCCGGCAAGAGCGGGAACCTGCGATGACAATCGAGTCCGCCCGGCGGGCGGCGAAGGCTGCCACTGCTTCCCTTTCTTCCGCAGGCCCGGCCCCGGTGGTGGCCAGCAGCACCATCCGGTGCTGCTCCCGCGCGGCTGCCTGCACGCCACGGGCCACGGCCGCGAAGTAGGGGTCGGCGATGTCGTGGACAATCAGGCCGATGAGGCCGGAACTGGACTTCGCCAGGCCCTGGGCCTGGGCGTTGGGGACGTAACCCAGCGACTCCGCCGCCTGCCTGACCCGTTCGGCGATGTCCTGGCCCGGCTTCCGGGCGGAACCGTTGAGCACGCGGGAGGCCGTGGCGGGGGAAACGCCGGCAAGGCGGGCCACCTCGGTAAGGGTACTTGCAGCCACAGCATCTCCTGGTCTAGGTACGGGCTCGAAGGCTAAGCACATTATGGCAGTTCAAACTACTTCCGGAAAGCGCTTGCCAACGGAAAGGGGGCAGTGCATCATGGAAGCAGTGGGAATGCGCTTTCCCAGTTGGCTTGAGTACATTGCTCACTCACCGTGGAGGACACATGGGCTTCGAAACAAAGACGATCCGCATCGCCATGAACGGCATCACCGGCCGGATGGGCTACCGCCAGCACCTGCTGCGCTCCATCCTGCCCATCCGCGACGCCGGCGGATTCATCCTCGAGGACGGCACCCGCGTCCAGGTTGAACCGATCCTGGTGGGGCGCAATGAGGCGAAGATCCGCGAATTGGCGGAGAAGCACAAGGTGTCCCAGTGGACCACCGACCTGGACGCCGTGATCAACGACCCCACGGTGGACGTTGTCTTCGACGCCTCAATGACCAGCCTCCGCGCGGCCACCCTCAAGAAGGCCATGCTGGCCGGCAAGCACATCTTCACCGAGAAGCCCACCGCGGAAACGCTGGAAGAAGCCATCGAGCTGGCCCGCATCGGGAAGGAGGCAGGGGTGACAGCCGGTGTTGTCCACGACAAGCTCTACCTGCCCGGACTGGTCAAGCTGCGACGCCTGGTGGATGAGGGATTCTTCGGCCGCATCCTTTCCATCCGCGGCGAGTTCGGCTACTGGGTCTTCGAAGGCGACGTCCAGGCCGCCCAGCGCCCGTCCTGGAACTACCGCAAGGAAGACGGCGGCGGAATGACCACTGACATGTTCTGCCACTGGAACTACGTCCTGGAGGGAATCATCGGCAAGGTCAAGAGCGTCAGTGCCAAGACTGCCACCCACATCCCCGCCCGCTGGGACGAGGCGGGCAAGGAATACAAGGCCACCGCGGATGACGCGTCCTACGGCATCTTCGAACTGGAGACACCGGGCGGCGACGAGGTCGTCGGCCAGATCAACTCCTCCTGGGCGGTGCGCGTCTACCGCGACGAGCTGGTGGAATTCCAGGTGGACGGCACCCACGGTTCCGCCGTTGCAGGCCTGAACAAGTGCGTCGCCCAGCAGCGGGCCCACACCCCCAAGCCCGTCTGGAACCCGGACCTGCCCGTCACCGAGTCCTTCCGCGACCAGTGGCAGGAGGTTCCGGCCAATGCCGAGCTGGACAACGGCTTCAAGCTGCAGTGGGAGGAGTTCCTCCGCGACGTCGTCGCCGGCCGCGAACACCGTTTCGGCCTGCTCTCCGCAGCCCGCGGGGTGCAGCTCGCCGAACTCGGCCTGCAGTCCAACGACGAACGCCGCACCATCGACATCCCGGAGATCACCGTCTAATGACTTCCCTCATCCTTCCCTCCTCCGACGGCGGCACCAGGGAGTACCGCCTGCAGGGCGGTGCCACCTGGGCCCGTCCCACCGCTCCACTGACAGCCCGGCGGGCATATGCCGCGGCCCACGTCATTCCCGAGGTCCTCGCTGACAATACCCCCGGGGCCCCCGCACGCCTCGACTGGGAGGCCACCCTGGGTTACCGCCACGAGCTCTGGTCCTATGGCCTCGGCGTGGCCGATGCCATGGACACTGCCCAGCGGGGCATGGGCCTTGACTGGGCCGCCACCCAGCAGCTGATTAAGCGAACCGGCGTGGAAGCTGCCTCGGTGGTCGCCGCCAACAATCCGGCCACGGCCGGCAAGTCCGTGCGGGACCTGGTGTCCTGCGGCGCCGGCACCGACCAGCTGGACATGGATTCGCTTCCCCCGGGGGAAGCCGGACTCAAGGTTGTCCTTGAGGCCTACCGCGAGCAAATCGGCGTCGTTAGTGAGGCCGGACCCAAGGTGATCATCATGGCCTCCAGGGCCCTGGCCAAGGTGGCACGCGGGCCGGAGGACTATCTGCACGTCTACGCAACCCTGCTGCAGGAAGTGGACCAGCCGGTGATCCTTCACTGGCTCGGCACCATGTTCGATCCCGCACTGGCCGGCTACTGGGGCTCCGACCATGTTCCCGCCGCCACCGAAACCTTCCTGGGCCTGATCAGGGACAACGCAGACAAGGTGGACGGGGTCAAGGTCTCGCTGCTGGACGCCGACCATGAGGTTGCCCTCCGTGCCGCACTGCCGGCGGACGTCCGGCTCTACACCGGCGATGATTTCAACTACCCCGAACTGATCGACGGCGATGGCACCCACCACTCGGACGCCCTGCTGGGAATTTTCGCTGCGATCTACCCGGCAGCGTCGGCGGCCCTGCAGAACTACGACGCCGGCAACAGCGCCAAGGCCCGGGAAATCCTCGACTCCACGCGCGAACTGGGCAAGCACATCTTCAGCGCCCCCACGTTCTACTACAAGACCGGCATCGCCTTCCTGTCCTGGCTCAACGGCAAGCAGCCGGGTTTCCAGATGGTGGGCGGACTCCATTCGGGGCGCTCGGTGTGCCACCTCTCCAGGACCTTCGAACTGGCTGACCGGACCGGCCTGCTGAGGGACCCGGCGCTGGCTGCCTTCCGCATGTCGGACTACCTGCGGATCAACGGGGTGGCAGTATGAGCGACTTCTCCCGGCTCTCCATCAACAGCGCCACCACCAAGAAGTGGACGCTGGCCCAGGTCGTGGAGGGCTGCGTCAACGCGGGCATCCCCGCTATCGGACCCTGGCGCGACCGCGTCGAGGAAGCCGGCCTGGACAAGGCGGCCCGCCTGATCAAGGATGCCGGACTGCGCGTCTCCTCACTTTGCCGCGGCGGGTTCCTGACAGCCGCCGACGCCGAGGGGCAGGCCGTCGCGCTCGCAGACAATCGTGCCGCCATCCTGGAGGCCGTGGCCCTGGACACCAGGGAGCTGTTCCTGGTGGTTGGGGGCCTGGCCCCGGGGGAAAAGGACGTGGTGGCTGCCCGGCAGCGCGTGGCCGACCGGCTCGCCGACCTGGTCCCGTTTGCGCAGGAGAATGGCGTCCGCCTGGTCCTGGAACCCCTGCACCCCATGTACGCCGCGGACCGCGCCCTCATCTCCACCCTGGGACAGGCCCTGGACCTGGCAGCGCCGTTCGACGCCGCCACGGTGGGGGTCGCCGTCGACACTTTCCATGTCTGGTGGGACCCGGAACTGAAGGCCCAGATCGAACGCGCCGGGCGGGAAAACCGCATTGCCTCCTACCAGGTGTGCGACTTCAACATGCCCATCGCCGCCGATCCGCTGCTCTCCCGCGGCTACATGGGCGACGGCGTGGTGGACTTCGCCACGATCGGCGCCTGGGTGCGCGGCGCCGGGTACACCGGCGACATCGAGGTGGAGATTTTCAATCAGGAGATCTGGGACACGGACGGCAACACCGTCCTGGCCACGGTCAAGGAGCGTTACGCGGACCTCGTCCAGCCGTATGCCTGACCTGATGCAGACCGCGGGTTCCTGCTGAGTCACGGCAGGAGCCCGCGTCCCACGAGGAAGGGCCCGGACCGCTGCGCAGCGGCCCGGGCCCTTCGTGGTGATGCCGCCTGCCTTAGGCGTACGCGGCGGCAAGCTTTCGGTACCTCGCCAGCACGCCGGCGTCGTCCGTTCCTTCCGGAAGTTCGTTGGCGGCCGACGACCACGCGGGGAATTGTCCGGTGAGGGCCGCGGCGGCCTGCCGCGCGGCGCCGTCGGCAACATACTCGCCGGGGCTGGGGACTCTGACGGGAGCGCCCAAAAGGTTCGCGGCGACCTCCTGGACAGCCGCTGACTGGGCGCCCCCGCCCACCAGGAGGATCCGCCGGGCGGACACTCCCTGCTCCAGCAGGGCCGCCAGGCCATCGGCCAGTGAACAGACCACACCCTCGACGGCGGCGCGCGCCAGGTTGGCGGCGGTGTAGTTGGCCCGGGTGATGCCGTGCAGGGAGCCGGTGGCATCCGGCAGGTTGGGCGTTCGTTCCCCGTCGAAGTAGGGGATCAGGGTCAGGCCGCCGGCACCAGGCCCGGCGGACAATGCCAGCTGGTTGAACCCGGCCAGATCCACGTCCAGCATTGCCGCGGTGGCATCGAAGATGCGGGTGGCGTTCAAGGTGCATACCAGCGGCAGGTAATGCCCGGCGGCGTCGGCGAACCCGGCCACCAGTCCCGAGGCATCTGCCGCCGGCGAATCGGAAACCGCGAACACAGTCCCAGAGGTGCCCAGCGACATCACCACGTCGCCCAGCCGGGCACCTGC
Organism: Pseudarthrobacter sp. NPDC058119; assembly: GCF_042884655.1. Classification (NCBI taxonomy): domain Bacteria; kingdom Bacillati; phylum Actinomycetota; class Actinomycetes; order Micrococcales; family Micrococcaceae; genus Pseudarthrobacter; species Pseudarthrobacter sp. NPDC058119. Next base: position 26,158 of record NZ_JBHVTN010000008.1, read on the forward strand.
TCCCAGTGCGGCTGCCGCATTGTCCCCGGCGCCGGCTGCGAGCAGGGCACCTGCCGGCGTCCTTCCCGCCGCCTCCAGCGGGCCCAGGACCCGCGGAAGGACTGGAACGTGGCCGAGTGCGGCGGACAGGACGTCGGGAAGGTACCTGTCCTCCGCCGTCGAGTAATACCCCGTTCCGGACGCATCCGAGCGGTCAGTGGCCAGCGCCGCCAGTCCTTCCTTGCCGCTGCCCGGACCATGGCCTGCGAGCCGCCAGGTGAGCCAGTCATGCGGCAGGCACACGGCAGCCACCCTGGCGGCGTTCTCCGGCTCGTTCTCCGCGAGCCAGCGCAGCTTGGTCACTGTCAGGGAAGCGACGGGGACGGTCCCCGTGCTGCGGGCCCAATGCGCCGCACCGGCGGCAGGGTCCCCGCCGCCCGCCTGTGCGGTGAGTTCCGCGGCTGCGCCGGCGCTGCGGGTATCGTTCCACAGCAGCGCCGGCCGGACCACCGCCCCGTCGGCGTCAAGGCAGACCATCCCGTGCTGCTGGCCGCCGACGGAGATGGCGGCCACGTCGTCCAGGCCACCGGCATCCGCGGCGGCCTTGAGGAGGGCTGTCCACCAGTGGTCGGGGTGCACTTCCGTGCCCTCCGGGTGCCCCGCCCGGGCCTCGCGGACCAGTTCCCCGGTACGGGCATCACGGATGACCACCTTGCACGACTGGGTGGAGCTGTCGATGCCTGCGACAAGCACCATGGCCTAGCGGGCGCCCAGGAGGTGTTCGATGGCGAGCTGGTTGAGGCGGACGAAGGCGAAGGAACGCTCGGCGGCCTTGTCGGCGTCGAAGTCCTCGAAGGCAGCCGCGTCGTCCAGCAGGTCGGCGGTCGTTTCGCCGGCCTTGAGGGTGGGCTCACCCAGTTCGAAGACGCCGGATGCCGTCAGCGCTTCCTGCACCTGCGGGTCGGCGCGGAACGCCACTGCCCGTTCCTTGAGCAGCAGGTACATGGCCATGTTCGACTTCGCGGACTCCCAGACGCCGTCGTAGCCGTCGGTGCGGGAGGGCTTGTAGTCGAAGTGGCGCGGGCCGTCGTACGTGGGGCCGCCGCCCGGGAAGCCGTTCTCCAGCAGGTCCACGGTGAAGAAGGCACTGGTGAGGTCGCCGTGGCCGAAGACGAGGTCCTGGTCGTACTTGATGCCGCGCTGGCCGTTGAGGTCGATGTGGAAGAGCTTGCCGGCCCAGAGGGCCTGCGCAATGCCGTGGGTGAAGTTCAGCCCAGCCATCTGCTCGTGCCCGGTTTCGGGGTTCAGGCCCACGATGTCGCCGTGCTCGAGCTGGGCGATGAAGGCCAGGCCGTGGCCAACCGTGGGCAGGAAGATGTCGCCGCGCGGCTCGTTCGGCTTGGGCTCCAGTGCTATGCGCAGGTTGTAGCCCTTCTCCTTGATGTAGCCGGCAGCGGTGTCCACGCCTTCTTTCATCCGGTCCAGGGCGGCAGCAAGGTCCTTGGAACCGTCATACTCGCTGCCTTCGCGGCCGCCCCACATGACGAACGTTTCGGCGCCGAGTTCCGCAGCAAGGTCAATGTTCCGCAGCACCTTGGACAGCGCGAAGCGGCGGATGGAACGGTCGTTGGAGGTAAAGCCGCCGTCCTTGAACACCGGATGGCTGAACAGGTTGGTGGTGACCATGGGGACCTTGAGGCCGGTGTCCGCCAGGGCTGCGCGGAAATTCTTCAGGATCAGCTCCCGCTCCGAAGCGGAGGCATCGAAGGGGACCAGGTCATTGTCGTGGAACGTCAGGCCATAGGCGCCCAGCTCGCTGAGCTTGTGCACGGCCTCCACCGGATCCAGGGCGGACCGGGTGGCCACGCCGAACGGGTCGGCGCCGGTCCAGCCAACGGTCCAGAGGCCGAATGTGAACTTGTCAGCGGGGGTGGGGGTAAGAGTCATGATGCGTCCTTGCGATCGGGGGCCCGCGGGATTGCGGGGCTTTAGTTCATTGCCTGAACTATATTGATGGCTTTAGGGTGGGGTCAAGAGTCCGGCAGGCAGGCTGCCGGAAAAATTTTGGCGGAAACCCGACCGAGGAGTTGTGCGATGGTGATGCCGGTGCCCGCAGTGCCCGCATCCGGAGGGGCGGCCCCCGGAAGCGTGGGGGATGTGCGCCGCAGCAACCTGGCGCTGGTCCTGGGCGCGATTGCCGAGTTCCCGCCCGGCACCAACCCCAGCCGCGCGCAGGTGGCCGGTGCCACCGGGTTGACCAAGGCATCTGTGTCCAGCCTGGTGCTGGACCTCCTCGACGCCGGAATCATCCGCGAAATCGGCCTGAACCCGCAGGGCCGGGGCCGGCCGGGGGTAGGGCTGGAACTCAGCCCCGCCCGTGCGGTCATGGGAATGGAGGTCAACGTCGACTACATTTCCGCGGCCGTGGTGGATCTTGCCGGAACGGTACTGCTCCGCGCAGTGCAGGAACGTGACAACCGGAACAGCCCGGACCGGCCGGTCCTCGCCGCGCTTGCGGCCCTCGCCGCAAGGGTGCGGAGCGCCGCCGGAGAGCGGGGCGTCGAGGTCCTGGGCGGAGGGCTGGCGGTGCCTGGACTGGTCGACCCGGCCGCCGCACGGGTGCTGGCCGCTCCCAACCTGGGCTGGATCGATGTGGACCTCGACCTCGACGCCCTGTTGCCCGAGGCCGCACTGGGAGTAGCCCTGTTCAACGAGGCCGACGCCGCTGCCCTGGCTGAACTGCGGCACCGCCCGGACGGGGCATCAAACTTCCTCTTCGTCTCCGGGGAAGTAGGCGTGGGCGGCGGGATCGTCATTGGTTCTGAGCTGTTTACCGGACCCGGGGGCCACGCCGGCGAAGTGGGACACATCGTGGTGGACCCGGACGGCGGCCGATGTTCGTGCGGAGGCACCGGTTGCCTGGAGACGGCAGCCGGCCAGGATGCCATTCTCTCCGCTGCCGGCCTGGCCGCGGACGGGCGCACCCGCTCCGCCGCCATGGCCGCACTCCTGCAGGCGCTGGAGGCCGGGCAGCCCGGGGCGGTAGCCGCCGTCGAACGTGCTGGCCGCTGCCTGGGCATCGCGCTCGCGTCAACGGCGCGGGTGGTCGATATCGATTCGGTGGTCCTCGGTGGCCACTTCGCAGTCCTGGAAGCCTGGCTGCGCGAACCGTTGCTGAAGAGTGTCCAGACCTACGCTCCGGGCAAATATGCGCCGGAGGCCATCACGATGTCCGCAGTGGGGGAGTATGGTGCCCTGCTGGGGGCCGCCGGCAGTGTGATCAGGTCCCTCGTGGAGGCCCCGCACCGGCTGCACTCATAGCAGCAGGCGCGCAATGCCCCGGTCCGAAGACCGGGGCATCAGCCACCAAGGTGCCCCAGGAGGGAATCGAACCCCCGACCGGCGGATTAGAAGGCCGCTGCTCTATCCCCTGAGCTACTGAGGCATCAGCTCCCGGCCTGCAGGCCGGCGCCTCAAAAAGTTTACATTGCCCGGGATGCCGGCGGCGTCATTCGGCTTCCACTGTTCCTCCCCACGTGGCGGGTTCGGCCCGTTATCCACATACGGGAACCCGTGCCTGCTGCGTCCCGGCGGCCGGGGCGATGCTGGTCATGCCTGCTACAGGCGCCACCATCCAGACAGGACGTAGACATGAGCGAAACGATTACCATCCGGGGCTTCGTTGCCACCGAGATCACGAGTTCCACCACCCCGGGGGGAGTGGCAACAGCCTCCTTCCGGCTTGGGTCCACCGCGCGCCGCTTTGACCGGGAATCCAAAACCTGGGGCGACGGGCACACCAACTGGTTCACCGTGCAGGGTTACCGCAACCTGGCCGGGACCCTCGGCTGCAGTATCCGGAAGGGCCAGCCCGTCATCGTCGTGGGCAGGCTGAAGATCCGCACCTGGGAAAAGGAGGGCCGGGTCTACCACTCCACCGTCATCGATGCCGAGGCTGTGGGGCATGACCTTTCCTTCGGGTCGGCAAACTTCATCCGGACCGCTTCCAGGCCTGCGCTTTCTCTCGTGGAGCGGCCCCAGTCACCGGAGGATGGGCCTGCGGTGGACCCGGACCTTGAGGAGCCGGAGGACCGCGAGGACGGGCTTCCCGAAGAGCACGGCCTTGCGGCGGTCGTCATCGAGGACAACGACGGCGGACTCGCTTCCCTTGACCTGGAAACCGGAGAACTCGCCGAAGTCTAGGACCACGCATCAGCTATCGACGTTCCCCGTCCAGTTCCGGGCGGACGGATTGGCAGCACCCCCGGCCGCCGTCCGTCCGCCCGCCAAACACATGCCGCCTTTCCGGTGCCGTTGGACGCCGGCGGCCGGTCGCGGCAGCCGCGCCGTCATGGTCGTGGAACAATGTCACCATGCGTCCCACCCCTTACCGCCGGCAGATATACCGGGCCGGTGCAGCGCTGACGTGCGCCGCCCTGGCCGCACTCTTGTCAGGGTGTACCGCAGGTCCCGCCACGGACAGCCCCTTGGTCGGCGGTAGCGGTGGGGGATCTTTGACGCCCACGGCGGCAGCGCCCGCGACCGGGGGAACGCCCACCGGGCCGTCGGGGCCAGCCCAAGCGGGCAGTGCCCCCGCCGGGGAGTCATTGGCCAACACATCCGGCGGTGCGTCGTCCGCCGCAGCCGCCGCGGCCACCGAAAACGTCAAGCGGACGGTCGACGATACCCTGGCGAAACTCGCAACGGGGACGCCGAAGCCGGCGACGGCCCAGGTCAGCGACGCGTTGACCGGAGCAGGCATCGATCCGGCAGTGCTCCAGGTATCGCAGAGCCGGACGCCGACGGGATTGGAGGCCGATGCCATCGAGGCTGCGGTCCTGCAGGGCAAGGATTGCGTCATCGGCCAGGTGCGCGAAGGTGCCGTGACCGTTACGGTGCTTCCGGTCCTGGCCAGCGGCAAGTGCTTCGTGGGCTCCTGATCCCGCCGGCATTGAGGCCGCAAATGTGAGATCTGCCCGTCAACCCACTAGATTTGAGACCATGGCGGAATTTATCTACACAATGACCAAGGCCCGTAAGGCCGTTGGCGAGAAACTCATTCTTGATGACGTAAGCATGTCCTTCTTCCCGGGCGCCAAGATTGGTGTTGTGGGCCCGAACGGTGCCGGTAAGTCCACCATCCTCAAGATCATGGCCGGGCTGGACACGCCCTCCAACGGTGAGGCCCGGCTCAGCCCCGGCTACAGCGTGGGAATCCTGCTCCAGGAACCGCCCCTCAACGAGGAAAAGACCGTCCTGGGCAACGTCCAGGAAGGCGTGGGCGAGATCTACGGCAAGATCCAGCGCTTCAACGAAATCTCGGAGGAAATGGCCAGCCCGGACGCTGACTACGACACCCTCCTTGAGGAAATGGGCAAGCTGCAGGAAGCCATCGACGCCGCCGACGCCTGGGACCTCGATTCCCAGCTGGAGCAGGCCATGGACGCCCTCCGCTGCCCGCCGGCCGACGCCGACGTCACCAACCTTTCCGGTGGTGAGCGCCGCCGCGTGGCCCTCTGCAAGCTCCTCCTGCAGAAGCCGGACCTGCTGCTCCTCGACGAGCCCACCAACCACCTGGACGCCGAAAGTGTCCTGTGGCTCGAACAGCACCTGTCCAGCTACCCGGGCGCCGTCCTCGCCGTCACCCACGACCGGTACTTCCTGGACCACGTGGCGGAATGGATCGCCGAAGTGGACCGCGGCCACCTGTACCCGTACGAAGGCAACTACTCCACCTACCTGGAGAAGAAGCGCGCCCGCCTCGAGATCCAGGGCAAGAAGGATGCCAAGCAGGCCAAGCGCCTCGCCGAGGAACTCGAGTGGGTCCGCTCCAACGCCAAGGGCCGGCAGACCAAGTCGAAGGCCCGCCTGGCCCGGTACGAGGAAATGGCCGCGGAGGCGGACCGCACCCGCAAGCTTGACTTCGAGGAAATCCAGATCCCGCCGGGACCGCGCCTTGGCGGGCTGGTCCTGGAGGCGAAGAACCTCCAGAAGGGCTTCGACGACCGTGTACTGATCGACGGGCTGTCCTTCAGCCTGCCGCGCAACGGCATCGTCGGCGTCATCGGTCCCAACGGTGTGGGCAAGTCCACCCTCTTCAAGACCATCGTCGGCCTGGAACCGCTCGACGGCGGCGAGCTGAAGATCGGCGACTCGGTCAAGATCTCCTACGCGGACCAGAGCCGCGGCGGCATCGACCCCAACAAGACCCTCTGGGAGGTCGTTTCCGACGGGCTCGACTTCATCCAGGTGGGCAATGTGGAGATGCCGTCCCGCGCCTACGTGGCAGCCTTCGGCTTCAAGGGCCCGGACCAGCAGAAGAAGGCAGGTGTGCTCTCCGGCGGTGAGCGCAACCGCCTGAACCTGGCCCTGACCCTCAAACAGGGCGGAAACCTCCTGCTCCTCGACGAACCCACCAACGACCTCGACGTCGAAACCCTCAGCAGCCTGGAAAACGCGCTGCTCGAGTTTCCCGGCTGCGCCGTGGTGGTCTCGCACGACCGGTGGTTCCTGGACCGGGTGGCCACCCACATCCTGGCCTACGAAGGTGACGACGAGAACCCCTCCAAGTGGTACTGGTTCGAAGGAAACTTCGAGTCCTACGAGGAGAACAAGGTGGAGCGTCTGGGCCCCGATGCTGCCAAGCCGCACCGCGTCACCCACCGGCGCCTGACCCGCGACTAACAGCGCGGAACCGGCCCAAATCCGGCGCAACACAAACGAAGGCCGGCACCCGGGAAAATTCCAGGGTGCCGGCCTTCTGCGTGCCTGGTTCGTGCGGGTGCCCGGTACTTTGCGGCGCCCGGGAGGTCAGGTGCCCGAGGGATCGGTGGGAATGCGCACCATTCCCTCCTGCGCCACCGTGGCGACGTGCTGGCCCGCGCGGTTGAAGATCCTGCCCGTTGCCAGGCCGCGTGCCCCGTGGGCGCTGGGGGATTCCTGGACGTAGAGCAGCCACTCATCAACCCGCGCCGGCCGGTGCCACCACATGGCGTGGTCCAGGCTGGCAACGTTCATGCCCGGCGTGATCCAGCTCAGTCCGTGCCGCCGGAGGATGGATTCGAGCAGCGTGTAGTCGCTGGCATACGCCAGGGCGGCCCGGTGCAGGTTGCCGTCATCCGGCATCGGCCCGAACGTCTTCATCCAGACGGCGTTGCTGGCCTCGCGCGGACCCTCCGCTGAAACATACAGGGCCGGGTTGACGTGCCGGATGTCGAAGGGCCGCTCGTACGCCCAGTGGCGTGCCACCGGATGGTCGAACCGGCCCAGCAGGTCCGCCGTGCTGGGCAGTGATTCGGGGTCCGGGATGCCCTCCGGCATCACCGAGGAGTGTTCGATTCCTTCGTCGTCGCCCTGGAAGGAGGCGATCATGGACAGGATGGGCACGCCGTCCTGGTAGGCGTGTACGCGCCGGGCCGAAAACGACCGGCCGTCACGCAGCCGCTGCACCCCAAACGTGATCGGCTTGTTGGCGTCGCCGGGCCGCAGGAAGTAGCCGTGCATGGAGTGGACAAACCGGTCCGCATCCACCGTCCGCATCGAGGCCACCAGCGACTGCGCGAGCACCTGGCCGCCGAACACCCTGTGGTGCGGCTGCTGCTGTGACGGGCCAAGGAAGATATCCTCATCCGTCCGGGCGCCCTCAAGCTCACCAAGGTCCAGCAGTTCGATCAGCGAGGAGGTGGGGTCGCCGCTGGGCGGCGCCAGCAGTCCGGCTTCGGCTTCAGTCATGGTCCGACTCTAGACGGCGCCCCGCAAACCACTCAACCGGAGCGCAGCCGGTAGTGTTCTAGGTGTGTCTGAACTACTGACTTCGTCCTTCCGTTTCGCTGATCCACGAGATCTGGCCGACCTGAAGACCTTCGCCACCCGGGCCAAAGCCATTGACGACGGCGCCATCCGCCTGCAGGCCGCCGGCTCCGTCCTGGCCGCCTATGTGTGCGTCCTGCGTCCCCGGCTCCTGGGCGAGGCGACCCCCACCATCCTGGGCCTGCGCACTATGGCACTGGCGGAACCCTCCGGAACAGACGTCACCGTGGCGTTGTCTTCTGTCCTTGACCGGCTGGCGCGTGCGGGGGAGGCCGACGTCGAGTTGCCGGTTCCGCCCACCACGGTGACCGAGTCCTGGACGGGGGTTGGCGCCCCGCGGGGCGGTTGGGAGCTGTTGGGGTCCGTCACCGACGCCCGGCTGCGCGCGGCAGCCGAGGCGGGGATCGCCGAAGTGGCGGGGATCGTGCCGGACAAACCCGGGGCGCTGATCGTCAACAACGCCCGGGCCGCGGTCTGGGGACGGGAACTGGACGACGCCGGCCTGCCCGCCGGTGCGGCTTTCGCCGCCTTCGCGCTGGGGTTCCTGGGGGACGGGGACCAGAAGCTGTACCGGGCGGGCCGCTGGTTCCGGCTGAGCGGACCCCGCGGCCACGTCCTGGCGCGGACCGGCAGCGGACTGCTCTAGGCCGGACCGCAGGGCGCCTGCCGGTCAAGAGCCTGTTCGACAGGGCCCGCTGGACAGGCCTGCCGGACGCAGGCTCAGGAACCGGAAGGGCTGTTCACCATGGTCAGCGCCGCCCGCTCCATGTAGTCCCACAGCGTTCCCTCGTAAAGCGGCGGCAACTCCAGGGCATCCACGGCGGTGCGCATGTGGAACAGCCACCGATCCTTCGCCTCCGGAGTGACCTTGAAGGGCATGTGCCGCATGCGCAGGCGCGGGTGGCCGCGCTCCTCGCCGTACGTGGTGGGACCGCCCCAGTACTGTTCCAGGAACATCAGGAACCGGCGTTTCGCCGGCGCCAGGTCCTCTTCCGGATACATGGGCCGCAGCAGGGGATCGGTGGCTACCCCGTCGTAGAAGACGTCAATGAGCTTCACGAAGGTGTCGTGGCCGCCCACGGCATCGTAGAAGCTGTCGGTGTAGTCGGGCTTGCTGAACGGGTCGTTCTGCATCAACTGGGGCCGCTGCCCCGGGCCCGGCTCAATGGGAAGCGACATGCTAGTCCCCGGCTTTCTGGTCAGTCTTCTTGGTCTCAACGTGCGCCGAGCCCTGGTCGGTGGTACCGTCGTCGGACTCATGCAGCGGAACGTAGCGTCCCTGCGACCTGTTGCCCACGCGCAGGATCTCGCCGTTGCGCAGGTACCAGATCGCGCCGTCGTCCGAGCGGACACGGGTGATCCGCAGCCCCATGGACTCGACGACGCCCACCACTTCGCTGGTTTCGATCACGTCGCCGATTCCGTACTGGTCCTCAATGGTAATGAAGATCCCGGCCAGGAAGTCGCGGATCAGCTGCTGTGCGCCGAAGCCGATGGCTACACCCAGGATGCCCACGCTGGTCAGCAGCGGGGCAATGTTGATGTCCAGGTTCTGCAGCACGTACATGCCGGTGATGATGACCACCAGCACGCCCACCACGCTGTTGAGCAGCGAACCGATGGTTTCGGCACGCTGGACGCGGCGTTCGTGGTCGAGGGCCCGGAAAGCCGGGGCCGCCCATCTGAACGTGGGCTTCTTGAAGAAGTTGCTTCCCGACGCCACCCGCTTGGTTATGCGGGAAATGATGAATGTGGCCACGAGCCAGACGGCAACGCCGACGCCGAGGCTGATCACGATGCCAGGCAGGCTCACGCCGCTCGGCTGGGTGGGTGCTGGGGGAAGGATGGACAACATGCTGACCATGGGTGGAAATAGCTCCTTGGGATATTGCTCTGTTCTCTTTCAACCCTAGCGCCGTAGCGTGGACCAATGCGCATCCTCATCCTTGGCGGAACTGCCTTCCTCTCACAGGAAATTGCCAGGCAGGCGGTGGCCGCGGGGCATAACGTCACCTGCCTGGCCCGGGGAGTATCCGGTGAGCCGCCGCGGGGCGCCGAGTGGGCCAGGGCGGACCGGTCGGCGGGCCCGGCAGCGTACTCCGGCCTCGCCGGCACCTGGGACGCCGTGATCGAGATTGCCCGGGATCCTGCCCTTGCACGGGACGCCCTTGGCGCCCTCGCTGCGAACGCCCGCCACTGGACCTTCGTTTCCAGCTGCTCTGCCTACGCCGACCACTCCACGCCCGGTGCGGCGGAGGATGCGCCGCTGCTGCCGGCCCTGGCGCGGGGAACGCCGTCCACTCCGGACAATTATGGCGAGTCCAAGGCAGCCATCGAGGAGGCCACCCTGGAGGCGACGAACGGCGCGGCACACCTGTGCCGCGCCGGCCTGGTCAGCGGCCCCGGGGACCCTACCGACCGGTACGGCTACTGGCCCGGCCGTTTCGACCGGAACCCGGCACCGGTGCTCCTCCCGGACATCGGCGTGCAGCCCACACAGGCCATCGACGTCCGGGACCTGGCGGCCTGGATTCTGCGCGCGGCCGGACAGGGAACTACCGGCCCGCTGAATGCAGCTGGCGATCCGGTGCCCTTTGCCGACCTCATCGATGCCTGCTGCGAGGGGTCCGCGGCCAACGCCACCACTGTCACCGCCACGGAAGACTGGCTGGTGGAGCAGGGCGTCAGCTATTGGTCCGGGCCCGATTCCCTTCCGCTCTGGCTGCCGCCCCGCCATGAGGGCTTCATGGCGCGCAGCAACCAGGCAGCCAAGTCGGCGGGGATGGTGCTGCGGCCTTGGCAGGAAACCTTGGCTGACACCCTGGCGGATGAACGTGCCAGGGGACTGGACCGGCCCCGTAACGCCGGCCTGTCACCCGCCACGGAGCAACGGCTGGTCAAGCTGCTCCAAGGCGGGTGAGGCTACGCGGCCACGGTCACCGGCTGGTGTTCCACCGGGAAGTTCACGCTCCGGGCAATGAAGCAGACCTGGTTGGCCTCATGGTGCAGCGAGGCCGCCAGATCCGCCTGCGCCGCGTCGGCCACCCTCACGTGCGGGTTCAGGACCACCCGCTCGAACTGTCCGCTGCCGTCCCGGTTCAGCCGCATCAGCCCGGTGGCCTCGTCCCGGTAGCCAGTGACCACCACGCCGTGCTTCACCGCCACGTGCAGGTAGGACAGCATGTGGCACTGCGCCAAGGCAGCCAGGAGGAGCTGTTCGGGGTTGTAGCGTTCGCGGTCGCCGTGGAACGTGGGATCGGCCGAGCCCTTGAGGACCGGCAGGCCGGGGATGGCGACGTCGTGGTCCCGGGAATAGCCCCGGTAGGACGACGTGCCCGCCCCCAGGTTGCCGGTCCACTGGACCGTCAGCGCGTACCGGTGTTCGTGCAGGTTCACTCCTTGCCGCCCGCCGGCAGGACGTCGGCGGCACGGGCACGCAGGGCGCGGGCCACGCCGTCACGGTTTTCCAGCATCATCCGACGCAGCGCGGCGCTTTCCGGCGGCAGTGACGCCAGGAAACCGTCGGTACGGTCAATGGTGGCCTGCGTGGTAAGCAGCGCCGGGTAGAGCCCGACGACGATTTGCTGGGCGAGTGCGTGGGTGCGGGTTGCCACGATGCCCGGCACGGCCGCGAAATACTTTTCGGAGTACGGCTCCAGGAGGGAGCGGTCCAGCACCCGCATGAACCCGGCCACCGCGGAGCCTTGCAGCGCATTGGACAGCTCTCCCTTGACCACGATGGCTTCCCAAGCCGCAGCCTTCGCCTCGGGAGTGGGGATGGCGGCCTTGGCCAAGGCGGCTGCGTTCTGGCCGCTGGAGGTGTTGTCCCGCTCCAGTTCGGCGTCGATGCCGTCCTGCCCCATCCGGGCGCCGGCCACCAGCGAAGCCACCAGCTCCCAGCGGAGGTCCTGGTCCACGGCCAGGCCGTCCAGGACCACGGACCCGTCCAGCAGGCCTGACACCCGGTCCAGCTGGGACGCGCTGCGGGCCAGGAGCGCGAAGGACTTGATGAACTGCAACTGGCCATCGGAGCCGCCGGGAACCGCCGAAGCCATATCCCACAACCGGTCCACGGCCGCAACCGTGGTGGCTTCGCGGTGATCCTCGGCCACATAGAAGTTCAGGGTTGTGGCCAACTGCCGGAGCTGGACCAGGATCACGGAGGAATCAGTTTCCGCGGCCACGTTGGCCAGGATCAGCTCCACGTACTTGCGGGCCGGGGTCTCGCCGTCCCGGGCAGCATCCCAGGCAGAGTTCCAGACGAGGGTCCGCGGCAGGCTTTCGGCAAAGTCCTTGAGGTGTTCCGTGGCGGTTGACAGGGACGCCGGATCCAGGCGCACCTTGGCGTAGGCCAGGTCGTCGTCGTTGATCAGGATCAGGTCCGGCCGGGCCAGGCCTGCCAGCGCCGGGACCTCGGTACGTTCGCCGTCGACATCCAGCTCCTCGCGGTGCACCCGGGTGAGCTTGCCGGCGTCGTCCAGGTTGTAGAAGCCCACGGCGAGCCGGTGCGGGCGGATGGTGGGCCACTCCGGAACCGCGGACTGCAGGATGGCAAAGGACCGCAGCTTTCCGTCGGAGTCCACGTCCAGCTCGGGCGCCAGCGTGTTGACCCCGGCGGTCTCCAACCACTGCCGGCCCCAGTGGTCCAGGTCGCGGCCGCTTGCCTTCTCCAGCTCAACCAGCAGGTCCTGCAGCTCGGTGTTGTGCCAGGAGTGCTTGGCGAAGTACTCCCGGACGCCGGCCATGAACTGTTCGGGTCCGACCCAGGCGACCAGCTGCCGGAGCACGGAGGCGCCCTTGGCGTAGGTGATGCCGTCGAAGTTGACCTCAACGTCCTGAAGGTCGTTGATCTCGGCGAAGATCGGGTGCGTGGTGGGCAGCTGGTCCTGGCGGTACGCCCAGGACTTTTCCACGGAGGCGAACGTGGTCCAGGCGCTGGTGAGGGATGTGGCCTCCACCGCGGCAAGGTGGGACATGTACTCGGCGAAGGACTCGTTGAGCCAAAGGTCGTTCCACCAGCGCATGGTCACCAGGTCGCCGAACCACATGTGCGCCAGTTCGTGGAGCACTGTGATGGCACGGCGCTCGATCTGCGCCCCGGTGACCTTGCTGCGGAACACGTAGCCTTCCAGGATCGTGACCGCGCCGGCGTTTTCCATGGCGCCGGCGTTGAATTCCGGCACGAACAGCTGGTCGTACTTCTCGAACGGGTAGGGGCAGCCGAACTGCGCCTCGAAGAATCCGAAGCCCTGCCTGGTGAGCTCGAAGATGTTGTCCGCGTCCAGGTACTGCATCAGCGACTTCCGTGCGAACACCCCGAGCGGGACCACGCGGCCGTCCGAGCTGGTGACCTCGCTGCGGACCGACTGGTAGGGGCCGGCAATCAGGGCCGTGACGTAGGAGGACAGCCGTGGCGTGGGGGCAAACGTCCAGACCGACCGGGCGGCACCGTCTTCGGCGGCCTGTGCCTGTGCCGGTTCCGGGGTGGGGGAGTTGGAAACGACATCCCAGTGGGACGGAGCCGTAACGGTGAAGGCGAACGTAGCCTTCAGGTCCGGCTGTTCGAAGACGGTGAACATCCTGCGCGAATCCGGGACCTCGAACTGGGTGTAGAGGTAGACCTCGTTGTCCACGGGGTCCACGAACCGGTGCAGGCCTTCGCCGGTGTTCATGTAGGGCATGTCTGCGACGACAGTGAGCTCGTTGTGCTCCGCCAGGTCCGGCAGCTGGATCCGCACGCCGTCGGCCACGGTGGCCGGATCAAGGGCGCGGCCGTTGAGGGTCACGCTGTGTACCGTGCGGGTGACGGCGTCGATGAAACTGGACGTTCCTGGCACCGCCGTGAATTTGACGGTGGTGGTGCTGCCAAAGACCTCTCCGCCGCGGGTCAGGTCAAGGCTGACATCGTAGGACTCGACGGAAATCAGTTCGGCGCGCTCACGGGCTTCGGCGCGCGTCAGGTTCATGCCTGGCAAAGGAGGTCCTCCAAAGAATTTTCGGCTGCCGCCCGGTGGTTCCGGTGCCGGCACTGTGATGCATTCTTCCACCCCTGCCCCGCATGGCAAGTTGCCCAGCTCACAGCAGGGGCGGGCCGGAGCCGGGCGGCGGGCCAGCTTGCCGCAGGGGTAGCGTTGGATGCATGGGAAAGCTGCTGGATTCGGTGGATGCCAGGGCCCTGCGTTTCGCCGTCGGGTTCCCTGTCGTCCTGGCTGCCGCCTTTGTTTACTGCGCGTTCCTGCTGCGTCCGGACCTGCCGGAGCCGCTTGCGGTCCAGTGGACGGACAGCGGCGGTGCTGCCTTCGCGCCCTTCGGCGCCTACGTTGGGGCCGGCGCCGCGGGAATCATCGTGTCCGGGTGGCTGGTCCTGCTCCAGGCCGCGCCGCTCAGCCGGCCCGTCCTGATGCGCAGGATCATGATGGGTGCCGGGCTTTTCCTCAGCCTGTTCGTCACCTCCGCGCTCGCCGCAGGCCTGATCGGCCAGACGGGGCTTGCCGACGCCCGGCAGTCCCACGTGGACATGACGGTGCTCGCCCTGGGAAGCGGTGCGGCGGTTTCCCTCGGCGTGACCATGGCCATGGTGTACAAGGCCGACCGGCAGTGGTCCCCTGACGATGACCGCGCGCTCCAGGTCGCCATCGCCAGGGAACTGGACCCGGACCTTGCCCGGGACAGCATCAGGCTCTGGGTCCACGCCCGGAGCTCGGTCTTCGTCATGATCGCCATCGCCTCCCTGTTCCCGGCGGCCCTCATCGCCGTCGTGGTGCCGTGGCTGGGGATCCTCCTGGTCATCCTGGCCATCATTGGCGCCGCGTTCCTTTTCGCCCGCGTCCGGGCGGACCGGCGTGGGTTGAAGGTCCTGCTCGCCGGAGTGGTGCCGGTAATGGATGTCCCCGCCGGCGCCATTTCCGATGCCAGTGCAGCCGAGGTGCGGGCCGCGGACTACGGCGGGTGGGGCTACCGGCACCACGGCGGAACCGCCGCGATGCTCGTCGGCAGCGGGCCCGCCGTCGTCGTCAGCAAGACTGACGGCCAGCGCCTCGCCGTCAGCGGCGGCAGCCAGGCCTCCGCCGCGCGGCTTGCCGAAGTGCTCACCCGGGTGGCCGCCAGGGCCCGCCGCGGCGGTGGTCCGCCACCACCGGATGGCAAGGACTCCTGACCGCACCGCCGCCCTAGTATCCTTATCGGTGTCGTTCCGGCCTCCACCGGCGGCCCGCCAGCCCCACCAACGAACGGACTTAGCACGTGACCACTACCCCTGCCTTCCCGCGGGTCCACATCGCCACCGACCACGCAGGCATGGAGCTCAGCGCCCACCTGGTGTCCCACCTGACCGGGAAGGGATACGAGGTGGTGGACCACGGGCCCAAGGTCTACGACGCCCAGGACGACTACCCGTCCTTCTGCATCAACGCCGCCCTTGCCGTGGTGGCCGACCGGGATGCCGGGGTCCACGCCCTGGGCATCGTGCTGGGCGGCTCCGGAAACGGCGAACAGATCGCCGCCAACAAGGTCAAGGGCATCCGCGCGGCCCTCGCGTGGAACCTCTCCACGGCCACGCTGGCCCGCGAACACAATGACGCCAACGTTGTGGCCCTGGGCGGCCGCCAGCACACTGTCGAAGAAGCCACCGCACTGGTGGAAGCATTCCTGGCCGAGCCGTTCAGCAATGACGAACGGCACGTGCGCAGGATCGGCAAGATCGCGGCCTACGAAGCGACCGGCGAGGTCATCGAGTAGTGCCCGAGGGCCATTCCGTCCGCAGGCTCGCCCGCCAGTTCGGTGATGTCTTCACCGGTGAGGTGCTGGCTGTCTCCAGTCCCCAGGGCAGGTTCAGCGGAGGAGCGGCGCTGCTGGACGGCCACGCCATGGTCGCCGCCGAGGCACACGGGAAGCACCTGTTCCTGCACTTCGACAACTCGCTGGTGCTGCACGTCCACCTCGGCCTCTACGGGGCCTGGAGCTTCGGCGGGGACAGCACCTTCGCCGGCGCGTCAAGCATCGGTGCGCCGCGGCGGGTAGGGGAGCGGGAGGCCTTCGTTGACGGGGACGACGACGGCGGCGTGCCGTACGCGGGTCCGCCGGCACCCGTCGGGGCCGTGCGGGTCAGGCTCGCCGGAAGCCACGGCTGGGCGGACCTGCGCGGCGCCACCACCTGCGAAACCATCACTGGCGGGGAGATGGAGGGTGTCCTGGCGCGGCTGGGGCCGGATCCGTTGCGCAACCTGCGCGGGGACGCCGGCCGGTTCGCCGCGAACGTGCTGTCCCGGAAGACCCCGCTGGCGGCCCTGCTCATGGACCAGAAGGTGATCGCCGGCGTCGGGAACGTCTACCGCGCCGAGGTCCTGTTTCGCCGCCGCCTCGATCCCCTCCTGCCCGGAAGCGCCTTGGCGGAGGCCGAGGCCCGCAGGCTGTGGCGCGACGTCGTTGCCGTCATGAACGACGGCGTGGCGGACGGGCGGATCATCACCACCCCGCCGAAATACTGGAAGCTCAACGGGACCACTGCGGCCAGGGCGGCCGCGGCAGGGGAACCGGTGCCGGCCAAGAGCGCACGCTTTCCGCACCGCGACGACGTCCATTTCGTCTATAAACGGCACGGGCTGCCCTGCCGGGTATGCCGCACCATCGTGCTCATGGCCGACCTCGCCGGGCGGAACCTCTACTGGTGCCCCTATTGCCAGCAGCCGCAGGCGTAGGCGGCAAAACAAAAAGGACCCCTCAGTTGAGGGGTCCTTTTGTCATATGGAGGGGACGACGGGAATCGAACCCGCGTAATCAGTTTGGAAGACTGAGGCTTTACCATTAAGCTACGTCCCCGAAGGAAGATCCGTTTTTCGCGGAAACTCCGGGCTGGCTGTCCAAGCCGGATACAACTAAACCTAATTCATGGCCTACGTGTCAAATGTGCATTCGCGACGCGTATCACCGTAGACTTGCCTGTGCACTTACGGGGTGTAGCTCAGCTTGGCTAGAGCGCCTGCTTTGGGAGCAGGAAGTCGCAGGTTCAAATCCTGTCACCCCGACTCTGCGGCCAGGACCAGCCGGCCTGGACACACATTGCGTTGCAGAAACCCATCCCACAACCCAGGAGTACTTAGACCGTGAAGAGCGCTGTCGAGAACCTCACCCCCACGCGGGTCAAGCTCAATGTTGAGGTCCCCTTTGAGGAACTGAAGCCCAGCATCGACTCGGCCTACAAGACCGTCGCGTCGCAGATCCAGGTTCCCGGGTTCCGCAAGGGCAAGGTTCCCGCCAAGCTCATCGACCAGCGCGTCGGCCGTGGCTACGTACTGGAGACCGCCATTAATGACGGCCTCAACGGCTGGTACCAGGCTGCCGTGCAGGAATCCGGCATCCGCCCGCTGAGCCGTCCCGAGGTGGAAATCACCGAGGTTCCGGACCCCTCCGCCACCGACGGCGGCCTGAAGTTCGCTGCCGAGGTTGACGTCCGCCCCGAGATCGAACTTCCGGACTACGCCGGCATCAAGGTCGAGGTCGCAGCCGCGGAGTCCTCTGACGCCGACGTGGACAAGGCCCTGGACGAACTGCGTGGCCGCTTCGGCACCCTGAAGTCCGTTGACCGTCCCGCTGCCGACGGTGACTTCCTCACCATCGACATCACCGCCACGATCGACGGCGAAGAGGTCGACTCCGCTGCCGGCCTGTCCTACCAAGTAGGCGCCGGCACCATGCTCGAAGGCATGGACGAAGCCGTGACCGGCCTCAGCGCCGACGAGGACGCCATCTTCGACACCACCCTGGTGGGCGGCGACCACGCCGGCGAAGCCGCCCAGGTCAAGGTAGTGGTCAAGGCCGTAAAGGAACGCGAACTGCCCGAGGCGAACGATGACTTCGCCCAGCTGGCCTCCGAGTTCGACACCCTTGCCGAACTGCGCGAAGACCTGGCCAAGCAGGCCGCCGAGTCCAAGATCGTGGAGCAGGGTGTTGAAGCCCGCGACAAGGTCCTGGACAAGCTGGTGGAGCTCGTCGAGGTTCCGGTTCCGGACTCCGTCGTCGAAGAGCAGCTCGAAGCCCACTTCCAGGAGGGCAACGGCCACGGTGACGGCGAGCACGACACCGAAGAGCACCGCGAAGAGGTCCGCGCCAACACGGCCCGCGCCTTCCAGAACGAAATCATCCTCGACGCCATCGCGGAGAAGGAAGAAGTCAACGTCAGCCAGAGCGAGCTGATCGACTACATCGTCACCACCGCCAGCCAGTACGGCATGGACCCCAACCAGTTCGCCCAGATCATCGATCAGAGCGGCCAGGTCCCCATGATGGTTTCCGAGGTCCGCCGCCGCAAGGCGCTGGCCGTCGTCCTGGGCCAGGCCACGGTGACCGACACTGAGGGCAAGGCTGTCGACCTGAGCGACTTCGTCCGCCCCGCCGGTGAAGAGGCTCCCGACGCCGACGCCGAGGCTGTTGAGGCCGAAGCCGCCGAGGCAGAGGTAGCCGAGGACACCACGGCTGACGCCAAGGCATAGTCCTTCCCGTAACGCAGCAACGGCCCCTGGATCCCTTCGATCCGGGGGCCGTTCGCGTTCTCCGGGAAGGAGCCCACTGCCGGTTCGGTGATCGTGCGCCGTCAGCGAACAGCCGTCGGTGCGCGAACAAAACACCCGTGAAACCGGTTAGTGTCCAAGTAGTGATTTTCAGTGATGTCACCGTCACCAGTGAGAGGTAAGTAAACATGTCACAGCACTCAGAGGCCCCCCGGATGGCGACCGTCGATCCTGCAGCCCAGGACAACTACATTTACAACCGCCTCCTCAAGGAGCGGATCATCTGGCTGGGCTCGGAGGTGCGTGACGACAACGCCAACGCGATCTGCTCGCAGCTGCTCCTGCTCTCGGCCGAAAACCCGGAGAAGGACATCTACCTCTACATCAACTCTCCCGGCGGCTCCGTCACGGCAGGCATGGCCATCTACGACACCATGCAGTTCATCCCGAACGACGTCGTGACCGTCGCCACCGGCCTGGCCGCCTCCATGGGACAGTTCCTGCTCTCCTCCGGCACCAAGGGCAAGCGGTATGCCACCCCCAACGCCCGCGTCCTGATGCACCAGCCGTCCGGCGGCATCGGCGGCACCGCTTCCGATATCAAGATCCAGGCCGAACTCATCCTGCACATGAAGAAGGTCATGGCGGAACTCACCGCCGAGCAGACCGGCCAGACCGTTGAAACCATCCTCAAGGACAACGACCGCGACAAGTGGTTCACCGCCACCGAAGCCCTCGAATACGGTTTCTTCGACAAGATCGCCGCGCACGCCGGCTCCGTCTCAGGCGGCGGCGGAACGTCCAACGGTTCCTCCGGCGAATCAGCCTCCCAGAACTAACCGGCATCCAGAACCCCTTTCGATCAGGAGCAAACACAATGAACTACAACTTCGGGTGGTCAGCCGGCAATCTTCCGTCCAGCCGCTACGTCCTGCCGCAGTTCGAGGAACGCACCCCCTACGGCTTCAAGCGCCAGGACCCCTACACCAAGCTCTTCGAGGACCGCATCATCTTCCTCGGCGTGCAGGTGGACGACGCCTCCGCTGACGACATCATGGCCCAGCTGTTGGTCCTGGAGTCCACGGACCCGGACCGGGACATCACGTTGTACATCAACTCGCCCGGCGGCTCCTTCACCGCCATGACCGCGATCTACGACACCATGCAGTACATCCGCCCCGAGATCCAGACCGTCTGCCTGGGCCAGGCTGCCAGTGCGGCTGCCGTGCTGCTGGCGGCGGGCACCCCCGGCAAGCGGCTGGCACTGCCCAATGCACGCGTGCTCATCCACCAGCCCGCACTTTCCGGCGGCCAGGGCGGACAGGCCTCAGACCTGGAGATCCAGGCCGCAGAGGTCATGCGCATGCGCTCCTGGCTGGAGGACACCCTGGCCCAGCATTCGGGACGTACGTCGGAGCAGGTCAACAACGACATCGAGCGCGACAAGATCCTCACCGCCGAAGAAGCCCAGGCATACGGCCTCATCGACCAGGTTCTTGACTCCCGCAAGATCAAGCCCCAGGCAATCACGAGGTAGCAGTACCGAAAGCCGGTGCGGTCCAGTTCATTTGGCCGCACCGGCCTTTTCATTCCACCCTTGGGACCGAATGTGACCTAGAGTGGATGTTGTCACAAACCGGGCTGTGCCGTCCGGTCAAGATTTCAGCAATGGTGCAGGGCTGCCAGGCAGCAGGATACTAAGGGGTTCATATATGGCTCGGATTGGCGAGAGCACGGATCTGCTGAAGTGCTCTTTCTGTGGGAAGAGCCAGAAGCAGGTGCGCAAGCTGATTGCCGGCCCCGGTGTCTACATCTGTGATGAATGCATCGAGTTGTGCAACGAAATCATCGAGGAAGAGCTCGCGGAGGTCGCCGACCTCGGCAGTTTCGAACTGCCCAAACCGCGCGAAATCTTCGACTTCCTCCAGGAGTATGTCATCGGCCAGGAGCCTGCCAAACGCTCCCTCGCCGTCGCGGTCTACAACCACTACAAGCGCATCCAGGCAGGACACGCGCCGAAGTCCGGTAACCTCGGGGACGGCGTGCACCACGACGACGTCGAGATCGCCAAGTCGAATATCCTCCTCATTGGCCCTACCGGCTGCGGCAAGACCTACCTTGCGCAGACCCTCGCCCGCCGGCTGAACGTCCCGTTCGCCGTGGCCGACGCCACCGCCCTGACCGAGGCCGGTTATGTGGGCGAAGACGTGGAGAACATCCTCCTCAAGCTCATCCAGGCCGCTGACTACGACGTCAAGAAGGCCGAACAGGGCATCATCTACATCGACGAGATCGACAAGATCTCCCGCAAGAGCGAAAACCCGTCCATCACCCGCGACGTGTCCGGCGAGGGCGTGCAGCAGGCGCTCCTGAAGATCCTCGAAGGTACCGTGGCGTCCGTGCCTCCGCAGGGCGGAAGGAAGCACCCGCACCAGGAATTCATCCAGATCGACACCACCAACGTCCTCTTCATCGTGGCCGGCGCGTTCGCCGGCCTGGAAGAGATCATCGGCTCCCGCTCCGGCCGGAAGGGCATCGGTTTCGGTGCTCCACTGAACGAGGCCAGCAAGAAGGTTGACTCCTATGGCGAGGTCATGCCGGAGGACCTGCTGAAGTTCGGCCTGATCCCCGAGTTCATCGGCAGGCTCCCCGTCATCACCACCGTGTCCAACCTGGACCGGGATGCCCTGATCCAAATCCTTTCCACTCCCAAGAACGCCCTGGTGAAGCAGTACCAGAAGATGTTCCAAATTGACGGCGTGGAACTGGTGTTTGACGACTCCGCACTGGAAGCCATTGCCGACCAGGCCCTGGAACGGGGCACCGGCGCCCGCGGCCTGCGTGCGATCCTGGAGGAAGTCCTGCTTCCCGTGATGTTCGATCTTCCCAGCCGCGAAGACGTGGCCAGCGTAGTGATCACCGAAGACGTGGTCCTGCGGGGCGCCGAACCCACCATGATTCCGCACGTGGCCAAGCGCCGTAAGTCTGCCTGACCGAGAGGACCTCCGTGACTGCACCCGAAATGAACAAAGCCGACTTCTGGTTCGACCCCCTGTGCCCGTTCGCATGGGTGACCTCCCGCTGGATCGGGGAAGTGGAAGCCGTGCGGGACATCGAGACGGAGTGGCACGTCATGAGCCTGGCAGTCCTTAACGAAGGACGCGACCTGGACCCCGGCTACCGCGAGTCCATGGACAACGCATGGGGCATGGTCCGCGTGATCATCGCCGCCCGGGAAGAGCATGGGCCGCAGGTCATCAAGCCGCTTTACGATGCCATGGGCACGCTGATCCACAACCAGGGCGAAAAGGACCGCACCGAGGTCATCACCAAGGCCCTCGCGGACTGCGGACTCCCCGCCTCCCTGGCAGACGCCGCCACCTCCGGCGCGTACGATCCACAGCTTCGGGCCAGCCACGAGGAAGGAATCTCGCTGGTGGGCCAGGACGTCGGCACCCCCGTGGTGGCCTTCAACGGCACCGCGTTCTTTGGTCCGGTGCTGACCCGCATCCCCCGCGGTGAGGAAGCCGGCAGGATCTGGGATGCCACCACAGCCATCGCTGCCTATCCGCACTTCTTCGAGTTGAAGCGCAGCCGCACCGAGAGCCCGGAATTCGACTGAACGGCGGGTACTGAGGAGCTGAAAGGGCCCCGGGATAACTACCTGGATGTAGTTATCCCGGGGCCCTTGCACGTGGTCCGGCGCAGGAGAACAATAGTTCCTACCACTTCGAAAGAAGAGGACGCAGGAACCAAAGATTCAGTGATTTGTCAGTTAACGCAGCCATCGGCAAAGTTGAATGCAAGCTACCAGTGACGGGGTAGTAAGACCTGAAGATCAGCGGATCCTGCCAGACCATCAGAGCACGTCACCGGATGGCCGAAAAGTCGAAGCCCCACCAACGGCAAAACGCTGATGGGGCTTCCCCTTTGCCTTGAAACAGGCTGGCCTGGCGATGGTCCGGCCTCAGGCCTTGGCGGGCTCGTCGCTCGGGGCGAGGGCAACGTCGGTGACGGCCAAATCCCCTTCTCCCACCACCAACGTGAGGTCGCGGGCGTTGGACGCAGCCTTCAAATCAGACAGCCCGGCCTGCAGCTGCGCTGTCAGCGCTTCCGGGGCCGTGATGGTCGCGGACAGCACCTCGGTGCGCTGCTTGACCTTGGCCTCCGACTTGGCCTTGCGGACGCCGCTGAGCGCCACGCCCACGGTCGCGAGCATGGTGGTGTCGCCGTCCGGGATCTCCCGTGCGCCCGGCCAGTCGGCCCGATGCACGGACCCGTTGCGCCACCAGCTCCACACTTCCTCCGTGGCGAAGGGCAGGAACGGGGCGAAGAGCCGCAGCAAAGTGTCCAGGGTGGTGGCCAGGGCGGCCAGCACGGATGCCTGCTCAGCCTCGCCCGCTGCTCCGTAGGCACGGTCCTTAATCAGCTCCACGTAGTCATCCGTGAACTGCCAGAAGAACGACTCCGTGAGCTGCAAAGCCCGGGCGTAGTCGTAGTTGTCGAATGCCTTTGTGGACTGTGCCACGACGTCGGCCAGCTGGGCCAGGAGCGCACGGTCCAAGGGGTTCGTCAGCACGGCAAGATCGCCGGAGAGCACGGAGTTCTCGGTGGCGCCCAGGTTCAGGACGAACTTGGAGGCGTTCAGGAGCTTGATGGCGAGCCGCCGGCCGATCTTCATCTGCGCGATCTCGTAGGCCGTGTCCGCACCCAGCCGTGCAGAGGCAGCCCAGTAGCGGACGGCGTCCGAGCCGTATTCGTTCAGCACGTCCGTGGGGACCACCACGTTGCCCTTGGACTTGGACATCTTCTTGCGGTCCGGGTCCAGGATCCAGCCGGAGATGGCGGCGTGCTTCCAGGGTGCGCAGTCCTGCAGTGCGTCCGCGCGGACCACCGAGGAGAACAGCCAGGTGCGGATGATGTCGTGGCCCTGGGGACGGAGGTCGAACGGGTAGACCTTGGCGAACAGGTCCTCGTCCCGGCTCCAGCCGCCCACGATCTGCGGGGTCAGGGAGGACGTGGCCCAGGTGTCCAGGACGTCGGCGTCGCCGGTGAAGCCGTTGGGCTGGTCGCGCTGTGCCTCGTCGAAGCCCGGCGCGGCGTCGGCGGCAGGGTCGACGGGCAGGAGCCCGTCGGAGGGCAGGATGGGGTTGTCGTAGTCCGGGTTTCCCTGCGCGTCGAGCGGGTACCAGACGGGAATGGGCACACCGAAGAACCGCTGGCGGGAGACCAGCCAGTCACCGTTCAGGCCGGCGATCCAGTTCTCGTAACGGGACCGCATGAAGGACGGGTGGAAGTCGATGTCCTTGCCCCGGCCAATGAGGCGTTCGCGGCGGTCCTCGTCGCGGCCGCCGTTGCGGATGTACCACTGGCGGGACGTGACCACTTCCAGCGGCTTGTCGCCCTTTTCGAAGAAGTTCACCGGGTGCGTGATCTTCTTGGGCTCGCCGTCGAGCAGGTCCGCTTCCTTGAGCAGCTCCACCACGGCTTCCTTGGCGGAAAAAGCAGTCTTCCCGGCGATTGCGGCATAGGCCTCCCTGCCGGCCTCGCTGGTGATCCACTCGGGGGTCTCGGCGATGATGCGGCCGTCACGGCCCATGATGGCGCGGGTGGGCAGCTGCAGTTCGCGCCACCAGGTGACGTCGGTCAGGTCGCCGAAGGTGCACACCATGGCGATGCCCGAACCCTTGTCGGCCTTGGCCAGCGGGTGGGCCTTGACCTCAAGCTCGACGTCGAACAGCGGGGACTTCACGGTCTTGCCGAACAACGGCTGGTAGCGCTCGTCGTCGGGGTTCGCCACCAGTGCGGCACAGGCGGCCAGTAGCTCCGGGCGGGTGGTCTCAATGAAGACCTTGTCCCCGTCTTCGGTGAAGAAGGGGTAGCGGTAGTAGGCCCCGGGGACTTCGCGGTCCTCGAGCTCAGCTTGCGCCACGGCCGTGCGGAAGGTGACGTCCCACAGTGTGGGCGCCTCGGCCATGTAGGCGTCGCCGGCGGCCAGGTTGGCCAGGAAGGCCCGCTGGGACACGGCGCGGGAGGTGTCGTCAATGGTGCGGTAGGTCAGGTCCCAGTCAACGGACAGCCCCAGGGTCTGGAAAAGGTTTTCAAAGACCTTCTCGTCCTCGACGGCGAGTTCCTCGCACAGTTCGATGAAGTTCTGCCGGGACACGACGTCGAAATCGCGCTGGTTCTTCGCCGGCTGGGCTGGCGGCTGGTAGTCGGCGTTGTAGGGGATGGCCGGATCACAGCGTACGCCGTAGTAGTTCTGGACACGGCGTTCCGTGGGCAGGCCGTTGTCGTCCCACCCCATGGGGTAGAACACATTCCTGCCGGTCATGCGCATGTAGCGTGCCTGGACGTCCGTCTGGGTGAAGGAGAACATGTGCCCCACGTGCAGGGAGCCCGACGCGGTGGGCGGGGGAGTGTCGATCGAGTAGACCTGCTCCCGGGTGGTGTCGGGGTTGAACTTGTAGGTTCCTTCGGACAGCCAGCGCTGGGTGAGCGCGGCTTCGAGGCCCTCGAGGGCCGGCTTGTCCGGAACGTTGATGGGGGCGGTGGTGGGCGTGTCTGTACCCTGCGTGTCTTCAGCCATTGGGCAATTGTTTCATGCTGGCTCCAACCCACCCAACCCGTGCCGCCCGGGCTGATGCGAAGGCGGGTAGCATGCGGGCCATGGGAGAGTTCCGGGCATCCTTCGGCGTGAAGCGCATCTACGAGCCGCCGGCGGACGACGACGGCTTCCGGGTGCTGGTGGACCGGCTTTGGCCCCGGGGAATGGCCAAGGAGAACGCCGCCGTCGACCTTTGGCTCAAGGACGTGGCACCCTCCACGGAGCTGCGCAAGGAGTTCAACCACCGCCCCGCACAGTTCGCCGGCTTTAGCGCCCGCTACCGGTCTGAACTGGACGCCAATCCGGCCGTAGCGGTACTGCTGGACCTGGCGGGGGAACACCCCAGGGTTACCCTGCTCTACGCCGCCCGCAATACGGAGGCCAACCACGCGCGGGTCCTGCTTGGTTACCTCCGGGGCCGGCCCGGCGGCTGATCCCGCTAGGGTGGTGCCATGACTGAGGACTTGCAGAACAAGGCAGCATTGGTGACCGGCGCGAGCAGCGGAATCGGAGAGGCAACGGTGCGCGCCCTGCGGGCGGACGGGTGGACTGTCTTCGCCGTGGCCCGCAGGGCCGACAGGCTCGCCGCCCTGGAAGGGGAGACGGGCGCCGTCGCGATTCCCGCAGACATCGCAGAGGACGACGACGTGTCCCGGCTCCTCGCCCAGGTCACCGAAGCGGGCGGCATTGACACGCTGATCAACATCGCCGGCGGCGCCCGCGGCGCTGACAAGGTGGGCGATGCCAACACCGCCGATTGGGAGTGGATGTACCGCGTCAACGTCCTGGGAACCCTCAAGCTCACCCGCGCGTTCCTTCCGATGCTGCGGGCCACCGGCACCGGCACCGTCCTGAACCTCACCTCCACCGCAGGGCTGGACGCCTACGAAGGCGGGGGCGGCTACAACGCTGCCAAGTTTGGGCAGCACGCCATGACCAACGCCCTCCGGCTCGAAGAGGCTGAGCACAACGTGCGGGTCATCGAGGTGGCGCCGGGGCTGGTGCAGACCGAGGAGTTCGCCCTCAACCGGCTGGGGGATGCCCAGTCCGCGGAAAAGGTCTACCAGGGCGTGGAGAAGCCGCTGACCGCAGGGGACGTGGCCGACGTCGTCCGCTACGCCGTCAGCGCCCCGCACCACGTCAACCTTGACCAGGTCGTCATCCGGCCGGTGGCGCAGGCAGCCACGCACAAGCTGATCCGTAAGGGCTAGGTGTACTCAGTCAGTAGGTTGTTTGCACCTGCTGATGGGTGGTTTGCCTCCGAGGCTGCCGTGTGGCCGGTGGTTGTTGTAGAAGTTTAGCCATGGTTGCAGGGCGTCGGTCCGGGCTTGGTTCGAGGTGAAGGGTTGCCGGTAGGCCCAGCCTTCTTGGAGGGTGCGGTTGAAGCGTTCTGTTTTGCCGTTCTGCCAGGGATGGCGGGGTTTGATCAGAATGTGTTTGGCGCCCAGGGCAGCCAAAGCTTCTTGGAAATCTTTCGATAGCCGGTAGGCGAAGGCGTTATCAGTCATGACCCGTCGTACGGGGGCCCCGTTGGCTGCCATCGCGGCCGCTGCCCGGGTGAGGAAGCCGGCGCAGGTCGGGCCTTTCTCGTCCGGCAGGACCTCGGCATAGGCGAAACGGGTGTAGTCGTCCACGGCGACGTGGACGTAGTCAAAACCGACTTTCTGCGGTGATTTGCGGTGGTTGGAGCGGCTTTGCGCCGGGTCGGCCCGCCAACCGCCGCCGTCCGGGATCCGGCCTAGTTTCTTGACGTCGATGTGGATCATGTCCCCGGGAGCGTCGCGTTCGTAGCGGCGGTCGGTGGCACGGGACGCGCGGATCCGTTCCCCGGTCACCGGGTCCAGGTCCCACAGCCTGGGCATACCCGCGCGGGCCAGAATCCGGGAGACCGTCCGGGCGCTCGTGCCGCAGCGCACTGCCAGGTCCATAGGGCCTTCGCGATGCTCGACGCGCTGGGTGAGAACATCCGCTACGACTTCCGCGGAGGTGGCGTGCGGGCATGATCTCGGTCTGGAGCTGCGGTCCTCCAAACCAGCCCAGCCATCCGCGCGGTACCTGCTGATCCAGCGGTGCGCGCAGGTCCTTGAGATACCCATTTCCTTCGCGACATGAGCCACAGGACGGCCGGCAAGGACTCGCTCGATAATGATCCGCCTACCGTTCGGAGTCAGTCGGGCATTACGGTGGGACATGAAGACCTCTTAGTCGTTGGCTGTGTGTGGTAACCACCAACCTAAGAGGTCTTCACCTATTCACGATGTAACCAACGTCCTGACCCAGTACAGCTAGGGGACCTGGATGTGCAGGGTGGCCACCACTGCGGCATGATCCGTCCCGGCGATTTTCTGGACTGAGTAGCCGGAGCCGGTGATGTCGCGGGTGGTCACCAGGTGGTCCAGGGCAATTCCCGGCAGGTGGTAGCTGCGCATCGGCCAGGTGGGCACCAGCCTGCTGCCCGCTGAGGCCGCCACGTCCACCAGGGTGCGGCCGCCTCCAGCCCCGCCCAGCAGCGAACGGAATTCCCGGTGGTCATAGGTTGCGTTGAAGTCCCCTGCCAGCAGCAGGGGCCCGGGACCGGTGCCGGCCACGCCCACCGCCGCCAGTTCCCTGCGCCACTGGTTCACGGCGCTGCCCACCGGTGCCAGGGTGTGTACAGCCACGACCCGAAGGGTTGAACCGCTGCCGTCGGCAAGGTCCAGCCGCACAACCGGCATGCTGAAGTGGGTCTGCGGAATCACCCCGAAGTCCTCGAGCATTAGCGACGAGTAGACCGCAGTTCCCCCGGCGCCATCCCTGGGGTGGGCAATCCGGTGCGGAAGCAGTCCGTCCAGCCCCGCCGCTGCCAGCTTCAGGGAGAGCTGGGGCGTGTACTCCTGCACTGCCAGCAGGCCCACATGGTGTTCCCGGACCAGGTCCACGATCCCGACTGCGTCCGCGCCGCCCAGTTCCGAGTTGATGCTCATGGCCACCAGGGTGACCTCCCGTCCGGCCGCCTCGGCGGAGGGCCCGCGGACATCCAGGGGAAGAGCCAGAACGCCTGGCACCCCACCAGCGATGCGGCCAGGATCTGCTGCCACCGGCTGCGCCCCAGGAATGCGAGCAGCAAGGCGGCCGCGGCGGGCGCGGCAACCCAGGGCATGAACGCCACCAGCTGCACGCCCAGTGACGGGCCACTCCGCCGGCACGGCCCGGACGGCCGACGCGGCTGCCACCGGCAGCGCGACCGGCATGAACAGCCACCTGCAGACAGTGGCCACCCGGGTCCGCCCGGGAGAGGGCACGGAAGCTGTCATGAGCCGACTCCAGGGAATGCGTAACGCCGGTGGCAGCCCTCCCTGGGCAGGGGCCGGGGGGAGCGGTTCAGGGCCATGGGTCCAGTGTGCCGACGACGGCGGCATGGTCCGTGCCGGGGAATTCAAGGGTGCTGAACGCTGCCACCCTGATGCCGCGGCTGACGAGGATGTGGTCGATGGCAGTAAAGGCGGGCACCGGCGCGTTGATGGGCCAGGTAGGGACAAGGCCCATCCCTGCGGTTCCTGCGGCATCAGTAAGGCCGGCGTCGAGCAGGTTCCGGAATTCTGCGTGGTCGTGGCCGGCATTGAAGTCGCCCAGCAGGACTGAGCCCCTGTACGCAGGGAGTCCCCGCTGCAGGTCTGCCAGCTGGTCGAGTTCCGCCCGCCAGGACGGTGTGTGTCCAGGGCGGGGGGAGTCAATGTGCACCGAGGTCAGCTGGATGCCGCCGCCGGTGCCCGGGACGTCGGCGACGGCACGGGTCTGGTAGAAGGACGTACCGGGTACGCGCGGCATCCGCACGAGTGGATAGCGGGAGAAGATGGCGTTGCCGGTGCCGGCTCCGTCAACATCGATGGCCCGGTACGGAAAGTCCACGCCAATTCCTGCCGCCTCAAGGCCTGCCAGGCCTTCAAGCGCCAGTTCGGGAAGGGCAAGGATGTCCACCTCCCGTGCCCGGGCCTGCCCCAGCAGTGCGGCCGGATCCACCCCCGTGGATCCCACGTTCAGTGCCATCACCGTCAGCGGGTGCACGGCGGCACGGCTTGCGGCCGCAGCAGCCTGGGCAGGCCGCCCAAGGAGTGGTCCCGCGGACGTGGACCCGGGGACGATACGCGGCGCCACCATCAACATCTGCCCTGCCAGGAGACCAGTGGCCAGCACGGCCAGCACCATCCGCGCACCCCGGAGCTCCAGGGCGACGGCGGCCAGGGCGGCAGCCGCCGCGGCGAGGGACGCGAACAAACTGGCGGGGAACAGGGACAGCAACTGGACCCACGGCGTACCGGACCCGCCGCCGGCAAGCCGCACGCCGGTCAGCGCCGCTGCAGGCAGCCACAGGACGGCCGCGATTGACCAGCAGGCCCAGGAACCCGCCCGGCGCAAAAGGCTGGGCCGCGTGCCCGGCACGGATGGCTGCACCGCTCGCATCTGTCCATTATTGGCGGCCCGGTGCGGGCAGGACAGCGGTCACTGCCCGCAACTGCCTCCCTAATTCCGCACCCCGTCACCGCCAGTTCCCCGGGAGGCGCCCGGCCCGGAGACTACCGACCGGGAAAGGAGGATGGCTGGAATGGCACAGGACGCCACGGCGATAGTAGACTCAAGGGTGGCGATGACCCGGCAATCACCGGCGAGCTTCCGGAAGAACACCCGGCCCAGGTAAACAGTGGCCGCGCCAGTAGAACCGGACGGGTAAGCCCGTCACAGCAGTAATGAGAGGCCGGGGCAGTGTGTGTTCCTCGCGGAAGACACGGTGCGCCGGTAAGTGAGGTGGTACCGCGGTGGGCGTGAAGTCTTTCAAAGACGGCACGGAAGCCGTCCTCGCATCCTGAACGGAACATCCGGCCCTGCCGGGGTTCACCACGCTCAACCCAGGATGTCGAACATGACGTTTTACCCCAAGGCCTCAGCCTCCATCACCGCTTCCAACGGCAGCGCCGGCGTTTCCGCCTCCGTGAAGTTCCCGGAGATCGAAGAGCGCATCCTGAAGTACTGGGACCAGGACGGCACCTTCCAGGCCAGCATCGAACAGCGCAGTGCCGACGCCCCCGGCGGCGAGCCCGGCAGCAACGAATTCGTGTTCTACGACGGGCCGCCCTTCGCCAACGGCCTGCCGCACTACGGCCACCTCCTCACCGGTTACGCCAAGGACCTGGTGGGCCGCTACCAGACCCAGCGCGGCAAGCGCGTGGAGCGCCGCTTCGGCTGGGACACCCACGGACTGCCCGCCGAGCTCGAGGCCATGAAACAACTGGGCATGACGGACAAGACCCAGATCGAAGCCATGGGCATCGACAAGTTCAACGACGCCTGCCGGGCCTCCGTGATGAAGTACGCCGATGAATGGCGCAGCTACGTCACCCGCCAGGCCCGCTGGGTGGACTTCGACAACGACTACAAGACCCTCAACGTCGAGTACATGGAGTCGGTGCTCTGGGCGTTCAAGCAGCTGCACGACAAGGGGCTGACCTACAACGGCTACCGGGTGCTGCCCTACTGCTGGAAGGACGAAACGCCGCTGTCCAACCATGAGCTGCGCATGGACGACGACGTCTACAAGAACCGCCAGGACCAGACCGTCACTGTCACGTTCCCGATCCTCGCGGGTGAGTCCGCTCTCTCCAGGGAACTCGCCGGCGTGCAGGCGCTCGCCTGGACCACCACTCCCTGGACGCTGCCCACCAACGCCGCGCTCGCCGTCGGGCCTTCCATCACTTACGCCGTGCTGCCGGCCGGCCCCAACGGCATCAAGGCGGCCTCCGCCGACGCCCCGGTGACCGGGAGCTTCATGGTTGCAGCGGACCTGCTGGGCAGCTACGCCAAGGACCTTGGCTACGACAGCTTCGAGGATGCTGAAGCCGCCGTCGTGTCCACCCATACCGGGGCCGAGCTTGAGGGCCTTGGATACCAGCGCCTCTGGGACGACTTCGCCGACAATGAGAAATACGGCATGGAGAACGCCTGGCGCTTTGTGGTGGCAGACTACGTCACCACCACCGACGGCACCGGCATCGTGCACCAGGCGCCCGCCTACGGTGAAGACGACCAGAAGGTCTGCGAGGAGGCAGGCATCCCCGTGGTGCTTTCCGTGGACGAAGGGGCAAAGTTCCTGCCGCTGTTCAAGCACGGCGACCTCCACGACATCGTGGGGCTGCAGGTCTTCGAGGCCAACAAGCCCATCACCCAGGTGCTCCGTGCCCAGGGCCGCCTGGTCCGCCAGGCCAGCTACGAGCACAGCTACCCGCACTGCTGGCGCTGCCGCAACCCGCTGATCTACCGTGCGGTGTCCTCCTGGTACGTGGAGGTCACCAAGTTCAAGGACCGGATGTCCGAACTGAACCAGGAGATCAACTGGATCCCCGGCAACGTCAAGGACGGCCAGTTCGGCAAGTGGCTCGAAAACGCGCGCGACTGGTCCATCAGCCGCAACCGCTTCTGGGGCAGCCCCATCCCCGTCTGGCAGTCCACGGACCCCGAATACCCGCGCACGGACGTTTACGGCTCGCTGGCCGAAATTGAAGCCGACTTCGGCCGGCTGCCGCTGAACAAGGACGGACAGGTGGACCTGCACCGCCCGTTCATCGACGAGCTCACCAGGCCCAACCCGGACGACCCCCGCACCCCCGAAGAAGGCCAGTCCGTCATGCGCCGCGTGGAGGACGTCCTGGACGTTTGGTTCGACTCCGGATCCATGCCGTACGGCCAGGTGCACTACCCGTTCGAGAACGAGGCTTGGTTCAACACCCACAACCCGGCCGACTTCATCGTCGAATACATCGGGCAGACCCGCGGCTGGTTCTACATGCTGCACATCCTGTCCACGGCGCTGTTCGACCGGCCGGCGTTCCGGAACGTCATCAGCCACGGCATCGTGCTGGGTTCCGACGGCCAGAAGATGTCCAAGAGCCTGCGCAACTACCCGGACGTCTCCGAGGTCCTGGACCGCGACGGCTCCGACGCCATGCGCTGGTTCCTGATGTCCAGCCCCATCCTGCGCGGCGGCAACCTGATCGTCACCGAGCAGGGTATCCGCGACGGCGTGCGCCAGGTGATCCTGCCGCTGTGGAACGTGTACAGCTTCTTCACGCTCTACACCAACGCTGCTGCCGCGGGACAGGGCTACGAGGCGAAGCTGCGCTACGAAGGCTACGCGGACACCCTTGACCATTACCTGCTGGCCAACACGGGCGACCTGGTCCGGAACATGACCGCGCAGCTGGACACTTATGACATCTCCGGTGCCTGCGACTCGCTGCGCAGCTACCTGGACATGCTCACCAACTGGTACGTCCGCCGCAGCCGGCAGCGCTTCTTCGACGAGGACCAGGACGCCTTCGACGCCCTGTTCACCGCCCTGGAAACCGTCACCCGCGCCGCGGCCCCGCTGCTGCCGCTGGTCTCCGAGGAGATCTGGCGCGGCCTGACCGGCGGCCGCTCCGTGCACCTGGCCGACTGGCCGGACGCGGAACTCTTCCCGGCCAATCCGGCCCTCGTGGAAGCCATGGACCGGGTCCAGCAGATCTGCTCCACCGGGTCGTCCCTTCGCAAGGCAGCAAACCTGCGCGTCCGCCTGCCCCTGCAGGAACTCACCGTCGTGGCACCCGGCGCGGATTCGCTGGAAGGCTTCGCCGCCGTCGTCGCCGATGAACTCAACCTCCGCTCCGTCCGCCTGCTGGACGCTGCCACCGCCTCCCCTGAAGAGTTCGGCATCCAGCAGAAGCTGGTGGTCAACGCCCGGGCCGCCGGCCCGCGCCTGGGCAAGAACGTCCAGGCGGCCATCAAGGGATCCAAGTCCGGCGACTGGTCCGTGGACGACGCCGGTGTGGTCACCGCGGGCGGGCTGCAACTGGAGCCCCAGGAATACACCCTGGAGACGGTGGTGGCAGAATCCGAAGGCGGTTCTGCCGCTGTCGCCGTGCTGCCCGGCGGCGGGTTCGTGGTCCTGAACACCGAGGTCACCCCCGAACTGGAGGCCGAGGGCCTGGCACGCGACATGGTCCGTGCCATCCAACAGGCCCGCAAGGACGCCGGGCTCAACGTCAGCGACCGGATCCGGACCACCGTGACTGCCCCGCAGCAAGTGGTGGACGCCCTGCTGGCCAACGCTGAACTGGTCAAGGGCGAGACGCTGACGGTGGAGCTGGCCGCAGGGCCGGGAGACGTGTCCGAACCCGCCGTCGCAGTTGAAAAAGTGGAGGCCTAAGCCATGACCGACGAATTCTCCGTGGAAAGCGTCTACGCCGAACTCCTGGGACGGGCGCCCGAAAACAAGATGGAACCCCGCCTGGCGCCGCTGTTCCGCGCCATGGACGTGCTCGGCGAGCCGAACAAGGCGTACCCGATCATCCATGTCACCGGAACCAACGGCAAGACCTCCACCTCGCGGATGATCGAATCCGTGCTCCGCGCCCATGGCCTGAGCACGGGACGCTACACCAGCCCGCACCTGTCCAAGGTCACCGAACGGATCAGCATCGACGGCCACCCCGTCTCCGACGAGACCTTCGTCAGGATCTGGGACGAAATCCGGCCCTACCTGCAGATCGTGGACTCCGAACTGGAAGCCGAAGGACAGCCCCGGCTGACCTACTTCGAGTGCCTGACCATCCTGGGCTTCGCCATCTTCGCCGACCAGCCCGTCAACGTGGCCATCATCGAAGTGGGCCTTGGCGGCATCACCGACGCCACCAACGTGGGCGACGGCCAGGTATCGGTGGTCACGCCGATTTCGTTGGACCACACGGACCTGCTGGGCGACACCACGGAAGACATCGCCTACGAAAAGGCCGGCATCATCAAGCCCGGCGGCTACCTCATCAGCGCCGCGCAGCCCCTTGATGCGGCCCAGGTGCTGCTTGAAAAGGCCAAGGAAGTGGGCGTGCCCTTCCGCTTCGAAGGTGTTGAGTTCGGCGTCGAGTCGCGGACGGTGGCCGTGGGCGGGCAGATGGTCACCATCAAGGGCATCGCCGGCCGCTACCCGGACCTGCTGGTACCGCTGCACGGCGCCCACCAGGCGCAGAACGCGGCGGTTGCAGTCGCGGCGCTGGAGGCGTTCTTCGGCGGCGAGAAGGAACTGCCGTTCGACGTCCTGCAGGAAGGCTTCGCCGCCGTCACCTCACCCGGTCGCCTCGAGGTGGTTCGCACGGCGCCCACCATCATCGTTGACGCAGCCCACAACCCCGACGGCATCAAGGCCTCGGCCGCCGCACTGCAGGAGGCATTCACCTTCACCCGGCTGGTTCCGGTGGTAGGCGTCCTTAAGGAGAAGGACGCCGAGGAGATTCTGCGCGAGCTCAAGGAATCCCTGGGTGACGTGGCTGAGGAATACTGCTTCACCCAGTCCAACTCCCCGCGCGCCGTTCCCGCGGCGGAACTGGCGGAGCTCGCCATCGACCTGGGCTTCGGCGAAGACAACGTCCACATCGCCGAGAAACTGGACGATGCACTGGAATGGGCCGTGGAACGGGCCGAGGCCAACGACGACCTTTCCGGCGGCGTGCTGGTCACGGGCTCGATCACCCTGGTGGCCGAGGCACGCATCCTGCTCGGAAAAACGGAGGCATGACCATGGCCAGACTGACAAAAGCGCAGCGCGAGTGGCGCCCGGGCATGCCCAAGAAGCGGCGTTCCACCAAGGTCATGTTCGCCTCCACCGTGCT
Organism: Pseudarthrobacter sp. NPDC058119; assembly: GCF_042884655.1. Lineage (NCBI taxonomy): Bacteria > Bacillati > Actinomycetota > Actinomycetes > Micrococcales > Micrococcaceae > Pseudarthrobacter > Pseudarthrobacter sp. NPDC058119. Next base: position 60,729 of record NZ_JBHVTN010000008.1, read on the forward strand.
GCTGCTGGAAGCGTTCGTCATGTTCTTCGCCACGCTGGTGGTGTTCGGGTTGCGCCGCGGGGAGTTCCCGCCCGCCCTGATCCTCGGCGTCGGCATTGCCCTCAGCGTGGTCATGATCTTCGCCTGCGCGGTCCTCAACAAGCCCTGGGGCATCGGCCTTGGGTGGATCCTGCAGCTGGTCCTGATCCTCACCGGCATCTTCGAACCGGCCATGTTCCTGGTGGGCGCCCTCTTCGCGCTGGCCTGGTGGTACGGAATACGGACCGGCATCCGGCTGGACCGGGAAGCCGCACAGCGCGCCCGCGAACAGGCCGAATGGGAAGCCACCCACCCGGACCAGGCCGCGGGGCCCGCCCAACCGCAGACCCCGTAAGCCAGTCCCCGTAGACTTGTCCCGAAACCCCACCAACGCATTGGAGCAGTTGTGACCACTGAGCGCACCCTCGTCCTGATCAAGCCCGACGGCGTCGCCCGTAACCTGACCGGGGCCATCCTGGCCCGCATCGAAGCCAAGGGCTACAGCCTTGCCGAGCTGAAGAAGGTTGACGCCACCCGTGAACTCCTGGAGCAGCACTACGAGGAGCACGTGGGCAAGCCGTTCTACGAGCCCCTGGTGGAATTCATGCTCAGCGGCCCCGTGGTGGCGGCTATTTTCGAAGGCCACCGCGTCATCGAGGGCTTCCGCTCCCTGGCGGGCACCACGGACCCCACGACGGCGGCCCCCGGCACCATCCGCGGCGATTTCGGCCGGGACTGGGGCCTGAAGGTGCAGCAGAACCTGGTGCACGGCTCCGACTCGACGGAGTCAGCGGACCGGGAGATCAAGATCTGGTTCCAGTAAGCCAGCCGAAATGACAGCTAAGGCCAATGTTCTTGTTGAACATTGGCCTTAGCTGTCAGATGGCGCAGGTGACGGCGCGGATGGTGGGGGAGCGGCCTGCTAGAACCCTGAGGTCCCTGCGAACACCTGGATGAACGCGAAGAAGATGGTGGCGATCACGGCCACGTACAGCAGCGCGGTGATGATCCAGCCGGAATCACCCAGGACGCGGGCCGCACCGGCAGGCATGGGAATGACGCCGGCCGCGATGTTCCGGATGGTGGTCCACACGAAAAGCGGGATCATGGCAGCCCAAACGATCATGCAGAACGGGCACAGGATGTGGATGGAATACAGGGCCTGGGACCACAGCCAGACGACGAACGCGAAGCCGAGCGTGACGCCCGCCTGCAGCCCGAGCCAGTACCAGCGGGCAAAGGTTGCTCCGGACAGCAGGGCCATGCCCACCGTGATGGTGATGGCGAAGGCCACGATTCCGATGAACATGTTGGGGAAGCCGAACAGGGAACTTTGCCAGGTCTGCATGACCTGGCCGCAGGAGATCCACGGATTCACGTCGCACACCGTGGTGTGGTTGGGGTCCTTGAGTACTTCGAGTTTTTCCAGGACCAGGGTTCCGGAGGCCAGCCAGCCGACGACTCCGGTAATGACCAGCAGCCAGCCAAAGGGACGGTTCCGGGCCATCCGTGGCAGGCTGCCGGCGCTGGTCTGCGCCTCAGTGGCCCGTTCCTGCTCGTGGGCGCTGACGGGGGAAATGCTGGGCATGGGTGTTGCGTCCTTTTCGTCCGGTGCTCCTGTGCCTGATTGTAACGCCGGGAGCTGGAGCCACCACACAGGCAAAGGAACAGCAACGCCCGCTTCCGCGGCGATCCGGCGCGGGTATGAGAGAATGAACGTGGCTGGAAGCCGATCCACATTCGGACTCCGGTCCGGTGGTTTGTTCCCAAGACCGCCAATGATGAGCAGGGCAGGCTTCGGATTCTTCCGGCACACCCGCGACTCCATTGGGCGGCACCTGGTTGTAACACGCAGAACAACGGGTTTCAGAACATCCGCCGGCTCCCACGGGCTGCCGCACCCCAACGACGGTGCGAACCTGGGAGTATCCACTTGACTTCTGTCAATGCCTGCGGGTGTTGACAATATGTGCCCCAATGGGTGCCGGATGTGGCGGTACGTCAGGGGCAGGAGTGTTGCCACATATGGACAATGATCAGGAACTGGCCGTTAACGACGAAGCAGCGGCAGCTGCACCCAAGAGGGCTCCGCGGACGCGCCGGAAAGCGGCAGCCAAAACCGGAGAAGCTCCCGCGGACGCCGTGACCAGCGCACCGGACGCCGATGCTGTCTCCGGTGAAAACCCGGCGGGTCAAGAGACTGCGGTTGAAGCAGCCGCCGTCGACGCAACAGCTGCCGAAGAAACCGGCACTCCGAAGAAGGCACCCGCCCGGCGCACCCGGGCACGGAAGAAGGCCGACACCGCCGAACCCCTGCCCGCGTTCGCCGCCGACGCGCAGGCTCCCGACGAAGCCGCGGCCGTTGACGCGCCCGCCGCTGTTGCCGGCCCCACCGCCGAAACCCCTGCCGTTCCTGCCCCGGACGGAACGGCGGATGCCGAAGCCAAGCCGGTCCGCCGCCGTCGGGTAGCCACCCGCAAGACTGCGTCCCCAGCCGCCGCCCCAGCAGCGGAGTCCGCGGCAGCGGCTGAAGAAGCACCTGCAGCCGCAGTCCCTGAAGCAGTGCTGCCGGAGGCCGCTGACCAGATCGCGGAGCAGAACGTGGAGCAGGCGGCCGGGTCCGGCGGGCAGGAAGCAGTTCCTGCGGCGGAAGGTGCCCCGGCACAGGAGCAGCCCACGGAAGTGCCGGCAGCCGAGGACGGCGAGGCCGCCGCTGCCGCCAGCCCCTTCGGGTCCCTCTTCCTGGAGCCCGCTTCCCCCACCTCAGTACTCTTCCAGGCCCCTGACCTCAGCACCGTAGTCCGGCCCGCAGCGCCGGCCGCCGCGGAGCCCGGGGAGGAAGACTCCGAAGAAACCGACGATTCCTCCAGCCGCCGCCGTCGCCGCAGCCGCGGCCGCAGGGGCCGCAGCCGGATCGGTGGTACGGCGGAGGAGGACAACGAGGACAGCGGTTCCGAGGCTGAGGACGAGTCCGACGAGGACGCCGCCGGCCAGGTGGAGGACGGCGTGACGTCACGCCGCCGCCGTCGCCGCCGCCGCGGGGACCAGGACCTTGAGCTCACGGGCGGCGGGGACGACGACCCGCCCAACACGGTCACCAGGGTCCGGGCGCCGCGCGCCGTCAGTGAAGCCCCGGTGAGCAACCGGGTCACCAGCGTCAAGGGCTCCACCCGCCTGGAGGCCAAGAAGCAGCGCCGCCGCGAATCCCGGGACACGGGCCGGCGCCGTACCGTCATCACCGAGGCCGAGTTCCTGGCGCGCCGCGAGTCCGTGGACCGCCAGATGATCGTGCGCCAGCGCGATGACAGAATCCAGATCGGCGTCCTCGAAGACGGCGTCCTGGCCGAGCACTTCGTGTCCAAGACCCAGCAGGATTCCCTGATCGGCAACGTGTACCTGGGCAAGGTCCAGAACGTCCTGCCGTCGATGGAAGCGGCGTTCGTGGACATCGGACGCGGCCGCAACGCCGTCCTGTACGCCGGCGAGGTCAACTGGGAAGCCGTCAACCTCGAAGGCAAGCAGCGCCGCATCGAAAACGCGCTCAAATCCGGCGACACCGTGCTGGTCCAGGTCACCAAGGACCCCGTGGGCCACAAGGGCGCCCGGCTCACCAGCCAGATCTCCCTGCCCGGCCGCTATCTGGTGTACGTCCCAGGCGGTTCCATGACGGGCATCTCCCGCAAGCTGCCCGACGTCGAACGCAACCGGCTCAAGCGCATCCTCAAGGACCGCCTGCCCGAACACGCCGGCGTCATTGTCCGCACCGCCGCCGAGGGCGCTTCCGAGGAAGAGCTCACGCACGACATCAATCGGCTGCGCGCCCAGTGGGAAGGCATCGAAAGCCAGTCCACGTCCACCAAGATCCTGGCCCCCGAGCTCCTTTACGGCGAACCTGATCTCACCATCAAGGTGGTCCGCGACGTCTTCAACGAGGACTTCTCCAAGCTCATCGTTTCCGGCGAGGAGGCCTGGGACACCATCGAGGCCTACGTCACCTACGTGGCGCCGGACCTGGTGGGCCGGCTGGAGAAGTGGACCAAGGACCAGGACATCTTCTCCGCCTGGCGCATCGACGAGCAGATCCACAAAGCCCTCGAGCGGAAGGTCTTCCTGCCCTCCGGCGGCTCCCTGGTGATCGACCGCACCGAGGCCATGACCGTGGTGGACGTCAATACGGGCAAGTTCACCGGCAGCGGCGGCAACCTCGAGGAAACCGTCACCAAGAACAACCTCGAAGCGGCCGAGGAAGTGGTGCGCCAGCTCCGGCTGCGCGACATCGGCGGCATCATCGTGATCGACTTCATCGACATGGTGCTCGAATCGAACCGCGACCTGGTCCTCCGCCGCCTGGTCGAGTGCCTGGGCCGGGACCGGACCAAGCACCAGGTTGCCGAGGTGACCTCACTCGGCCTGGTCCAGATGACCCGTAAACGCATGGGCACGGGCCTGCTGGAAGTCTTTGGTGAGCAGTGCGAAGCCTGCGCCGGCCGGGGCGTCGTGACCCACGACGATCCCGTGGAGCACCGCCGCGCCAACATCGTGGCGGCCGAGCACCACGTCCAGCGCACCGACAACCGTCCCGAAGCCCGCGCGGAGACCCGTCCGGAAGCGCAGCGGAACGACAACGGCCAGCCCGGTGTCCGGTCCGAACGCAAGCGGCGGCGGGGACGCGGCGGCCAGCAGCCCGAGGCCGCCCCGGCACCTGCCGTCCATGTCCACACCGTCCAGCCGGACCCCTCCGACGCCGAGCGGCACGCCAAGGCTGAGGCAACCAGGCTTGCCCTGGCGAACATCGCCGCGGCCGCGCATGCAGCCCACCTGCATGACGACGAGGTGGCGGCAGCCCGGCAGGTGCCGTCCGTGGAGCCCGCGCCGGTTCCCGTTGAGGAGAAGCACGACGCCGACGCCCCGGCACGTCCCGCAGCGGTCCTGACGTTCGGCGGCGAGGAAGTCCCGCTTCCGTTCGTGGAGCACGCCGGGGAACAGCATCCGAAGCCTGCCCTGACGCTGGACCGCCTTGCGGAAGCATTCGCCCACCTGGGCCAGCCGGCTTCTCCCGTGGAGAACGCGCCTGCCAGGCAGGCAGAGGCCGTGCAGCCGGCAGCGGAGGTGGCGCCGGAAGGGCATGCCGACGGCGGGGCAGCGGAAGCCCCCGCCGGTGCCGCTCCCGGGGCATCCCCTGAAAAGGACTATTCGGACCACACGCTGGAGCAGTCGCGGCAGCGCCGGCCCCGGCGCCACCGGGCCGCCAGCCGTGCCCAGGGTGCCGCCAACGAGACTGCCGTCCAGCACCATGAAAACGTCCAGGCTGATGCCGCTGGGCACTCGCACGCAGCCAAGGCGCCCGAACCGGCGAAGGACCAGCCGGAACCCCGCAAGGCGGCCGAGGAACCCATCATCCTCGGTGTCGGCGTGCCGGCGTCGGAGCTGTAAATTCCGGCAAGCCACGGCGTCGACAGGTGAAGTCCCCGTCTCGTGGACCATTCCCCCCGAAAGTACAGGGGGAACAGTCCACGCGGCGGGGACTTCCTGCATCTGGCCGCTGTCACCTTTACCACAGCCCCGTGGCAGCGGCTAGGGTAGGAACCGACACGGGGTGCCGCGCACAGGCCGGCTGAGATCCAGACCCGTTGAACCTGTCCGGCTAGTACCGGCGAAGGGATGTCTCTTGTCTTCGACCCTTTTCATGCCCCTGCCAGCTCGCTCCGGCTTCAGCACCGGGCTGTCCACCGGCCGGGACGTCCCGCGGGTACTGTCCATCGCCGGCTCCGACCCGTCCGGGGGGGCGGGTATCCAGGCCGACCTGAAGAGCATTGCCGCGCACGGCGGTTACGGCATGGCTGCCATTACTGCCCTGACGGCACAGAACACCTGCGGTGTCCAGGCAGTCCACGTTCCTCCCGCGGCCTTCCTGGCCCAGCAGCTGGACGCGGTCAGCGATGATATCTCGATCGATGCGGTCAAGATCGGCATGCTGGGGGACGAAGCCGTGATCCGCACTGTCCGGCACTGGCTGGAGAAGGTCCGTCCCGCCGTCGTTGTCCTTGACCCGGTGATGGTGGCCACCAGCGGCGACCGGCTGCTGAGGGAGTCCGCCGAGGCCGCGCTCCGGGACCTGATGCCCCTGGCCCACCTCATTACTCCCAACCTGCCGGAGCTTGCCATGCTGGTGGGCGCGGAACTTGCGGACAGTTGGCCGGCAGCGCTGCAGCAGGGCCGGCGCCTGGCGGATGCCACCGGCGCCACCGTCCTGGTCAAGGGCGGCCACCTGGCGGGTGCGGAGTGCCCGGATGCGCTGGTCAATACCGCAGGCCTCCTGTCGCAGGACGTGGTGGAGGTGCAGGGAAACCGCGTCGACACCCGCAACAGCCACGGCACCGGCTGTTCCCTGTCCTCCGCAATGGCCACCGTCCAGGCACGCCTGGGCGACTGGGAGGCATCGCTCCTGACCGTCAAGCCATGGCTTGCCGGCGCCCTTGAAAACTCGGACCAACTCGAGGTTGGCCAGGGAAACGGACCGGTGCACCACTTCCACCATGTGCGGCAGGACCTGCATGACGGCGGCTTCGCTGCCCGGCTGTGGGAGGAAGCCCAACAGGACCTCGCGGACATCTACGCCCTGGACTTCATTCACGGCCTGGCTGCCGGGGACCTTCCCGAGAAGGACTTTGCCTACTATCTGGCCCAGGATGCCCTGTACCTGAACGGCTACTCCCGGGTGTTGGCACGCGCCAGTGCCCTGGCCCCCTCCGAAGCGGAACAGCTGTTCTGGGCAGGGTCCTCGCAGCAGTGCCTGGAGGTGGAGTCGGAACTGCACCGCTCCTGGCTCAGCACCCGGCCCACCCAGGGCGGCCGCGGCCCCGTCACCAAGGCTTACGTGGACCACCTCACCGCAGCGTCGGCGTCGGGCAGCTATGCCGTCCTGGCCGCCGCCGTCCTTCCCTGCTTCTGGCTCTACGCCGAGGTGGGCGAAAAACTGCACGGCCAGTTCGTTGCCTCGGGGGAGCCGGAAGGGCACGCCTACGCTGCCTGGCTGCGGACGTATGCCGACGAAGGCTTTGCCGAAGCAACGCGCCGGGCCATCGCCATCGTGGACGCGGCAGGACGGAAGGCCTCCGACGCCGAGCGGGAGGCCATGCTGACCGCGTTCAAGCAGTCCTGCCGCCTCGAGGTGGAATTCTTCGACGCGCCGAGGCTGCATTCCTGACTCCTGCGGGGAGCGCCGCCGCTATTATGGAGTTCATGGTTGCGGTGCTGCCCGCCGGAGTGTGGTTACTACCACACCCGGGCCGCCGGAACCAGCCTCATTTGCGGCCGTAGATGGATTTAGCGTATTCTAGATCTTCGGTGCTTACGCCAACACTTGGGTTATGACCCCACGGCGTTGAGGCACAGCGGGAACCTTGGCTTTTTCGAGTCGGTTCCGCACGCAAATTTTGTAATAAACGTCGAGAGAAGTGAGTTCCCAAGTGGTGTACGCGATTGTCCGCGCAGGCGGCCGCCAAGAGAAGGTTTCCGTTGGAGACTTCGTTACCCTGAACCGCGTCGCCGGTGGAGCCGGCAGCACCATCGAGCTGCCCGCACTGCTCCTGGTTGATGGTGACAAGGTCACCTCCGCCGCCGCTGACCTGGCCAAGGTAACTGTTACGGCTGAAATCCTCCAGGACCTGCGTGGTCCTAAGATTGTCATCCAGAAGTTCAAGAACAAGACCGGCTACAAGAAGCGCCAGGGTCACCGCCAGGAACTGACCAAGGTCAAGATCACCGGCATCAAGTAACCACCGGTTACTGTTCAGGTATTTCAACAGATTCCCCAGAATTTAGAGGCAGGCATTTCAGATGGCACATAAAAAGGGCGCGAGCTCCACTCGCAACGGTCGCGATTCCAACGCTCAGTACCTCGGCGTCAAGCGCTTCGGCGGCCAGGTTGTTTCCGCAGGCGAGATCATCGTCCGCCAGCGTGGCACCCACTTCCACCCCGGCGCCGGCGTTGGCCGTGGCGGTGACGACACCCTGTTCGCACTGACCCCGGGCGCCGTTAAATTCGGCACCCGCCGCGGTCGTCGCGTGGTCAACATCGTTGCTGCTGCAGCTGCAGAGTAACAACCAGTTCTGAAGCGGTGGAGCGGGCCTGAGGGTCCGCTCCACTGTTCTTTTAACAGCATTACAATCGATGTGGCGTCCCCGGGCGTCCCATAAACAGCACCTGAGGAGATCCACGTGGCCAGCTTTGTAGACCGGGTAGTACTGCATGTATCCGGCGGAACCGGCGGCCATGGTTGCGTCTCCGTCCATCGCGAGAAGTTCAAGCCCCTCGGCGGTCCCGACGGCGGGAACGGCGGCAACGGTGGCGACGTGATCCTTCGCGTGGACCACCAGACCACCACCCTCCTCGACTACCACCACGCACCGCACCGGCACGCGAGCAACGGCGGCCCCGGCATGGGCGACTGGCGCGGCGGCAAGAACGGCGAGACCCTGGTCCTGCCCGTACCGGACGGCACAGTGGTCAAGACCAAGGACGGCGAAGTCCTGGCCGACCTCGTGGGGGAAGGCGCCGAGTTCGTGGCGGCCGCCGGTGGCCTGGGCGGACTCGGCAACGCTGCCCTGTCCTCGCAGAAGCGCCGCGCCCCCGGCTTCGCGCTGCTCGGCATCGAGGGGGACTCCCGGGACATCGTCCTGGAGCTCAAGAGCATTGCCGACATCGCGCTGGTGGGCTTCCCGTCTGCCGGCAAGTCCAGCTTGATTGCAGCCATGTCCGCTGCCCGGCCCAAGATCGCCGACTACCCCTTCACCACCCTGGTTCCCAACCTGGGCGTAGTGCAGGCCGGCGACGTACGGTTCACCATCGCCGACGTTCCCGGCCTCATCGAGGGCGCCAGCGAGGGACGGGGCCTGGGCCACAACTTCCTCCGCCACGTCGAGCGCTGCGCGGCCCTGGTCCACGTGCTGGACTGCGGCACCCTTGAGTCGGACCGGGATCCGCTCACCGACCTCGCCATCATCGAGGGCGAGCTGGAGAAGTACGCCGTCGACATGAGCTATGCCGGCCAGGACGGCGAAGTGGTTCCGCTGAACCACCGGCCCCGGCTGGTGGCGCTGAACAAAGTGGACCTGCCCGACGGCAAGGACATGGCTGAGTTCGTGCGCCCGGAACTCGAATCGCGCGGCTACCGCGTCTTCGAGGTGTCCGCCACGAGCCATGAGGGCCTGCGGCAGCTCGGCTTCGCCATGGCGGAGATCGTCAAGGCCGCCCGCGATGCAGTGGCTGCCGCCCCGCCCAAGGTGCAGCCTGCCGTGCTGCGGCCGCGTGCCGTCAATGAAGCCGGGTTCAAGATCCGCCGCGAGGAAAAGAACCTGGAACCGCTGTTCCGCGTCCTGGGCGAAAAGCCCGTGCGCTGGGTCAAGCAAACCGATTTCACCAACGAAGAGGCCATCGGCTACCTGGCGGACCGGCTCGCCCGGCTGGGTGTTGAGACCGAACTGTTCAAGCAGGGCGCCAAGCCCGGTGACACGGTGGTCATCGGCGAGGACGACGGCGTGGTGTTCGACTGGGAGCCCACGATGATGGCAGGAGCTGAGCTCCTGGCTTCGCCGCGCGGCACCGACGTCCGGTTCGCCGATATCGGCGACCGGCCCACCCGCAGCCAGAAGCGCGAAGAGCAGCAGGAGCGCCGCGAGGCCAAGGCTGCCGCCCGCGCGGAGCTTGAGGCGGAGCGTAAGGCCGGGATCTGGACCGAGTCCGTCAGCGGCCGCCGTGCCGCCCAGCCCGTCAAGGAAAGCGGACTGGAAGCGGACGATGACCTCTAGGGGCATGACTGCAGTACCTGCCGGGACTGCGGGGGACAGGAGCGCGCTGGCCGGGGCCCGCCGGATCGTGGTCAAGGTGGGCTCCTCCTCGCTGACCAGCATCAAGGGCGGAATCTCGGAGGAATCACTGACCGCCCTTGCTGACGCCCTGGCGGCCAAGCGCAATGCGGGCGCCGAGATCATCCTGGTGTCTTCCGGCGCCATCGCTGCAGGCCTGGCTCCGCTTGGCCTGGCCAAACGCCCCCGGGACCTGGCAACCCAGCAGGCCGCGGCCAGTGTAGGCCAGGGGCTCCTCATGGCCCGGTACACCCAGGCCTTCGGTGCCCACGGCGTCACCGTCAGCCAGGTCCTGCTGACCGCCGAAGACCTGATGCGGCGCAGCCAGCACACCAACGCCCTGCGGGCCATGGACCGGCTGCTGAACCTTGGGGTGGTTCCTGTGGTCAACGAAAACGACACTGTGGCAACCCATGAGATCCGCTTCGGCGACAACGACCGGCTGGCCGCCCTGGTGGCCCACCTGGTGCGCGCCGACGCGCTCGTCCTGCTGTCCGACGTCGACTCCCTCTATGACGGGCCGCCCGCCAAGGGTGCCAAGCGGATCCCGCTGGTCACCGGCGCGCACGACCTCGAGGGCGTGTCCATTGGCAAGGCGGGCAAGGCCGGTGTGGGCACCGGTGGCATGATGACCAAGGTGGAGGCTGCCGGTATGGCGGCAGGGTCGGGAATCCACGCCCTGGTGACCTCCACGCCCAATGCTGCCGCGGCCTTGAACGGCGAGGACGTGGGCACGTGGTTCTCCGTCAACGGCTCGCGCAAACCGGTCCGCCTCCTGTGGCTGGCGCACGTTGCGTCGGTCCAGGGCCGGCTGGTCCTGGACGAGGGTGCGGTCCGCGCTGTGCGGCACCACCGCACGTCCCTCCTGCCGGCCGGCATCTCCGCGGTCCATGGCGACTTTGAAGCCGGCGACGCCGTGGAGCTGGTTGGGGCCGACGGCACCGTTATTGCCCGCGGCCTGGTGAACTACTCCTCCGAGGAGCTGCCGCGGATGCTGGGGCGGTCAACGCATGAGCTGGGCGAGGAAATGGGCAGCGGCTACAACCGTGAAGTTGTTCATGTTGACGACCTGGTGCTGGTCTGAGCTGCCACCTCGCCTAAACTTGGATCATGACTGACGCCCTGATCCACGCTGCTGAACTTTCCGGAACCACCGCTGCGCAGGCGCAGCCGGGTCCCGCAGCAGGACCGGCATCGGCCGAGGCACCCCTGTCCGCCGCCGGGGTGGAGTCCGCCGTCCACGCCATCACCGACCGCTCCCGCCAGGCAGCCCGCCGCATGGCCACCGCCAACCGCGCCTGGAAAGACCGTGCCCTCCGCGCCGTGGGCTCCGCCCTGCAGGAGAACGTACCGGCCATTCTGGCTGCCAACGCCATGGATGTGCAGCGGGGCAAGGCCAACGGGACCTCCGCAGCCCTCCTGGACCGGCTCACCCTCACCAAGTCCCGCGTCGCCGGACTCGTGGCGGCCCTCGAAAACCTGGCTGGCCTCCCCGACCCCGTCGGCAACGTCGTGCGCGGGCAGACCCTCCCCAACGGGCTGCGCCTCCGCCAGGTCAATGTGCCCATGGGGGTGGTTGCCGCCATCTACGAGGCACGGCCCAATGTCACCGTTGACATCGCAGGGCTCGCGCTTAAGAGTGGCAACGCCGTCATCCTCCGTGGCGGCGGCGCGGCAGAAGCCACCAACCAGGTGCTGGTCCGGATCCTGCGCGAAGCCCTGGAATCCGTTGGCCTGCCCGCTGACGCGGTCCAGACCGTGGACCAGTACGGCCGTGCGGGGGCCACCGTCCTGATGAAGGCCCGCGGAAGGGTGGATGTCCTGATTCCCCGCGGCGGCCGGGACCTGATCCAGACGGTGGTCACCAACTCCGCGGTGCCGGTCATCGAAACGGGGGAGGGAAACGTCCACATCTTCATCGACGAGTCCGCCGACGAGGCCATGGCGGTGGAGATCCTGCTCAACGCCAAGACCCAGCGGCCCAGTGTCTGCAATACCGTGGAGACGCTGCTGGTCCATTCCGGCTCAACGGTGCTGCCCGCCGTCGCCTCCGCCCTTCGCAGCGCCGGCGTCCGGCTCCACGTGGACAGCCGCATCAGCGCCGCACTGCCGGCCTCGATCGAAACCGAGCCGGCGACGGACGCGGACTGGGAAACGGAGTACATGGACCTGGACCTCGCCGTGGCGATGGTGGACAGCCTTGACGAAGCCGTCCGGCACATCCGGACCTGGTCCACCGGCCACACCGAGGCGATCCTCACCAACAGCCTCGCCAACGCCGAGCGCTTCATCGCGGAGGTGGATTCGGCGGCCGTGATCGTCAACGCCTCCACCCGTTTCACAGACGGCGGAGAACTGGGCCTCGGTGCCGAGGTGGGCATCTCCACGCAGAAGCTGCATGCCCGCGGTCCCATGGGCCTGACCGAACTCACCACCACGAAGTGGATCGTCCAGGGCGAAGGCCAGGTCCGCGGGTAGCAACGCGGTAACATAGACCAGAACCCGGAAAGCAGCGGAAGGTTCCGCTGCCTGAAAATCCTTGAACAAGGGGAGAAAATGCTGCTCCAGCAGATTGCCACGTCCGTCGCCGCCGCAGGCGAATCAGGCCACGAGGAGCTCGCGCCGCTGTGGGCCGAACCGTGGGTCTTCGGCGTGTCCATGTTCGGCATCCTTGTGGTGCTGATGTTCATTGCCTGGTCCTACAACAACCTGGGCAACCGGCACGCCGCCACGGATGAGCACGCGGATCCGCACCGCCAGCACCCCAACAAGCACGATCGCGGGCAGGGCCACTAACATTTCCCACAACCTGCAACGCAATGGGGCCCGGGGGAGGCTGCGGCTGGGCGTGATGGGCGGGACCTTCGATCCCATCCACCACGGCCACCTTGTGGCGGCCAGCGAAGTCGCAGCGGAGTTCGACCTTGACGAGGTGGTCTTCGTTCCCACCGGGCAGCCATGGCAAAAGTCCCATAAACAGGTCAGCGAGCCCGAACACCGCTACCTGATGACCGTCATCGCCACGGCCTCCAATCCCCGCTTCACCGTCAGCCGTGTCGACGTCGACCGCCCGGGTCCCACCTACACCATCGATACCCTGCGCGACCTCAGGGCGCAGCGCCCCGACGCCGACCTGTTCTTTATCACCGGCGCGGATGCCTTGGCGCAGATCCTGTCCTGGAAGGACATCGACGAACTCTGGTCGCTGGCCCACTTCGTGGGCGTTACGCGGCCAGGGCATGTCCTTGACGGCATGGGCCGGGACGATGTCAGCCTGCTGGAAGTGCCCGCCATGGCCATTTCGTCGACGGACTGCCGCGCCCGGGTAGCCTCCAACAGCCCGGTCTGGTACCTGGTCCCGGACGGGGTGGTCCAGTACATCGCCAAGTACGGCCTGTACTCGGACGCACCGGCAGGCGCTGATGACGCAACGTCCGAAGCCCGCGAACCAGCCAGTACTGAATGAGTTCTCAATGAGTCAGGAACAGCCCCCAATCCGCAGCCGCCGGGAACTCCGGAAGGCCAGGGACGCCCAGCGGGCCACCTCGCCTGCCACGGAGCAACGCCCGCCAGCCGCGAACCGGCCAGCTGACAGTGCACCTGCACGGGACGGCCAGGACGCGGCGGCCGGCTCCGGTTCCACCGGGGGAGCTGCCCCTGCGGCGCGCCCCCAGGCACCGGCGGGCCAGCCCGGCACGCCGCGCTCCTCCCAGATCCGCGCCCGCGACCGTGCCGCGCTGCGCACCATCAAGGAGCTTGAGGAAAAGGAAGGGCAGCTTGCCGGGGGCGGGCCCCCCACGCGACGCCAGTTGCGGTTGCAGCAGCTCAAGGAGCAGGCCCTGACGGCCGCCAATCCCATCGTTCCGGCCGCCGCCGCTCCGGCCAGCAAGCCGACCACGCCAGGCAAAGGCACCGGCGAGGCTGGAGAGGCGGCGGACGATTCCAAGGCGGACAATCCCAGCCAGGTCCCCGCCGGAGCCCCGGAGGGCATGACGGTTGAGCAGGCCCTGGAGGCCCGCGCACTCATCGCCGCGCAGGCCAGGAACCAGATAGCCAAGATGGAGCACATCGCTTCCCTGGACCCTGAAGCTGTAGATCCCGAAATCCTGGCTGAGCAGATTGCGTTGGCAGAACGTGCCGCCGTCATGAACCGACGCGCCATGGCCAGGCAGAAACTTGCCGAGCAGGCCGGCAGCCCCGCCGGCGCCCCCGGCAGCGGTCCGGGGCAAAAGGACACCGCGGGCCCGTCAACTGCCAGCAACCTCGCAATGGTGACGCCGCTTGAGTTCGTCCAGGTGCCGGGCGTTGAGCGGCCCGTCATGAAACCACCTGCCACCTCCCACGTCCCGGTCACCACCCGGCCCGGCACCAAGGTACCCGGCACGAAGGTACCGGGCGCTGGAAAACGGAGGCCCACTGCACGTCCCAAGGCACCCGCCGCGGATACGGCAACCGGCCGCTCCCAGGTCATCGCGCGCGCCGAGGCGGCTGCCAAGGCCGCCAGCCGGCCCAAGCCGGTGTCGCGTCCGGACGACCAGTCGGAGGATCTGTTCGAAGACCTTCCCCGGGTTCCAGCCCGGTCGGCCTACGGGCTTGATCCCCTGGATGCAGCCACCGCCGGCCTTACCAGGGCCCGCCGGAACCGCATTCTCCAGTTCTGCATCCTCGCGTTCGGGATCCTGGCCCTCGTCGCCGGCATCATCCTGATCGTCAGCGGCATGTCCCGCTGACCTGCCGGCCGGCACCAACACTTAACCACAACAAGGAGTCCCGTGACTGCAACAGAATCGTCCATCGCCATAGCCCGCACGGCTGCCAAGGCCGCCGCGGACAAGATCGCCCAGGACATCGTCGCCATGGACGTGAGCGAACGCCTGGCCCTGGCCGACGTCTTCCTTATCGCCTCGGCGCCCAGCGAACGCCAGGTCAACGCCATCGTTGACGGCATCGAGGAAGAGCTCGCCAAGCAGGACCTGCGGCCGGTGCGCCGCGAGGGCCGGTCCGGCGGCCGGTGGGTCCTGTTGGACTACGCCGACGTCGTCATCCATGTCCAGCACGATGAAGACCGCGTGTTTTACGCCCTGGAGCGGCTTTGGAAGGATTGCCCCGTCGTCGACCTGCAGCTCGGCGATGACGCGTCCGCCAAGGCAGCCGCTGTTTCCGACAGCGAGTAGGCGCCGCCCGGCGGTGAATATTCCCGATTTGGAATTTTCGGAATTGCTGTTCTAAGATATTTGAGTTGCTTCGGGGGAGACCCTGAAGAAAGCTCCCAAGGGCAGCAACAATCCGGGGCTGTGGCGCAGCTGGTAGCGCACCTGCATGGCATGCAGGGGGTCAGGGGTTCGAGTCCCCTCAGCTCCACCGGAGAGTCCGCCGGAACCACCTGGTTCCGGCGGATTTTTTGTTGTGTGCCGTCTGTTCGCGACGGACCCGCGGAGCCAGTTTGGGTGCCGGATTCCGGGGGTCGGAGCGCCGGAAACCACCCGATTGGCGTCCAGCGGAAAAGTGCATTACTCTGGTCAGGTTGCTCCGGGGAATTCGACCGGAAAGACAAAAGTACGGGGCTGTGGCGCAGCTGGTAGCGCACCTGCATGGCATGCAGGGGGTCAGGGGTTCGAGTCCCCTCAGCTCCACCCGTAAGGAAAGGGAACCATCACCTGTGATGGTTCCCTTTTTTGTTGCCACCGGCAACCGATACTGGGCGGAAACTCTTCCGGCGCAGGTCAAAGCGCGGTACAACTGTGGTTGAGGGCACATCGTCCCGCCTCCGGACACCTTTCATCCAAAGCGGCGGCCGCGGGACAGGCTGACGAGGAGGTCACAGATGTCCCACGCAGACGGCTACAGCCGCAACGGCGGAGCTTTTCCCGACGAACCGCGCCTGACGCGGGATACCGTCATCCGCGGACCGGCCCGGCCCGCCCCCTATATCGGCGCCGGTGTCCTGCTGGCTGCCGCCATCCTTTTACCCCTGATGCCGCAGCTCTACTCTTTTGACGCTCCGCGGCTGGCCGGGATGCCCTTCTTCTACTGGTACCAGCTGCTGTGGGTGCCGATCTCTGCGATCCTGACCGGCAGCGCGTACTGGCTGGTCACCAAGGAAGACCGACGACGGCGGGCTGAGGCCCGGGCGGGCGGCCCGCCCCAGCCGGGCAGTGACTCCGCCGGGGCCGGGTTGGGAGGGGACCGGCCATGAACCCGCGCGAGATCAACTGGACTGCCCTGGTCATCGTGGTGCTGCTGTTCGTCATCGTGGCCGTGATGGGCTTCCTCGCCGCAAGGTGGCGCCGGAGCACCGAAGTGGAGGGGCTGCACAGCCTGGACGAGTGGGGACTGGGCGGCCGCGGCTTCGGCACCTGGATCACCTGGTTCCTCCTGGGTGGGGATTTATACACCGCCTACACCTTCGTGGCGGTACCGGCAGCCATGTGGTCCACCGGCGCGGTCAGCGGCTTCTTCGCGGTTCCGTACACGATCGTCCTGTATCCGATCATCTTCATCATCATGAGCCGGCTGTGGTCCGTATCCCACCGCCACGGCTACGTCACCTCGGCAGACTTCGTGGGCGGCCGCTACGGTAGCCGCTGGCTCTCCCTGGCCGTCGCCGTTACGGGCATCGTGGCCACGATGCCCTACATTGCGCTGCAGTTGGTGGGCATCAAAGCTGTGCTCACCGTCCTCGGCCTCGGGAGCTCCGACAATGTCCTGCTGACCGACCTCCCCCTGATCCTGGCTTTTGTGGTCCTGGCCGCCTACACGTACACCTCCGGCCTCCGCGCCCCGGCGATGATCGCCGTCGTGAAGGACCTCCTGATCTACCTTGCCGTGATCGTGGCCGTCATCTACCTGCCCATCAAGTTCGGCGGCTGGGACACTATTTTCGGTGCAGCCCAGACCAAACTCGGCGCGGTGAACCAGGCCACGGGCAAGCCGGCAGGCGTCTTCGTCCCCGGCGCGGCCAACTACTCCGCCTACTGGTCGCTGGCGCTCGGATCCGCCATGGCGCTGTTCATGTACCCGCACTCGGTGACCGCGGTGCTGGCCTCGAAGGCACGCAATACCATCCGCCGCAATGCCGCCATCCTGCCGCTGTACTCCCTGATGCTCGGTTTCCTGGCCCTGCTGGGTTTCGTGGCCATCAAGGCCGGCACCAAGCCAATCGACCTGGACGGATCCGTCAATCCGCAACTG
This sequence comes from Pseudarthrobacter sp. NPDC058119, assembly GCF_042884655.1. Lineage (NCBI taxonomy): Bacteria > Bacillati > Actinomycetota > Actinomycetes > Micrococcales > Micrococcaceae > Pseudarthrobacter > Pseudarthrobacter sp. NPDC058119. The sequence continues at coordinate 77,805 of NZ_JBHVTN010000008.1, forward strand.
GTGGTCCCACAGCTGTTCCTTGACCACTTCCCGTCCTGGTTTGCCGGGATCGCACTGGCAGCCATCGCCATTGGGGCCCTGGTGCCGGCGGCGATCATGTCGATTGCGGCCGCGAACATGTTCACCCGGAACATCTACCGCGACTTCATCCGCCCGGACGTCGATCCGAAGACGGAGGCGAAGGTGTCCAAGATCGTTTCCCTGGTGGTGAAGGTGGGCGCCCTGGTCTTCGTGATCGCGATGGACCAGTCGGCGGCCATCAACATGCAACTGCTGGGCGGCATCTGGATCCTGCAGACCTTCCCCGCCGTGGTCGCCGGTCTCTACACCCGCTGGTTCGACCGCTGGGCCCTGCTGGTCGGCTGGGCGGTGGGCATCATCTTCGGCACCGTCTCCGCCTACAACGTGGTTAATCCCGTAACCAAGGCGCACTTCGGTGGTTCGGTGGCTCCCATTCCCGGCACGGACTTCAGCGTCTACATTGCCGTGTCGGCGTTCGCGCTGAACCTGGTGGTCGCCGCCGTGCTGACCCTGGTGATGCGGGCCCTCAAGGTCCGGACCGGCGAAGACCTTACCCGGCCCACGGACTATGCCGCCGACGAAACGGATCCGAAAGTGGTGCAGATCGAAAAGACCCAGCACTTCACCCAGCCGGGCGGACCTTCCCCGGTGGCCTAGCCGGACCGGGACCTGACCGCAGCCTCACCCAGCCGCCCTCCTGCCGGGTTGCGTCCCGGCAGGAGGGCGCTCCCGTCACAACCAGGCGGTGCGGCGCAACGGCGGTTCCTCCCCGCCCGGCCGCCGCACCAGGACCTGGTTGACCCCGGTGAGTCCGTTTTCGAATCCGATGGCGCTGGCTGCCATGTACAGCCGCCACACCCTCGCACGCCCGGCTCCGGCCAGTTGCACCGCTTCCGCCCAGTTCTGCTCCAGGCGCCTGACCCACGCCCGGAGGGTCAGCGCGTAGTGGGGGCGCAGCGCCTCCACGTCGAGGACTTCGAACCGGGCAGTCTCCAGGACGGACACCATTTCTCCCAGGCTGATCATCTCGCCGTCCGGGAAGACGTACCGGGGAATGAACGAGTCGGGATCCGGAGCGGTGGGGCCGGCGTTCCAGGAGATGGCATGGTTCAACAGTCGGCCTCCGGGGCGGAGCAGGCCAAACAGCGCTGCGGCGTAGGCAGGGGTCTGGGCCCGTCCCACATGCTCGGACATGCCGATGGAACTGATGGCGTCGTAGGGCCCGTCGCTCACGTCCCGGTAGTCCTGGACCCGGATTTCCACCCTGTCGGTGAGGCCGGCGTCGGCTGCGCGCTTCCGCGCCAGGATGGCCTGCTCCATTGACAGCGTCACCCCCACCACGCGGGCGCCGTACTTTGCCGCGGCATGAAGGGCGAAGCTGCCCCACCCGCAGCCAACATCGAGGACCCGCATCCCGGGCTGCAGGCCCAGCTTTCGGCAGACGAGGTCCAGCTTGGCTTCCTGCGCCGCGTCCAGGCCATTGTCCGGATCGCCGTCGGGGGCGCCCTCGTCCGGCCACACAGCGCAGGAATAGACCATTGAGGGTCCCAGCACCAAGGCGTAAAAATCGTTGCCGACGTCGTAATGATGCGAGATGGCGGCCGAATCCCGTCCACGGGAGTGCATCCTGCCCTTCCTGGCGATCCGCGCCTCCTCGGGCGGCGGGGCCGGGCTGGTTCCCACAGCGCCCAGCCGGACAGCGGTGCGCAGCAGCAGCCAGAGTTCGCCGGCCGAAAGCGGCCGGAACGGTCCGGGCTCGGCGAACTTCCCGGCCGAACTCAACGCCGCGAAGGCTGCGAAGACGTCACCCGGGGCGTCGATGTCACCGGCCACATACGCCCGGCTCAGGCCAAGCTGCCCCGGTGACCAGAGCATCCGCCGCAGCGCCTTCCGGGACTTGAACTCGAGGACCGGCGCGCCGGGAGGGCCCGCTTCCGAGCCGTCCCATGCCCGCAGCCGCAGCGGGACTTCGCTGGTGCCCAAAACCACCCCCAGCGCCTTCTCCAGCCTGGCGGCGTGGCCGCCCGCTCCAGGTCCGCTTTCTCCGGCGTCTTCAGTGTCCATGCGCCAACCCTAAGGCCGGCCGGCCCTCCGCGACTATCATGGGGGAGTGATTCCTGACCCAACCGATGTGGTGGTCATCGGGGCGGGCCAGGCAGGCCTGTCGGCGGCGTACCACCTCCAGCGCCGCGGGCTGGGCTTCGCCGTGCTCGACGCCGAGGAAGGTCCCGGCGGTGCATGGCGGCACCGCTGGAAGAGCCTGCGCATGGCCACCGTCAACGGGATCAGCGACCTTCCCGGAATCGCCAAACCAGAGGTGGATCCCGCGGAACCAAGCTCGGAATTCCTGACCCGCTATTTCGCCAGCTACGAGGCGGAGCTGGGGCTTGCCGTCCACCGGCCGGTGAAGGTGCGGGCCGTGAGGCGTGAGGACAGCAATCCGGCCGGGCGGCTGCGGATCGAAACGTCCGACGGCGACTGGAGCGCCAACGCGCTGATCAACGCCACGGGCACGTGGACCCGCCCATTCTGGCCCATCTACCCCGGCCGGTCCTCGTTCCGCGGCAGGCAACTGCATGTGGCCGACTACGTGTCCGCGGACGAGTTCATCGGCCGGCACGTGATTGTGGTGGGCGGCGGCATCTCTGCCGTGGGGCTGCTGGAGGAGATCTCCCGCGTCACCTCCACCAGTTGGTTCACGCGCCGGGAACCGGTGTGGCGGGACGAACCGTTTGATGCCATGGCGGGCCATGACGCCGTGGCGCTCGTGGAGGAGCGTGTCCGCAACGGACTTCCGCCGCAAAGTGTCGTCTCGGTGACGGGCCTGATCTGGACGCCCGCCCTCCGCGCGGCGAAGGAACGCGGGGCGCTGGACCGGCAGCCCATGTTCACCGCCATCGAACCCGAGGGGGTCCGCCGCGCCGACGGCACCCTGCTGAGGGCCGACGTCATCCTGTGGGCCACAGGGTTCAGGGCCGAACTGGAACACCTGGCGCCGCTTCACCTCCGCGGACCGGGCGGCGGGATTGCCATGGACGGAACCCAGGTGGCGGCCGAGCCGCGCGTGCACCTGGTCGGTTACGGTCCGTCGTCGTCCACCATCGGCGCCAACCGGGCGGGACGGGCAGCAGTGGCAGCGATCCTGAAGCTGCCGGGGATGGCGACGGCGGCGGAACCGGTAACGTGGGGGTGAGGCCCCGGGTGCCGGGGCCGGCAGAGGCGACAGAAGGCGGCAGCACACCGGTGGCAGCAAACACCCTGGCGGACATCTTCGACGGGCTGCGACGACGGCCTGATGTGGAAGCCCCCAACCTGCAGGCCTGGGACGCCACCGACCGGCTCCTGCTGGACACCGCCGTCCAGCTGGGACGCGCCGGCAGTGGCGTGGCCGTCATTGGAGACCGCTACGGAGCACTCACCCTCGGAGCCGCCGGGGTCCTCGCCCCGGCCTCGTTGCGCGTGCACCAGGACCTCATCACCGGGGAGCGGGCCTTGCGGCTGAACGCGGCCGAACTGTCAGCCAGGCGGGAGGGTGCCGGGCTTCCGGAGGACGGCGCCGGGCCCGTTTTCGTGCACCTTCCCCTGGGGCCCGAACTGCTGGCCGGAGCGGACACCGTCCTGCTGCAGCTGCCCAAGACCCTTGCCGAGCTCGAGGAGACCGCCGCAGCCGTTGCCACATACGCCGCACCGGACGTCCGGCTCCTTGCCGGCGGCCGGATGAAGCACATGTCACTGGGCATGAACGCCGTCCTTGAACGGTACTTCGTGTCCGTGCAGCCGCAACTGGCGAAGCAAAAATCGCGGGTCCTCCTCGCCGCCGGACCCAAAACCGCCGCCGCCTCCCCGCGTTTTCCGGTGGTGGAGCACCTCGCGGAACTGGACCTGGACGTTGCCGCGCACGGCGCCGTCTTCGCCGGCGCCAGGCTGGACATCGGCACGCGCTTCCTGCTGGGGTTCCTGCCCGCCATGAAGCCGGCACGCCACGCCGTCGACCTCGGGTGCGGCACCGGCATCCTCGCCGCGATGTATGCCAGGCAGTTCCCGGACACCGCCGTCACGGCAACAGACCAATCGGCGGCCGCCGTCCAGTCCGCGCTCGCCACTGCCCGCGCCAATGGGCTGGCGGACCGGATCACCGTGATGCAGGACGACGCGCTCAGTACCTTTCCCGGTGGGACAGTTGACGCGGTCCTGCTGAATCCGCCTTTCCACGTCGGGGCTGGAGTCCACGCCGGCGCCGGGCTGAAGATGATCGAAGCGGCCGGGAGGGTCCTGGCTCCGGGGGGCGAACTGTGGACGGTCTATAACCGGCACCTGGCCTACCTTCCTGCCCTGGAGCGGTCCGTCGGGCCCACCGTGGTGGAGGGCCGTAACCCAAAGTTCACGGTCACCCGGAGTACCCGCAGGTCCCACTGACCCCTTCCTGCCCCTCACCGGCCACGACATCCGCCGCGCCGCTGGCGGGACATGTGGGCGGTGGGGGACGCTTAACGTACGATTCAAAGCATCACCACCGCCAGGTAGCCGAAGACCTTTAGGGGACACAGTGTCTGAGATCCGCCAATCCTCTCCGAGGCGCGGAACCAACTTGCCCAGGATGGGGGACTTCAACCTCACAGTCATCCTCGACGCAATCCGCAGGACATCCGGCGGACTGAGCCGGGTGGAGCTCGCCCAGATCGTTGGCCTGTCGCCGCAGACCATCTCGAACATTTCCCGCCGCCTGCTGGACCAGAACCTGATCGTCGAAGCCGGCAAGGAGGGCAGCGGCCCCGGTAAGCCCCGCACCATCCTGCGCCTGAATCCCGGCGGCATGTACGCCCTCGGCGTCCACCTGGACCCGGCCGTGACCACCTTCGTGGTGCTTGACCTCGTGGGGGCGGTGGTGCGGCACTCCCGGATCAAGACTCCCGGCGGAAACGATCCCGCCGCCGTGATTGCCACCATCGCCGCGGAACTGGCCCAGCTCGTGGAGGATTCCGGCGTGGACCAGGGCCGCATTGCAGGACTCGGAGTGGCCGCCCCGGGTCCCATCGACCTGGACCACGGCACCGTCGTGGACCCGCCGCTGCTCCCCGGGTGGGACCGGGTGGAACTGCGGGACGCACTGGCCAAGGCCACCGGCTACTCCGTGCTGGTGGACAAGGACGTCACCAGCGCCGCCGTCGCGGAAACGTGGGCGGGCGGCCCCAGCGGTGCCGGCAGTTTCGTGTTCATGTACATGGGTACCGGCATCGGCTGCGGGATCGTCCTCAACGATGAAGTTGTCAGGGGGACATCCGGCAACGCCGGCGAAATCGGCCACATCATCGTGGACCCGGACGGACCACCCTGCGACTGCGGCCAACGCGGCTGCGTCAAGTCCTCCGCCATTCCGCAGGTCCTGGTGGCCGAAGCGGTGGCCGCAGGAATCCTGGAGGGCGCGCAGGCCGGAAGCGCCGCCGAAATCCAGCAGAGCTTCTCCGAGCTGTGTGCCCGTGCCTACGCTGGTGACGAAGGCGCCGCCGCCATCCTGGACAAGTCCGCTGTCCTGGTTGCCAGGGCGGTCTCGGTGGTCACCAACACCCTGGACGTTGAACGGGTGGTCTTCGGCGGCCCCTTCTGGACCTGCCTCTCGCAGCGCTACCTGGAGCTGGTCCCGCCGCTACTGGACGCCAACAGTGCCGCCCGCCTGATCCACCCCATCGAAGTCGTAGGGACAGGGGTGGGGGAGGACGTGGGCGCCATCGGCGCGGCCTCGCTGGTCCTTGAACACACGCTGGCGCCACGCGCCCAACGGCTCCTGCTGGAAAGCTGACAGCGCCATGTTTCGCCGGGCATCCAAAGCCGCATCGCTGGTGGCCGCCGCAGTCCTGGTCCTCACCGCTTGCACCCCTGCCGATCCTTCGGGCGGGAACCGGACCATCAAGGTGGCCTACCAGAAGACAGACTCGTTCACGGCACTGGACACCATGTTCCAGGACGCGAAGAAAGAGTTCGAGGCCGCCAACCAGGGCGTGACGATCGAGCTGCAGCCCATTCAGGCCAACGACGACGATTACGGTACCAAGCTGGCCCTGGCCCTGCGGTCACCCTCGACCGCCCCGGACGTCTTCTACGAGGACACGTTCAAAGTGCGCTCCGACGTGGACGCCGGGTACCTGCTGAATTTGGACAGCCGCCTGGAGGGGTGGAGGGACTGGGACAAATTCGACGACGCTGCCAAGGAAGCCGGCAAAGCGGACGACGGCGGCACGTACGCGGTGCCGCTGGGCACCGACACGCGCGCCATCTGGTACAACAAAAAAGTTTTCGCGGCGGCCGGCATTGACCTGCCGTGGGAGCCGTCCAGCTGGCAGGACATCCTGGACACCGCCCGCGAGATCAAGGCCGCGAACCCCGACGTGGTTCCCTTCAACATGTATGCCGGCAAAGGCACCGGCGAAGGAAGCGTGATGCAGGGCTTCTACGAGCTCCTGTACGGTACGGGGGCGACGCTGTATGACCCGGATTCAAAAAAGTGGGTCGTTGGCTCGGCCGGGTTCAAAGATTCGCTGGCCTTCCTCAGCACCCTCTATGGGGAAAAGCTCGCAGTTCCCCCGGCCGAGGCGCTGGACCCGAACATCTGGAAGAAAGTCTTCGGCGAATGGTTCCCCAAGGCCAAGCTTGGCGCCACCGTGGAAGGCTCCTACGCGCCGTCGTTCTGGCAGGACGGCGGAAGCTATGCCTGGCCGGAATATAAGCAGGACATGGGAGTAGCCCCGTTCCCCACCCAATCAGGGGGTGCGCCCGGCGCAGTGAGCATGTCCGGAGGGTGGACGCTGGCCGTCGGCGCGGAAAGCAAGCAGCCCGACCTCGCATTCAATTTCCTGACCACCGCCCTGAACGCAAAGAATTCGCTGGCGTTCACGGTGGCCAGCTCGCAGATCGCCGTCCGCACCGACGTCGCCGCCGACCCCGGCTACCAGTCGGCCAACCCGTTCGTGAAGGACGTGTCCAGCCTGGTCCCGGTCACCCGGTACCGGCCCGCGACGTCCGACTACCCACGGATCTCCGCTGCTGTACAGGAGGCCACCGAGGCCGTGATCACCGGTAACAGGACCCCGGAACAGGCGGCAGCCGATTACGACGCGGCGGTGGCCGGTATTGTGGGCGGCGACAAGACCATTCGGAAGTAGCGGTGCCCGCCAGCCACCGCACACGGCAGGTGGTCCGGTACCTGCCGGTGCTGCCCGCCGTCGTGCTTCTGCTTGTGTTCCTCGCAGGCCCCGTGCTGTGGGCCTTCCACGCCTCGCTGACCAACGCCGCGCTTACCGGCCGGCATGCCAGGAACCCCGACTGGGTGGGCTTGGACAATTACCAGCGGCTGCTGCAGGACCAGACCTTTCCCCTGTCGCTGGCGCTCACCGTCCTCTTCGTCGGCGGCTCGGCGATCCTGGGCCAGAACGTGCTGGGGCTCGCCCTCGCGGTCCTGATGCGGCGCGCACGGCCGGTGGTTTCCGCAACGGTTGGGACCGCCGTCGTCGCCGCCTGGGTCCTGCCGGAAATCGTGGCGGCGTTCGCGGCCTACGCCTTCTTCAGCCGCGACGGGACACTCAACCAATTGCTCGGCCGGCTGGGACTGGCGGAGACCGACTGGCTCTACGCCGTCCCCATGGCAGCCGTGATCCTGGCCAACGTCTGGCGCGGGACCGCCTTCTCCATGCTGGTCTACCGCTCCGCGCTCGGCGGCGTCCCCGGCGAGCTGACCGAAGCTGCCCAGATGGACGGTGCCGGCGCCTGGCAGCGGCTGGTGTTCATTACCCTGCCGGTGATCCGGGGGAGCATAGCCACCAACCTGATGCTGGTCACGCTGCAGACCCTCGCCGTCTTCACCCTGATCTGGGTCATGACCGCCGGCGGTCCGGCCAACGGCAGCACCACGCTGCCTGTGCTGGCCTACCAGGAGGCCTTCAAGTTCGGAGACATCGGCTACGGCACCGCCGTCGCCACGGTCCTGATCCTCATCGGCGGAGTGTTCGGGGGAGCATACCTTCGTTTGCTGAAGGACCAGAGGCCGTGACTGCACGGCGCAAGGGCAGGCGCAGCATCCTGGCGGACGTGGTCCTGCTGCTGATTGGCGGGTGCTTCCTGCTGCCGCTGCTCTGGCTGGTCCTCGGGTCGCTGGATCCTGCCGCCGGACACGCGGTCAAGGTCCCCCAACAGCCGGCCCTGGACAATTTCGCCGCCGTCCTCACGCCGGAGCTGCTGTTCCTCCCACTGTGGAACAGCCTGCTGCTGTCCGCCGGGACAGGGATCGTGACACTGGCAGCGGCCGTGCTCGCTGCGTACCCCTTGTCCCGCTACCGCTCCCGTTTCAACACCCCGTTCATGTCCACGATCCTCTTCGGCACCTGCCTGCCCGTCACGGCCATCATGGTGCCGGTCTACGGCCTGTTCGTGCAGTTCCGGCTGCTGGATTCCCTCCCCGCCACGGTGTTGTTCCTGGCGGCCACCAGCCTGCCCATGGCTATCTGGATGACCAGGAACTTCATGGATGCCGTGCCCCTGGCGCTGGAGGAGGCGGCCTGGGTGGACGGCGCCTCCCGGCTGGCTGGCCTGCGTTCAATCGTTCTGCCGCTCATGGGGCCGGGCCTTGGCGTGGTGTTCATCTTCGTCTTCATCCAGGCCTGGGGGAACTTCTTCGTCCCGTTCGTGCTGCTGCTCTCCGAAGCCAGGCAGCCGGCAGCAGTATCGATTTTCAGCTTCTTCGGCCAGCACGGGGCAGTTGCGTACGGCCAGCTGGCCGCATTCTCCATCCTCTATTCGGTTCCGGTCCTGGCCCTCTACGCCCTCGTGGCGCGCGGGTCCGGTAATTCGTTGGCCCTGTCGGGAGCGGTGCGGGGCTAGTCGATGTCCTCGAGCACCACGCCGAAGGGCAGGGTATCGTCCAGGTGGGCCTGGTGGCCGTGGTGGGTGTCCACCACGCGGACGCCGTGGAGTTTATCGGCAGCGGACTGCATCAGGACGGGCCTGACCGTGTCGATGAACATTTGGCTTTTGTCGGCGAGGAACTCCTTGTAGCTGGCTGGAAGCTCAATCATGGCAAAAGGATAGACCTGTAGGCGCCGCAAGGGGAGGGGTCCCCATTGCCGGCCTCCGGACGTGCGGCTTGGATAGTATGGCGGCGGGGCGCATCCGGCCCGGACCGCGCGCCCAAACACCGTCATCAGGGGGAAACCAGTGCTTTCGACCAGCGTGCCCGCACGAATCCAGCCTGCGGAGCTGGCCAGGGCGCAGCAGGTGGCCGCCAACATTTCACGCAGTTTCGATGCGAAGGTGGTGGGGCAGTCCCGGCTGCGGGAATCGCTGCTGGTGGGCCTGCTGACCGGTGGCCACATCCTGCTGGAGAGCGTCCCGGGACTGGCCAAGACCACCGCCGCGCAGACCCTGGCCGATGCCGTCAGCGGCGAATTCCGCCGGATCCAGTGCACCCCGGACCTGCTGCCCAGCGACATCGTGGGAACCCAGATCTACGACGCCGCCAAGGGCAGCTTCCACACCCAGCTTGGTCCGGTGCACGCGAACATCGTGCTGCTGGACGAGATCAACCGCTCCAGCGCCAAGACCCAGAGCGCCATGCTGGAGGCCATGCAGGAACGCCAGACATCCATCGGCGGCCAGGACTACCGGCTGCCCTCGCCGTTCCTTGTCCTGGCCACCCAGAACCCCATCGAGCAGGAGGGCACGTACCAGCTGCCCGAAGCCCAGATGGACCGGTTCATGCTCAAGGACGTCCTGGACTACCCCAGCCCGGCGGAAGAGGCGGAGATCATCCGCAGGATCGACGCCGGCGTCTATACCCCCGAACAGAAGCCCGCCGCTGCCGCCTCCCTGGACGCAGTCATGGAGATCCAGGAACTGGCCGCGCGCATCTACATCGATCCGGCAGTGATCAACTACATTGTGGGGCTGGTGTATGTGACCCGGAACGCCTCCCAGTACATCGATGCCAGGCTTGCCGGATTCATCGAGTTCGGCGCCAGCCCCCGGGCCAGCATCGCCTTCAGCCAGGCAGCCCGGGCGGTGGCCCTGCTGAATGGCCGGGACCACGTTATTCCCGAGGACGTCAGGTCGCTGGCCCACCGGGTGCTCCGGCACCGGCTCATCCTGAACTTTGACGCTGTGGCCGAGCAGGTTCCGGTGGAATCGGTGATCGACGCCATCGTTGCCGCCGTCCAGACCCCCTGACCCCGCATGGCCACCCTCCTCCAGCGCGTGAAGTCGAAGATTGCCATCTTCGCGCACCGCAAAGCCCGCGGCATGCTCGACGGCGAATACGGTTCCGTGTTCAGGGGCCGCAGCCTGGACTTCGACGACCTCCGCGCCTATGTGCCTGGTGACGAGGTCCGCGACATCGACTGGAAGGCGTCGGCGCGCCACGGCTCGCCCCTGATCCGGCGCTACGTGGCCGTCCGCAGGCAAACCGTCCTCCTCGTTACGGATACGGGGCGCAACATGGCGGCGGAGGCGAGGTCCGGGGAAACGAAAAAGGACATCGCCGTGCTGGCCCTCGGTGTCCTGGGCTACCTGGCCCTCCGGCACGGCGACGTGGTGGGACTGGTGTGCGGCGACTCGTTGGCCACCCGTTCGTTCCCGGCCAAGAGCGGGGAGGCCCACTTGGAGCGGCTGCTGCGGCACGTCGACTCCCACACCGGCCTGGAAGCGGCCGCCAGCAGCATCCGGGACCAGCTCGACTACATTGCGAGGAACATCAGCGGACGGCACCTGCTGTTCGTCGTCGCTGACGAACTGGCCGCGGACGATGCCACGGGGCGGCTCCTGCGCAGGCTGGGCGCCCAGCACGAGATCCTGTGGCTGACGGTCAGGGATGCGGAGCTGGTGTCCTCGGCGCCGGCCGACGCAAAGTCCAAGCGCGGCGGTGACTCCTACAGCGTGGCCGATTCCTCCCTCCTGGCCTGGCAGCCGGCCGCGTCCGCTGTGGTGGCGGCTGCCTACGGCACAGCCGCCGCGGAACGCGGCGCGGCCCGCAAAGCCATGCTGCAATCGGCCGGGATCACCGAAGGGGAGGTGGCCGGCAGCGGGGATGTCATCACCGGCCTGTTCGCCCTCCTGGAGAGGCACCGGCGTGCAGGCTGACCCGGGATTCTATGGCCCGCTGCAATACAACACGGCCTGGACGTGGTGCGCCGCTGCACTTCTGGCCTTGGTGGCAGGATGGTACGTCTTCGTGTTCGCCACCACGCGTCCCCGTGCGCGCTCCACGCCTGGCCGCGCCGGGGCCCGGTCCGCCCTGACGGACCTGCCCGGGCTTAAAGCGGCGTACCTGCAGCGGATCCGTGATGTGGAGCAGGAGGCGGCGGCGGGAAACCTTGACGCACGTGCGGCGCACCAGCAGGTGAGCCTCCTGCTGCGCGGGTTCGTGCGGGACGCAACGGGGGTCGACGCGACCAGGATGACCCACCAGGACCTGGCCCGGCACCCGCTCCCAGCGGCAGCACGTGTCATCGAGGCCCTGTACCCAGCCGAATTCGGCCCCGGGCCGCTGCCGTCCGTGGCTGCATCGGCAGCAAAGGCTTCCGAGGCGGTGCGCGCGTGGAACTGATTTTCTGGTGGGTGCTGCCGCTCGCCGCTGTGGCAGCCGGCGCGGCCGCATGGGTTGCGCTGCGCCGCAGCCAGGGGTCCAACGCACGACGCCGGCCCGTGGCGCATGCCGACAGGCTCACTGCCCTCCCGGAATACCAGTCAGCCCTCCGGCGGCACCGCCGCCGGCTGGCAGCGGCCGGGACGGCCTGTGCGGTGCTGCTGGCCGCCACCGCCGTTGCTGCGGCGCGGCCGGCGGACGTGACCACCATCCGCCCGGAGCAGCACAACCGCGACGTCATGCTTTGCCTGGACGCCTCCGGCTCCATGAGCAGCGCCGACGCTGCGGTAGTGGACGTCTTCGCCGGCCTGGCGAAGAACTTCCGCGGCGAGCGGATCGGCTTGACCATTTTCGACAGCAGCGCTATCCAGGTGTTTCCGCTGACCGATGACTACGCCTACGCCCAGGAGCAGCTCCAGGCTGCCAAGGACGCCTTTGACGGCAAACCCGGCAGCTCCGGGTTCCTTGACGGCACCTGGAGCGGCAGGGGATCCTCCCTTATCGGTGACGGCCTGGCCTCCTGCCTGAACAGCTTCCCGGGTGCCACCGGCGGACCCTCCGGCGCGGCCGGGAACACGGGCGCGAACTCTGCCCCCGCGCGCTCGCGCTCCGTCATCCTGGCCACTGACAATTTCCTGTCCGGCAGGCCGATCATGACCCTGGACCAGGCTGCACAGTTGGCGAAGGAACGGTCCGTGCATGTCTACGCACTGAATCCGGGCGACCTGGATTACGGCAGCGGGCCCGGCCAGCCCGGTGCCCAGCTGCGCGCCGCTGCGGAGTCCACCGGCGGCTCCTACTACGCCCTGGACAGCCCCGACGCCGTCCCCGGCATCGTTGCCGCCGTAGAGCGGACCGAAACAGCGGCGATCCAGGGCGCACCGCGGGCCGTGTTCTCCGAAGTGCCGGGCCTGCCGATGGGCGTGGCACTGCTGTCCGCGCTCGTACTGTGCGCGGTCCTGTGGCGCCTGCAACGGACACCGCTGCGCAGCCGCGCGGCGCTGAGGCGGGGCGGGATCGTCCTGCTGGTCCTGGTGGCAGTCCTCCGGCCCTCCATGCCCGGCGGCTCGGTCCAGGCCGCCACTTCCGACCTGGACGTGTTCTTCGTGGTGGACACCACCACCAGCATGGTGGCCGAGGACTACGGCAAGGGGTCCCCACGGTTGGACGGCGTCCGCAGGGACATTATGGCCATCGCCGAACAGCTGCCCGGCGCCCGCTTCTCCGTCATCACCTTCGACACCACCGCACACGTCCGGATGCCGCTCAGCACCGACACCCTGGCTCTGGAAACCATCACGGACGTCATGGAGCCCCAGGTCACCGCCTACGCCAGGGGCAGCAGCATCACCGCCGCCAGGCAGGTCCTTTCCGAACGGCTGGCCGCTGCCCGGGACAGCCGGCCGGACCGGCCCCGGCTGGTGTACTACCTGGGGGACGGCGAACAGACCAGCGGCAAGGAGCCGGACGCCATGAAGGTCGACGGCGGGCTGGTGGCCGGGGGTGCGGTGCTGGGTTACGGGACTTCCGAAGGTGGCCGGATGAAAGAGAACACCGGCCAGGCTGCCGACGCCGGCGGACCGGTCGGCAGCGGTGCCCCCGCGGCACCGGCGAACTACGTGCAGGACACGCGGCCCGGCAGCTCCGGGGACGCACTGTCCCACATCGACGAAGGACGGCTGCAGACCATCGCCTCCCAGCTTGGCGTGCCCTACGTCCACCGTGCTGCCGGCGATCCGGTGGCGGACATGATGGAACAGGCGCGCCCCAGGAGGGCCCAACGAACGGACCAGGACGGAACGCTGGGGGCCGCCGCCGAGCTCTATTGGGCCTTCTCCCTGGGCGCCTTCCTGCTGTCCCTGCCGGAAGCGGTGGGCATCATCCGTCAACTTCACGGACTCCGGCCAGTGTCCCGCCACCGGGGTAACCGGTGAACGCCAACGCCCGCAGGCGCGCCCTGCTGCTGTGGTCCGCACTGCCGGTGCTCCTGGCCCTGAGTGTCGCCGCCAAACTCCTCAGCCTCGGCCTCCTGGGCCGCCAGGCTTCCGAGGGTTTTGAGGCCGGAAACGCATCCGCGGTGGGCGCTGCGGCCGGCGGCCTTGGCATAGCCAACCTGGTGGAGCCGCATAAGGCGCCGTTCGCCGCCGGCGATGGTGCCGTGCTGGCGGGGGACGACCAGGCTGCCCGGACCTTGTTCGAACAGTCACTGGCTATGGTCCCGGGCGGATCCGGTGACGAATGCCCGGTGCGGGTGAACCTGGTCCTGGTGATTGAACGCCTGGGTGACCAGCGCCTCCAGGCCGACGATCCGGCGTCGGCCGTTCCCCTCTTCCGGCAGGCGCTGGACGTTGCCGGGAAGGCGCCGGAACACTGCCGGTCCAACGACGCGGAAGGTGGAGCGGGCAGCCGGTTGTCGGACGCTGAACGGCGGCTGGAAGACAAACTGGGGGCTGCCGGACAAAAAGCCGCGCAGGAACCCGCGCCGGCGGGGGAACCGTCCCCGGACCCGTCCGGTGGCACGCGGCAGAACCAGCTGGACCAGCTGCAGGACAGTGCGCGGCAGGCCGAGCGGGAGCGGAACAGCGGGCGCGAGAGGGAAGAATACCTGGACGGCAACAGCGCGACCGCCCCGGAGCGACCCTGGTAAGGCGGCCACGGGACGAACATTATTCTGTTGCCGGACGAAACAACCTGTAAAACTGCGTCTTAATTCGGTGCCTACTTGTCCCCGGACCGCCGTGCCCCTAAAGTCGTAGACAAGTTACCGCCGTAACGTGTCAGCGATCCTCCGCTCCGGAGGGTGTGGGTGCCCCCATGTGGGCCTGACATTTGCTCACGGACTACTTCATTCCAGGCGTGCAGTCGCGGCTGCGTCCTCGTGGAGTGCCTCCGTGTTCCCAAACTCAAATTCATTGCCGGTTGTCCGCCCTTCAGGCAGGCATCCCCAATGGCCCAAAAGCCAAGGACGCAAATGTCACCACCAAGCCTTATTGACGCACATCCCCAGCTATCCGAGACCGCCCCGGTGGCGCTCTCCTATGAACTGTTCCCGCCGCGTTCGCCCGCGGCGGCGGAGACGCTCTGGACCACCATCCGCGAGTTGGAGACCACCGAGCCCGACTACGTCTCCGTCACCTACGGTGCCAGCGGATCCAACCGGGACACCGCCCTCGAGCTCATCAACCGGCTCCTGGTCGAAACCACCCTGCGGCCCCTGGCCCACCTGACCTGCGTGGGCAACACCCCCCAGGAGCTTGCGGCGATCATCGGCGACCTGCTGGACATCGGGGTGCGCGGCATCCTCGCCCTGCGCGGCGACCTCCCCAAGGACAGTGCCCAGCCGGCGGCCGGGTCCCTGCGGTACGCCCAGGACCTGATCGACCTCATCCGCCGCGTGGAGCAGCGCCGTTCGGCCCTGCTCTGTGCCGGAAAGATCGCTGTTGGCGTGGCCGCCTACCCCACCCGCCACCCGGAGTCACCCAGCGAGGACCATGACGTCGAGGTGCTGCTGGCCAAGCAGCGTTCCGGCGCCGATTTCGCCATCACCCAGGTGTTCTTCGAAGCCGCGCAGTATCAGGACCTGCTCACCCGGGCCCGCCGTGCCGGCGTGACCATTCCCATCATCCCCGGCGTCATGCCGTTCACCAGCCTCCGCCGCCTCAAGCGGCTGGGGGAGTTGGCAGGAGTGGAACCGGCACCCAGGCTGATGGAACGCCTCGCGGCTGCGGACAACGACATCGAAAGGCTCCACATCGGTGTCGACGCCACCGTCGACCTCGCCAATGCCGCCCTCGATGCCGGAGCTCCCGGTCTCCACCTCTACACCTTCAACGAGCACCAAAGCGCGCTGGAAGTCCTGGACAAGCTTGCCCTGCCGCGCCACCACCGCAGCAGCCACGCCCGGGCTGCCGTTGCCCGGCCCCAGCTGGCCAGCTGACCGCCGGACTGCGGCCTGAAGACCCGCGGCTACGCCGAGACCGGGGAATCCGTGTGGAACCTGGTCAAGGCCACGCAAGCCGTCCGGTCAGGGCTGCTGGAAACGGCACGCTGACCGGGACGGGCCGTGCGCCGGCAGGTCACCCCACGTGGCCTGCCGGCGCCGCCTCTTTCATCCTCAGGGCGCTCACCAGCAGCCATACGGTCCATGCGAGGACCGCCACGATGCCCACCAGGGTGGGCAGCGTGTTCGCCGCGGAGAATCCCGAGGCCCCGATGATCCATCCCTGGACCAGATAGGCCAGACCCGACAGGGCCATGAGGTAGCCGATCATGCGGGAAACGTCGCGGGCCGCTGCGACAACGACTCCCAGCAGTACCAGCGCGGCTCCCAGCAGGAAGTTCTGGTAGCTGCGCATTCCCCATTCCAGCCACCGGATGCCCTCTGCCGTGGCGAACCGTGCCGCTTTCTCCGGCTCGGGCGCGGCGGCCCAGGCATCCACGGCCTGCTTAAGTGCTACGCCGTCCACCGCCTGCAGGGCTGCATAGAGCGCCAGGGCGCCAGCTGCGGAGAGGACCCCGAAGCGGGCAGTCCAGGACACAAAGGGCCGCTGGATGTCGATGGCGGGCCAGAGGGCAACCAGGCCGGCGCACACCAAGGCCATGCCTATGAACTGGCCCAGATGGACAGCGGTCCACACGCCGCTTTCGGCGTAGGCGGTGAATGAGGCAACGTGGTCGTTCGCGTCGTGGGATTCGGCGTGGAACACGCCGGCGATAATTGAAACGGCGACACCGGCGAGCAACAGTATGGCCGAAAGCCGCCAGGTCCGGGCTCTGGCATCCTTCATGGGTTCATGGTGGAACCGGGCCCGGGGAACGGCCAGTGCCAAAAGCCCCGTTCAGGACTCCCAGACGATTTCGTCGTCCACCACGCCGTCCTGGTCAGCGGATGCCACCAGGACCTCATCGGTGAAGTGCTCGCCGAGGGTGAAGTCCAGGACGAAGTAGCGTTCCGGCTGGCCCGGGTAGATGGCTACGTGCCCGAGTTTCAGGGCTTTGAGGAACACCTCATTGGTGAGCTGGCTCCGGTCCTGGACGCCGAAGACCTTGTGCAGCTGCTCGTCCTTGAGCGCGTTGCAGTGGAAGTGCAGGTATTCCTGCGGACTGGTGCCCTCCTGCTCCAGCTCTTCGGCGATCATTTCGCGGACCTCGTCCACCAGTTCGGGCAGGAAGCGGAGCCGGTATTCCACCTTGCGCAGTGCGGCTTCATCGAAGTGGTCGTGGGCGTTGATGTTCAGGTCGAGTTCCAGTGGATGGCCGCGCAGCTCATGTTTGGCGGCGAAGAGATGATCCATGCCGTGGTTGAGCTCAATCTCCCCAAAGTGCTGGCTCGCTACCTTGTTCATAGTCTCAACATAGACCCGAAGGGCAGACCATTCCAGCGTTCGCGCCTAATTCACCGCGGTGCGCATCCCGGCGAGAGTCTCGGCCAGCAGGTCAACGAAAAGCTGCACCCGGGCCGTCTTCCGGTCATTGATCAGCAGCGCGAAGACGTTCCGGGCCAGCCGGATTTCCGGCACGTCCAGCACCACCACGCCCGCGGGTTTGTTCCGTAGCGCCAGTTCCGGAACCAGGGCGGCGCCCAGGCCTGCGGCCGCCATCTCCAGGCTGGCGTGGAAGTCATCGCTGTGCGCCACCACCCGGGGGTGCAGGTTGCAGCCGGCAAACAGCCGCTCGATCACCATGGCGTCACTGGTGCCGGGGTGGTGCATGATCCAGGGCATCTCGGACAAATGGTCCGCTGCGACCTTCGCGTCGGCCCGGAAACCCCATCCGGCCGGCAGCACCACCCGGAAGTCGTCGTCGCCGATCCACTGCCGGTTAATGGTGTTGGGCCACGCGAAGCCGGTCTGGCCCACCTGGAACACCACAGCCAGGTCCAGGTCCCCGCCGGTTCGCAGCCCCTGGATGGTCTGGCCGGGTTCCGCCACTGAAACCCGGAGGTCAATGCCCAGCTTCTTCCACGCCGGGTTCTTGAGGATCCGCGGCAGGACGTAGGTGGCCAGGCTGGGAAAGATCCCCAGCCTCAGTTCCTGGCTTCCACTGTCCTGCGTCCTTGACGCGGCGGCCATCAGCGCTTCGATGTCCGTGAGGACCTTGGCGGCGTGCCGGGTCATGACGACGGCGGCTTCCGTGGGGATCACGGCGCGCGCCGAGCGCTGGAAGAGGGTTACGCCGGTTTCCCGCTCCAATGCGGACATCTGCTGGGAGACGGCGGAGGCCGTGTAGCCGAGCGTTGCGGCTGCCGCAGCGAACGAGCCCAGCCGCGTGACTTCCAGGAGGGTCTTCAGGTGCACGGGATTTACCACCAGTTCACAGTACTGCACCCATCCACCGCCGCGACCGCGCCGAATTGCCGTCTGTATAACCAGCACAGCGGCAATGTTCAGCAGAGGAGCATGAAGTGTCACTTGATCCAGCAGTAAGTGCAGGCGGCCGGCGGCGCATCGCCGTGATCGGCAGCGGTGTGGCCGGATTGACCGCCGCCTACGTACTGAACCGGCAGGACGACGTCACCCTGTTTGAGGCGGATTCGCGGCTGGGCGGCCATGCCCACACCCATGACATGCCGCAGGCCGACGGCAGCGTCATCGGAGTGGATACTGGGTTCATCGTGCACAACGAACGGACGTACCCCACCCTGCTGCGGCTCTTCGCGGAACTTGGCGTCGAAACCCAGGACTCTGAAATGAGCATGTCCATCCGCTGCGACGGCTGCGGACTGGAATACGCCGGCGCCCGCGACGGCGCGCGCGGCATCATTGCCAAACCCTCCAGCCTGCTGCGCGGCCGCTACCTGCTGATGCTGCTGGAGGTTACCCGTTTCTACCGGAAGGCGAGGGAACTGCTCAGGACCGCCCCGCCGTCGGCCGTCAGCGACGAAGTTGACGTGCCGGAACTGACGTTGGGGGAGTTCCTGGCGCGGGAGAAATTCAGCAGCTACTTCATTGCCCACTTCATGACCCCGGTGGTCAGCGCCGTCTGGTCCTGCGATCCCGCCACCGCCCTGTCCTATCCGGCGCGGTACCTCTTCACGTTCCTTGGCCACCACGGAATGCTGGGCATCAAGGGCTCACCGCAGTGGCGCACCGTAACGGGCGGCTCGGCACGATACGTCGAGAAGCTTGCCGCCACGCTCCCCGACGTTCGCCTCAACACTCCCGTGACGGCCATCCGGCGCGTGTCCGACGGCGTGGAGCTCGCAACGGCCAGCGGGCTGGAAGACTTCGACGCAGTCGTGATCGCCACCCATCCCGCCCAGGCGCTTGGGTTCCTGGCCGATGCCACCCCGGAGGAGAAGGAAGCATTGGGCGGCATGCCCTACTCGGTGAACCACACCGTGTTCCACCGGGACCCCGCGGTCCTGCCCGCGGCGGACAACGCCAAGGCGTCCTGGAACTACCGGCTCCCGGCGTGCGAGGCGAGGCCGGACAAGGTGCTGGTGAGTTACGACCTCACCCGGCTGCAGAAGCTCGAGCCGGTGGATGGCCGCCCCTACCTGGTGAGCTTGGGCGAATCCGAGCTGATCCGGGACAGCGCCGTACTGGAGCGGATGGTGTACGAGCACCCGCAGTACACCCCGGAATCCCTGAAAGCCCAGCAGGCCATTGCTGCGCTGGGCGACAGCCGGATTGCCTACGCCGGTGCGTACCTCGGCTGGGGCTTCCACGAGGACGGCGCACTCTCCGGGGTGCGCGCTGCTGAGAAGCTGGGCCGCACATGGAAGGTGGCCCGGGCCGGCGATTCCACGGAGTCCAACGGCGAGGGGGAGCGGGAACTGCTGTCCGCGGAACCTGTATGACCATGGACGCCTCGATCTACCGCACGTCCATCTCCCATGTGCGGCGCACCCCGTTGAAGAATGCGTTCACCTACCGGAGCTACAGCTGGTTCGTGGACGTGGACAACCTTCCCCGGCTTCCCTTCCTGCTCCGGCCCCTGGCGGTGTTCGGTGCGGGGGACCACCTGGGCGATCCAAACGCGGACATCCGGTCCAACGTGGAGCGCTACCTGCGATCCCAGGGCATTGAGCCCGACGGTGGCGCCATCCACATGCTGACCAGCGCCAGGGTTTTTGGCTACGTCTTCAATCCGCTCACCCTGTTCTGGTGCTACCGCTCCACCGGGGAACTCCAGTGCGTGGTGGCCGAGGTCCACAACACCTACGGGGAGCGGCACTGCTATTTGCTACAGACAGATTCCGGCGGCCGCGCCTCGGTGCCGAAGGCGTTCTACGTTTCACCCTTTAACGACGTCGACGGGCAGTACCGGATGAAACTCCCCGCCCCCGGGGACAGGCTTGCGGTTTCCATCGTCCTGGAGCGCGAAGGCCACCGCCCCTTCGTGGCCACCATGGACGGCAGGCGCCGGTCCGCCACCGTCCCCAACATCCTTGCGGCGGCACTGACAGTGCCTGCCGCGCCGCTGCTGGTATCCGCCCTGATCAGGGTCCAGGGCGTTAAACTCTGGGCAAGACGCCTGCCCGTCGTTGCCAGACCACATCACCCCTCACAGGAGGCAGTTCAATGACAATGACTGACGACAACGGAACCGCTTCCGTCGAGAACAAGGCGCACCGCCAGGCCGCCACCCACACGCCCGCAGCCTGGACTGCGGCCGGCGTCCCGGCTGCGCCGGCCACCATAGATCCCGCGCTGTGGCCCGGAGTCGCCCAGCCGCCGTCGGGCCTGAAAGCCGACGTCGCGGCCAAAGCCGCCGGCCTGATGTTCAGGGGCGCGGTCAAGCGGCTGCCGCTGCGCGTTGAATATCCTGACGGCTCGGTCCTGGGTACGGGCGGCCCGGACGCGCCCGTCATGACCATGGTGCGGCCCGCCGCATTCGAGGCCCGCATCGGCGACAACGGGCTGATCGGCCTGGGTGAATCGTTCATGGCCGGCGACTGGGAGGCCTCCGACCTGGCCGCGGTGCTCGAAGTCTTTGCAGCTTCCGTGGACACACTCATACCCATGCCGCTGCAGAAGCTGCGCTCGCTGTACCTGCCGCGGACGCCCCGCCAGGAGCGCAACGCCGAACAAAACACCCGCAGCAACATTTCGCGGCACTATGACCTGTCCAACGAATTGTTCTCCAACTTCCTGGACTCCACCATGAGCTACTCGTCGGCGCTGTTCCCGGAGAAGGCCGGGCCGTTGTCCTCGGTGGCATGGGATTTCCTGGCGGAGGCGCAGCAGGCCAAGATCGACCGGCTGCTGGACAAAGCCGGCGTGGGCGAGGGGACCCGGCTGCTGGAAATCGGCACCGGCTGGGGCGAGCTGGCCCTGCGTGCTGCCGCCCGCGGTGCCACCGTCTACAGCGTCACGCTGTCCAGCGAGCAGCAGGCGCTGGCGCAGGAACGCATTGCGGCGGCCGGGTTCGCGGACCGCGTGACAGTCGCCCTTCAGGACTACCGCGCGGTGGAAGGTGAGTACGACGCCGTGGTGTCGGTCGAGATGATCGAGGCCGTGGGGTACGAATACTGGCCCATCTACTTCCAGACGATCGACCGGGTCCTGGCCCCGGGCGGAAAGGTGGCCATCCAGGCGATCACCATGCCGCACGGACGCATGCTGGCCACCCGCAACGCCTACACGTGGGTGCACAAATACATCTTCCCCGGCGGCTTCCTCCCGTCAGTCCGGGCCATCGAAGGCGTGACCCAGCAGCACACCACCCTGCGGGTGCGGGAGCGGATGGGAATGGGAGACCACTACGCGGCCACCCTGCGGCTGTGGGAGGAACGGTTCCTTTCCCGTTCCCGCGAGGTGGGGGACCTGGGCTTCGATGCAGTCTTCCAGCGGATGTGGCTGTTCTACCTCTGCTACTCGCGCGCAGGCTTCCAGTCCGGCTACCTGGACGTCCAGCAGATTGTGCTGGACCGCCGGGAGGCGCAGCTGTAGTTTGCCCCGTGTATCCGTTCGGGGAAAGGAAGACGCATGAAACTGAAGACCCTGGCGTGGACGGCCGCGGCGACGGTGGCTACCGCCGCCGCGGGCGGAGCGGCGACTGACCCCCGGAGCAGCTGGTACCTGGAACTGCGCAAGCCGGCATGGCAGCCGCCTGCCCTTGCTTTCCCCGTGGTGTGGACGGCCCTGTATGCGGACCTTGCCGTGACGTCTGCCGCCGCACTCGACGACGCGGCGGAGCAGGACAGGGCTGCTGACAGTCCGGGTCCGGTCAGGAAGGACCACCGCCGGCAACTGCGCTCGTACCGGGGCGCGCTGGCCGCTAACCTGGTCCTCAACGCTTCCTGGAGCTGGTTCTTCTGGCGCTCCCGCCGGCCATGGCTGGCCGCTGCCGAGGCGGCGGTGCTGGCGGCCAGCAGCGCGGACCTGGTGCGGCGCACGTACAGGCTGAACCGGGTTGCCGGAGTATCGCTGGCTCCTTACGCGGCCTGGTGCGGTTTCGCCACTGTGTTGTCCGCCGCGATCGCCCGGCTTAATCCCGCCAGCAGGTAGACGTGGAGGAAATCGCCCGGCTGAGGTGCCGGCCCAAAGGGTCCCTCATCACTACATGTAGTGATGAGGGACCCTTTTTCGGCATTGCGGCAGGCAGGGCGACACGCCGGTAAATCACGACACGCGGACTGTGCATATGTGTTCAACCCCATCCACAGGTTGTGGACCCAGGCTGCAAAAAACCCGGGATCCCGGGCATTTTTCCCGCCCTTGCCTGTGGATTAACGGTGCATTAAATGACATACTTGTAATACATCATCTTGGGGTTCCAAAGAGGCGTCTGCACTACATGTAGTATCTACATACAGCTGGACGGGGACACCGGCCCAGCCAAAGAGTTCAACTAAGGGGACAGGGACAATGACCGTAACGGTTTACACGAAGCCTGCTTGTGTTCAGTGCAACGCCACTTACCGCGCGCTCGACAAGAAGGGCATCACCTACCAGAGCGTTGACATCTCCCAGGACGCCGAGGCACTCGAGCGGCTGAAGGCACTGGGCTACATGCAGGCTCCCGTTGTGGTCACCGACCAGGACCACTGGTCAGGCTTCCGCCCCGACAAGATCGAGGAACTCGCGCTGTCAGCCGTTTCCTCCGTGGCCTAGGAGCCACAGCTTTTCCTGTCGGCAACCATCAACCAGCTGAGGTGACTCCCATGGCAGCACCAACAGCAGAGCAAAGCACTTCGCAACACCACGCGGCTCAGCGCGTGGAGGTGTCCCCGCCGGCCACTTCGCACCACCAGCCAGAGCAGGTTGTCACGGACAGCCGGCTCATCTATTTTTCCTCGGCATCCGAGAACACCAGCCGCTTCGTTGTGAAGCTTGGCCGTGAGGTGGCCCGGATCCCGTTGCATGCAAAGGACGCACCCCTCCTCGCCACCCGGCCGTTCGTGCTGGTAGTGCCCACTTACGGCGGCGCCGGGGGAGAGGGGTCCGTTCCCAAGCAGGTCATCCGGTTCCTGAACAACCCGCAGAACAGGCAACTGCTCCGCGGTGTCATAGGCGCCGGCAACACAAACTTCGGGGACAACTACTGCATGGCAGCGGACATCATCGCCGCCAAATGCCAGGTACCCCACCTTTATCGATTCGAACTTATGGGAACGCCGGAAGACGTCACCCGGGTCAACCAAGGATTGGACACGTTTTGGACACGACTGTCGCAGACACAGAAGTAACCAGGTCCCAGAAGCCTGAGATGCCGGCTGCCTACAAGGGGCTGGGCTATCACGAGCTGAACGCCATGCTGAACCTTTATGGTCCTAATGGCGAAATCCAGTTTGGGGCTGACCGCGAGGCCGCCCACCAGTACTTCCTGCAGCACGTTAACAACAACACCGTGTTCTTCCACGACCTGGAAGAGAAGCTCGACTACCTGGTGAAGAACCAGTACTACGAGCGCGAGACGTTGGACCAGTACACGATGAACTTCATCCGTGACCTGTTCAACCGTGCCTACAAGAAGAAGTTCCGCTTCGAAACCTTCCTGGGCGCCTTCAAGTTCTACACCTCGTACACGCTGAAAACGTTCGACGGCAAGCGCTTCCTGGAACGCTACGAGGACCGCGTCTGCATGGTGGCCCTGCATCTGGCGCGCGGCAACGAACAGCTTGCCATGCAGATGGTGGACGAGATCATCGATGGCCGCTTCCAGCCGGCCACCCCCACCTTCCTGAACGCGGGCAAGAAGCAGCGCGGCGAGCTTGTCTCCTGCTTCCTGCTCCGTATCGAGGACAACATGGAGTCGATCGGCCGCTCCATCAACTCCGCGCTGCAGCTGTCCAAGCGCGGCGGCGGCGTGGCGTTCGCACTGACCAACATCCGCGAGGTTGGCGCGCCCATCAAGCAGATCGAGAACCAGTCCTCCGGTGTCATCCCCGTGATGAAGCTCCTCGAAGACAGCTTCTCCTACGCCAACCAGCTTGGTGCCCGCCAGGGTGCCGGTGCCGTGTACCTGCACGCCCACCACCCTGACATCTACCGCTTCCTGGACACCAAGCGCGAGAATGCGGACGAGAAGATCCGCATCAAGACCCTCTCCCTGGGCGTCGTCATCCCGGACATCACGTTCGAGCTGGCCAAGAAGGACGAGGACATGTACCTGTTCTCGCCCTACGACGTGGAGCGCGTCTACGGCATGCCCTTCTCCGACGTCTCGGTCACCGAGAAGTACTACGAGATGGTGGACGATTCCCGGATCAAGAAGACCAAGATCAAGGCGCGCGAGTTCTTCCAGACCCTCGCCGAGATCCAGTTCGAATCCGGTTACCCGTACATCATGTTCGAGGACACCGTTAACCGGGCCAACCCGATCGACGGCAAGATCATCATGTCCAACCTGTGCTCGGAAATCCTCCAGGTTTCCCAGCCCACCACGTACAACGATGACCTGTCCTACGACGAGACCGGCAAGGACATCTCCTGCAACCTGGGGTCACTGAACATCGCCAAGACCATGGACTCGCCGGACTTCGGCCTGACCATCGAGACGGCCATCCGGTCCCTGTCCGCAGTGTCCGACATGTCCAACATCACCTCGGTGCCGTCCATCGCCAAGGGCAACGACCAGAGCCACGCCATTGGCCTGGGCCAGATGAACCTGCACGGCTACCTTGCCCGGGAACGGGTCCACTACGGCTCCGAAGAGGGCCTGGACTTCACGAACATCTACTTCTACTCGGTGGTGTACCACGCTGTCCGCGCCTCCAACCTGCTGGCCATCGAAACCGGCCAGACGTTCGGCGGCTTCGAGAAGTCCAAGTACGCCTCCGGCGAGTTCTTCGACAAGTACACCGAGCAGGAATGGGTGCCGCAGACCGAGAAGGTCCGCGACCTCTTCAACAACGTGCACATCCCCACCCAGGCTGACTGGCGCGAGCTGAAGGCCTCCGTGATGGAGCACGGCATCTACAACCAGAACCTCCAGGCTGTTCCGCCCACCGGCTCGATCTCCTACATCAACAACTCCACCTCCTCGATCCACCCGGTGGCGTCCAAGATCGAGATCCGCAAGGAAGGCAAGCTGGGGCGTGTCTACTACCCGGCGCCGTACCTGACGAACGACAACCTGGAGTACTACCAGGACGCCTACGAGATCGGCTACGAAAAGGTCATCGACACCTACGCTGCCGCCACCCAGCACGTGGACCAGGGTCTGTCGCTGACGCTGTTCTTCAAGGACACCGCCACCACCCGCGACATCAACAAGGCCCAGATCTACGCCTGGAAGAAGGGCATCAAGACCATCTACTACATCCGGCTCCGTCAGCTCGCGCTGGAAGGGACGGAAGTGGAGGGTTGCGTCTCCTGCATGCTGTAGTTGAAGCTTCAACTAACTAGCCAAGTACGACGGCGGGTGCCCGCCCGCCGTCGTACGCTTTAACTTAGAGAAACCCACCCAACGCTTAGGGGATGACATGACCGAGAAGGTCAAGCTGCTTAGCCACGTCGAGGCCATCAACTGGAACCGCATCCAGGACGACAAGGACGTGGATGTCTGGAACCGCCTGGTGAACAACTTCTGGCTGCCTGAGAAGGTGCCGCTGTCCAACGACGTCCAGTCGTGGAACACCCTGACCCCGGTCGAGCAGCAGCTCACCATGCGCGTGTTCACCGGCCTGACCCTGCTGGACACCATCCAGGGCACCGTGGGCGCTGTTTCCCTGATCCCGGATGCGCTGACCCCGCATGAGGAAGCCGTTTACACGAACATCGCGTTCATGGAGTCCGTCCACGCCAAGAGCTACTCCTCGATCTTCTCCACGCTGGCCTCCACCAAGGAGATCGACGAGGCGTTCCGCTGGTCCACCGAGAACGAGAACCTTCAAAAGAAGGCCCAGATCGTCATGGACTACTACCAGGGCGACGACCCCCTGAAGCGAAAGGTAGCCTCCACCCTGCTGGAGAGCTTCCTGTTCTACTCGGGCTTCTACCTCCCCATGTACTGGTCCTCCCGCGCCAAGCTCACCAACACGGCCGACCTGATCCGCCTGATCATCCGCGACGAAGCCGTGCACGGCTACTACATCGGCTACAAGTTCCAGCGTGCCCTGGAGACCGTGTCCGAGGAGCGCCGCCAGGAAATCAAGGACTACACGTTCGAGCTGCTCTTCGAGCTCTACGAGAACGAGGTCCAGTACACCCACGACCTGTACGACGGCGTGGGCTTGGCCGAGGACGTCAAGAAGTTCCTGCACTACAACGCCAACAAGGCCCTGATGAACCTGGGCTACGAGGCGATGTTCCCGGCATCCGTCACCGACGTGAACCCGGCCATCCTGTCGGCCCTGTCCCCGAACGCTGACGAGAACCACGACTTCTTCTCCGGCTCCGGCTCGTCCTACGTGATCGGCAAGGCCGTGAACACCGAGGACGAGGACTGGGACTTCTAACTACTACTACTGCTGGTTACTCCGGTACGGACTTTGCCGGCGGCACGTTCAGTTTCTGACTGAGACAGCCGGTTTCAATGGACCCCGCGCGTTCTGTGCGGGGTCCATTGTGCTTCCCGGGACGAATCTCTAAAACACCACCGAGCTCACCGCGCGGCGAGGTACTGGGCCAGGCTGTCTTCCAGGTGGGACCGCGACAGGCGGAAGTAGTCCACTGTGCCTTTGCCCGGCATCATTGCGTTGCGGCCTGGTTGAGTCAGGATGCCAGCGTGCGCCTGCAAGGGCGGAGGCAACTCCGGCGGTTCCCAGTCCTGGTGCTCACTCCTGTATTTGCGTCCTGAGGGCGAAACCCATCCCGGTGGCTCATTCTTCGATGCAGCCGTTGGACGCCACCTGCTGACGTGCCGCAACCGATGGTGCTTTGGACATGGTTGGCCAAGGTTGCTGATCCCAGTGGTCCCGCCGTGATGCCAGGCGAGGAGGTGATCTGCTTCGTTGTCCAGGGAACTGTTGTTGCAGCCAGGGAAGGGGCACTTGCCGTCCCGCAACCGCAGCCACCTTCGCATGGCTTTCCCGGGGCGGTAACTGGTCCGTCCGATCTCCAGCGGTGCGCCGTCGCGGGGATCCACAAGCACCCGGTAGAACGACTCAGCGCCGTTGGCCACGAGGTCCCGTGCCACGGAAGCCGGGATGGGACCATAGCCGTCAAGCATGGCGGGTTCGTCAGTGGCACCGAGCAGGGAAAATACGGGGACGGTGACCAGCACTTCCGCGCGGGGAACCGGGACGTCGGCGAGCCCCTTCGGTGGGGCCCCGACCCCGTCCACTCCGACCCCGTTCCGGCCGCAGCAACCGGTGCAGCCAGTGCCCCCGCGAAGTGCAGTGGCGGCGAATAGATCCGCCCGGAGCTGGGTGAGTGTGCGCTCCTCGTTGGGTCCCTGGAGGCCCCGGGCAATGGCGGTGTAGCGGTTCCAGATGGCCGTGGCCTTGTCCGCGGGCAGACGTGCGGACAAGCGCGCCATGCCGTCCTGTTCCGGAGCGAACTCCAGGCTCCTGTCCTCGATGCCATTTGCGTGCCGCTTTTCGATGCTGTCCGGGTGGTGACGTTCGCGCCAGACGCGGGCCTTATGCCGGAATCGGTATGCCGGCATCTCCCCGGCGGGGCACCCCCGGGCGGCGTTCGGCGCATCGGGGTCGAGGAAGTGGGCTTCCAATGCAGTCGCGGCCCCCGAGTTGAGGGTGGCGGTTTCGTCCACCATGGCGCGGGCGTGCTGCCACGACAAAGTTCCCGCCGTGAGCGCTTCCAAGGTCCGGGGAAGACAGGTGGTAAGAGCGTAGGACTGTGCCAGAAGCGCACCGGCGGCGCGGTCACCGATGGCCAGGATGCAGCCCACCTCCGCGGCGACGGCCACTTCCTGCGCCTGCACCGGCATGTCCGGGGGAGCCATAGTCCGCGCTGACTCCGCGAACCTGGCCGCTGCCGCGGCCTTCAGGGCCGCGACGCGGGCCTCGGTGCGGGCCACTCCGGCCAGGATGTCCAGGCATTCATCGGCTACGGCGGCCAAGGGATCTTCGTCTGCGGGCGGCCCATGGACGGCTCTGGCGACCTCGCCACGGAGCACGGAAAGGGCGGCGTCGATCGCCTCAAACGCCCGTGCTGCCGTGCCGTGTCCCATGTACCAATAATGAAGGGAGGGTCTGACAGTAATGATGGGCGGATGGTGGACGGGACGGACTTTTTGCCGCAGATCTTTGTCACGCCTGTGTTTAGGCGAACTGCGGCGGCCGCAGCCCACTGGTGTGGGCCGGCGGCGGTTTGGGGGGCTGCATCCGGTCTCGGGATGCTGCAGCCGCCGGCCCTGTCCATCTCCAGAACCCTGCCCCAGCGGCAGGATCTGGCCTCAACGATAGGACCCGTTGCTGAACGGCAGCCCACGAAGGGCACAAGGTTCGCTCAAGAGTGCCTGCGTCATCACCTTTGGGTCCCAAACGATGCGGCCGTAGCTGGGGGGAGGCCCTGCCCCTAGGATGGCGCCATGAGGAAGTGGGGCGAGATTCATCCCGCGCTCCGGGCCGTCCTGGTTGGCGCAGTGGCCTGCGCTGTCATCCTGGCGGCCAGTCTTGTCGCCGGGCAAAGTCTCGAAGATGCCATGGCCAATGCCATGTTCTACGCGCTTTTGATCGGTGGCGGCGTCTTCTTTATGACGAAGCGGTTCCAGACGGCGGCGGAGAGACTCGACGAGCATGGCGACGTAGTGGTCTTCCTACGATTTCCGCGTTCGTCGCCGGGCTCGTTGAACAGCGTCTGGCGGATGGGGATCGCTGTCCCTGGCGTGCAGAGGATCGAATTCCAGCCGATCGTCGACGACTCGTTGACGCCCAGTGGCCGCGGCATGACGTTCACCGGAGTTGGGCTTGCGGACGTTCCGGTGCGGAAAGCTGACCGGCACGACAATCAACAGGACGTACCGTTCGACTTCCGGATCATCACCCTGGACTCAGACGGCGGCGTCATTGAAATCGCGGCCGGCCCGGCTACCCTCCAGAAAATCCAGGACGCCATAGAGCCAGCGTCCTCGTAGCCTGTGGCCGCCGGATAGCCGGAATCACAGCTCGGGAGGAGTGCAGACGTGCCCTTCGGGGTCTATCGGGTATCCGCAGAGCGGGCACAGCGGGCGGCCCGCACCCACCACCTCACGCGTGCGCTTGGTAAATGCTCGGGCGGTGCCCACCGGCATCCGCACCAACAGCATTTCGGGGGCCTCGACGTCGTCCCTCTCGAAGGATTCGTCTTCCGGATCACCATTGGCGTCGGTGAGGGGATAAGCCTCGATCACCACCTGCGCCGTTGCCGGATCCCAGCCCAGGCCCATGGCGCCGGTCCGGAACTGCTCTTCAACGGCCTCCAGCGGATCATTGTCAACCAACTCGACGGGCGTGCCGGTGGGAACGCTGAACGGGTTGCCGTCCAGGGTGATGAGCTGGTCGAGGATTTCATCGATCTTCTCCGCGAGCAGGGCCGATTGCTGCTTCTCCATGGCGATGCTCACCAGCTGCGCACCGGCGCGTACCTGCAGATAGAACGTGCGCGCCCCCGGAGCTCCGACGGTGCCGATGACGACCCGATCCGGCCAGGCAAACTCGTGAACAAGTGTAGGCATGTCAGAATTCTAGGCGAGATCCCATCGGCGGCGAGGTCTGCCCTGCCGCAGGGCTTCAATCCTGGCGACTCGCCCATGCTGTCCGAGCTACTGCACTCCACGACACGACAGGCAGCAGTCTATTCCGGCAACGAATACGAAGAGCCCGTGGACGTGCGCTGCAGCAGGCCGAAGTCGACCAGGTAGCGCCGAAGCAGGACAACGTCGTCGGTATAGCTGAGCAGCCGCTCGTTGATGTGCCTTTCCGTGAGCTTTTCGCCGGGTTCGATGATCTCGTTGGCGATCTTTGCCAGCAGGGCCTGCCGCTCGGCTACGTTGGCGGGGTACCGCTCGATCCGCCCCAGCCGCATGAATCTGTCCAGCCCGGTCAGCGGCTGCCGGCGCGGCTGCTGGGCAAGCAGGTCCCGGAATACGGAGTCCTGCGCCACCAACTCACCCGATGCCTGCCGTCCCACGAGCCCGGACTCAAGCAGGGCCGCCAGGGCCCGTTGCCGCCGCCGCTGCTTCACGTCGGGCAGGACATCGCCGGGAGCGGCTCCCAGTACGATCTGCGCGTAGGCTATCCTCGCGTCCGCGTTGCCAAGCGTTGCCAGCACCCGTCGCCAATGCGGCCCGTTCATTCCTGCGCTTCCGGCCACGTCGGTATCCTTCCTCTGCCACTGACCCACGCCCTGGCGTTGGAGCGTGCCGGAAGATCCTAGCCTGGGTGCCTGGTGCCGGGAAGCGGGGCGGTAGTAACGGCATCGCAGGCCAGCCTCACGCCGGGGAAGGGAGGTGGCACTTCCCGCAGGTTCGCCCAAGTATTCGGGAAAGATCCGGACATCGAGGCCGGTTTTCACCCCGGAGACACCTCAACGCCCCTTACCCTCGGGGTGCACAGGCAAATTATTGGGGGAAAATAAATGAACGCTGATTCAGCACCAGCACATCTGGGGACTCGTGTGCCAGGCCAGGCCGTCATGGAAGAATTGCTGACCCTGCAAGCACTGGCGCGCCCCCGCTCCACGCTTCAGCGGATCTTTGGAGTCAGCCCACTCACCCAGGAAAGTTCGCCATGGTACCGAGGTGCCCTCGGCGAGATTGCTGTGGGGAGGCTCCTGGCAAACCTGGGGCCGGAGTGGCTGGTACTTCACGCTGTCCCAGTGGGAACCGGTACCTCGGATATTGACCATGTGCTGGTCGGTCCGGCCGGAGTCTTCACCATCAACACTAAGAACCACTCCGGCCAGCCGGTTTGGGTAGCCGGCCGGACCCTCATGGTTGCGGGGACAAAGACCCGGCACCTTTACAACGGGGCGTACGAAGCGGCGCGTGGGGCGAAGCTGCTGACTGCCGCGGCGCGCTTTCCGGTGAAGGTGACAGGCGTCGTCGTTATTGTTGAACCGAAGAGCCTGACCATACGGGCCAGACCCGAGGCGGTGAAAGTGGTCACCGATGCCCAGTTATTGCGCTGGTTGCGCGGGTTCAGGCCAGTGCTCACCGGGGAGGAAGTAGCCAACATCTCCGCCGTCGCCGTTCAGCCGGGAACGTGGCACAGGCGCCCGGCTCCCCGCGGTGACCAGGTGGGGCTGCAACGGAACTTTGATGCCCTGCGGCGCCTTGTTGACCAGGCACGACGGCGGCGGGCTGCGTGGGTGCTGGGCGTGCCGGCCATGGTCTTCCTGACCATAATGAATGGGATCCTCCACGGGCTGGGCGGGCGCTGAGGGCGCGCGCTGGGCCAGACATCAAGGAGACCCGTTACTCGTCCACGTCCCTGGCATACAGGGCCAGGAGGTCGCGGCTGAACTCGTGCGGGGATGTTTCGCACGGACTGTGCCCGCCCCGGTACACCCCTATCCGGGCCCGGATTGCCTGGGCGAACAGCCGGTGCAGCTGGAGCGGCCACAGGTCATGTTCGCCCACGGCCACGAATTTGGGCAGCGGCGCCGCCGCCAGTTCCGCCCGAAGGTCCGGAACGTTCTGCATCAGGGTGTAGATATCGCGGACGGAGGCGCGGCGGGTGAAACGGAACCGGTAGTTGACGAACCGCTGCCGTCCCGGCGGCACATGTGCCACGCGGCCGCTCCGGATGCCCCAAATCAGGAGGGCTGCACCCGCCCGCCCGTTCACCCAGGTGCTGAACCGGCCGATGCGGCTCACGCCCCGGAAACTCTGGCCGGGTTCCGGCGGGCACCCCAGGAACGTGATGGAACGGAACAGTTCAGGCCGCCGCAGGTAGGCGAGCTGGGCGATGATGCCGGCGAAGGAATAGGCCACAACGTGGGCCGGGGTGGCTGTAGTTTCCAGGACTGCCAGGAAATCGTCTACAAACAACTGGTAGTCGTAGTGCTGCCTGGGCGGCACCAGGTTCTCCGGGCCAGCGCCGGCCGACTGGTACTGACCCGCCAGATCGTAGGCCAGGGCGTAGTAGCCGGCTTGGGCGAGGTCCGGCATCATCAGCGAGAAATCCTCTTTCGAGCCGGTGGCGCCGGGCACCAGTACGACGCAGGGATCATCCGGATTCCCTAAGGCCATCGCGGCGAGCTTCCCGCTGGGAACATCGATGGTGAACTGAACGGCGCCCAGTGGCGGGACCGACCAATCGACGTCGCCCAATCCGGCGTCCTGCAGGGCTGCCGCATCTACCTGGGCAGAGCCGAACTCCTCGGGATCAACCCCGTATTCTTTCCGGCCCGGCTCCGCCATGGTCCCAAGATAGTCCAGCAACCCTACATCCGGCCGCCATCAAGGATTCGCCGCGCATCTTCCTGCGCCTGCAGGGCCACGTCCGTGACCACCTCACCCTTCAGGTGGCCGGCCGCGGACATGATGCGTCGGAGTTCACCCACGGTCAGCGGCGGATTCGCGCTGTGCGCCATGGCATGGCAGTTGTGGCAGAGCGGGACAAGGTCAGCAATGGGGTCAAGCTGATAAGTACCGTCGAGCATCTCCGGCGGCACTACATGGTGGACGCCGATTGCTCCCGTCCCCGCCACGCCGTAAGCGGACTCGAACGAGCAGCCGCACGCCGCACACTGCGTGCCGTGGAACGCGATGCAGGCCAGCCGTGCGTCGGGGTCGCGCTCGTACCGGTTCACGTGGACGGTGCTGAGTGCTTCCGGAGGAACGGTTCCGCCCGCCACCTCGAGGGGATCCGCCGTGGGCCGGGCGTGGGCCCGCCACAGCCGGCGCAACACAGGAACGGACGACGGCGGCAGGGTCACCACGGACGGTCCGTCCGCCTTGGACGCGAGGCTGTCGGCGAGTGCCTCGCCCAGAATTCCGGGCCGTACCTGCTCACCGAGCGGGAGCAGTGAATCCCAGGCCACCCAGAAGAACCAGTGAGCGGGTCCGGCATCCGCCGCGCCCTCAAGGTGGTGCGGCCGGGACGTCACGAAGCCGTGGCCGATCAGGCCGCTGGCTGCCTCAGTGCTGCCCTTTACGAAAAGCCATGCCTCGCTGCCCGGACCAACGCCGGGACTGGAGTCCGCGTGCCAGCGGTCAAGGAATATCCCGGATCCGGCCGCCTTTCCGACGACGGCACGGTAGTTCCAGCGGCGCAGCAGCTCAGCGTCACACCCGAGGATTACCGCGGCCACTGTTCACCCCATCCGTTCCCGCCGTGCGCCTGTCCGCGTCCACCGGACGGCCGACCACCAAAACCCGCCACGCGCCGTCGACCGCCATACGTACGCAAGGCGCGCTAGATCGGTTCCTTGGCCAGCGCCTTGGTCTTGGCGGGCGTCTCGCGTCCCAGCCGTTCATCCAGCGTGACGCGCAGCCGCGCGGCGGCAACCTGGACACGGTGTTCGGCCGGGGTGGCCTTCTTTTGGGCGGGTTTGGCAGCGCTGTTACGGGGAGCATGGACGTACCGGTGTTCAGGCGATGTTGCACTCATGATCCAACCTCCTTGCTGCTGTCTTCATCCGTTGTTCCATTCTCGCCTAAGTTGTGGTGGTCGTCCACGAAGGCTGCCTCCTCCCCGGAACCGGGCCCGGGCTCGTCCCCGTTCTCGTCGCCGGACACGCTCTTCCAGGCAATGTCGAACAACTCAAGTTCCTCGTTGCGCGCCAGTTCGCTCCTGGCCAGGACTTCCAGCGTCGCCAGCCCCAGCGCTTTGGTGCCTTCATCAGGATCCAGCGCCCGGTCCAGCGCCCACTGGGTCCGGCGCCACCACTCAGCCCGGCTGTCCGCCTCGGTCTTTTGCTGCAGCGCGTTGGCGTCAGCCTCGCGTTTTTGGTCGAGCGCCGTCTTGTCGGCGGCGGTGCGCTGCTTGAGCGTGCGCCAGTTAATGTAGAAGGCCAGCAGGGCAGCGGTGAGAACAGCCAAGGGGCCCAAGCCGGCGAGGATGACCCACCAGTCCGCCGGTCCGGAGTGGACCACGACGTCCAGCGGGCCGGGGGAGGGAACAGGGGTCACCTGACCAGCTTAGGCGGAGACCCGGCAGGCATCCGGCCCGACACCCGCAGCCCCTGCGTCACCTGCCGTGCCGTGAGACAAGGACGGGCCCGCGGGCGTGATGCAGTACTGCGTGGGCCGTGGAACCGATGGTTTCCCTCAGCATCCCGCGGCCCTGCGTTCCCACCACGATCATCCGGGCCTCTTCAGCGGCTTTGAGCAGGGCGCGCGGGACTGAGCTGTCCGTCAGCAATTCGGCCTCAGCGCGGACCGCGGGCGCCAGGGCTGCTGCCCGGTCCAGGGCCGAAGCCAGAACCGCTTGGGCAGCGGCCGCCGCGTCCTGTCCTTCCGGCAGCCGGTAGCCCGCAGGCTGGTGCCGGACATGGACCACTTTGAGAGGTGCGTGCCATGCTGCTGCCAGGGCGCAGGCGTCATCCAGCGCGGCAGGGGAACCCGAGTCATCGACGGCGGCGACGACGGGTCCGGCCGGGTGGTGTTCCTGCCGGATTACGGCGACGGGGCAGGCGGCAGTGGCTGCCAGTTCCAGGCTCGCGGAGCCCACCAGGAGGCCCAGGAAACCGCCCAGGCCGCGGCTGCCGACCACGAGCATGTGTTCGCCCACCGAGATTTCGGCCAGAAGCTGCGCCGGCAGTCCGTGCAGCAGTGTGCTCCTGACCTGAAGGCCGGGTACCTCCGCGGTGGCCACCGCCACGCCGTCTTCGAGGATGGCCCGGGCGGACTGTTCCAGGCCACTGCCTGACACGCCGGGGACGGGGCCGAGGTGCCGGGTCAGGAGCGGCCACAGCGAACAGTGCACAACATGGAGGGGGCAACCGATGGCTTGCGCGTGGCGTGCAGCCCAGCGGACCGCGGCCGCTGACCCTTCCGAACCGTCAAAACCGGCAACAATGGACCCTGCATCCTGCGTCACGGCACTGCGCTCCTGACCAACACGATCTTCACAGGACCTTAGGCCCTTTGGCAGCCCTGCTCCCTGGTTTCATCCTGATTCTAAACAGTGGGGAGGAACATGGGCAGCATCGTGCGCCGGACAGCCCTGGTGGTGCTTGCACTCGCCGCCCTGCTGGTTGCCACAGCGGTGCCCGGCACCGCGGTGGCACCTGTGGCTGTCATCGTGGAGGACACCGCAGGGGTGCTTGACCAAAACACGCTGGTGCCCGCCGTCGAACGCATCCAGTTCTACGAGCCCACCCGCGTTGCCGTCTTCACCTACAACGGCACGGCGGCGGACAACCTCAATGAGCAAGTCCTGAAATTCGCGCGGTCCACGCATCCGGAGTGGATCAGCCCGGACGGCCAAAAATGGGCCGACGGACTGTTCATCTTCGCCATTGACCCCGTGGGCCGGCATGTGGGGACGTACATGGGCGAGGACCGGAAAGTGTCGCTCGAGCAGCGCAGCGACATCCAGGACGCGTCCAAGGAACTGTTTCGCGACGCCCAGTGGACTGACGGCACCGTCGCCGGCATCCGCCGCGGGGCAGAGCTCATCAACCAGCCCTGGTACCGCTCGGCAGCGTTCCTGGTCACCGCCTGGGTCCTCGCCGGAACGGTCGTCCTGGGGGCAGCGGCATGGCTGATTGTGCGTGCCGTGACCAGGAACCAGTGCCGCAAGCAGATCGAACGCGGGGACCGCAGCTACTCCAACGTCAGCATGGACCTGGAGGTTACGGAACTGAATGCCGCCACCATCCCGGAATCATCCCGCTACGGCAGCCAGGTCCTGGAGAAACACAGGACGTTCCTTAGCAAATATGCGGCTGCAACAGAGCTCTCCAACCAGGTGCACGCATTGGGTAAGCGGGCTTTGAGCAGCAGGAAAAACCTTAAACTGGCCCGCCGGTTCGCTGACAGTGCCGCGGAGCTGGATGCCCTGGATGACGTCATCTCGGACAGCAATGCCCTGCTGAACCGTGCCGATACCTGGCCTACGGCCTGGGACCGGCAGTTGGCTCCCTTCCGCAAAGACCTTGCGGGGCTGGAGCAGCTCCTGTCCAAACGCCACGGCCAGGGGGACTCGGCCACCGCCACGGCGCTCCGTTCCTTCCGTGACGAAAGCCTCCGGGACATCGAGGGCTGGACGGCCGGCCTGGCTGAGCGGCGGATCAGTCCGGAGGAGGCCCTGGACCGGCTGTACAGCGCGCGATCCCGTCTCTCGGAGCTGCTGGAGAACCACGCCGAAACCGTGATCCAGGGCTTCGCCCGGACAGACCGCGAGGCACAGCTGATGCGTGAACAGATGGAAACTGCCCACGGCGGCACGGACCACCGCAGGCAGCGGACTTACGAACCGAGCATCCTGGGCACGGTGTACCCGTCCTATACCTTCTTCTCCGTTGCCACCTTCAACTCCGGCTTCAACACCGGGGTCAGCAGCGTCAATTCGGCCAGGGGCGGTGGCGGAACCACCGGATACGGCAGCAGCGGCGGCAGCTTCTCCGGATCCGGCAGTTCCTCAAGCTTCTGACGGCGGACTCGGGCATTTGGGGTCGAGCCGCGCCGTAGGACCTACGCCTCCCAGCCTCAGGCGGCACCGAGGTTGTTGAGCCTCCGGGGTGCACGGTGGACGGCATACCGCGGGTGCTGCGGGGACGTGCGGACGACACCGGAACGTGGAGCTACCACGTCCTTGATGAGGCCCGTACCCGCGCACTCGCGGACCTCCTCGATGGCGGCGGCCGCCGCCTGCTTGTCCGTGAATTGTCCGGAAACCGCCAGCACGTGTCCGTCGGGCATCACAAGCCGGAACCGAATCTGCGCATCATCATCGACAAACAGTTCGAACGTACCTGCCATAAGCCTTGTTCTCCTCAAACTCATGCCCCCTGTGGAGTGGGGCTGCACGCCATACCCGGTTCCGGCACGGCCACCAAACGGTGCACAACCTCAGCGTCGCGCACCTTTTCGACCTAACCACCCTCTCAAAGGGCCAGTCCCTGCTTTAGGGACCAAGGTCCTTGACCGGGATGCCGGAGCTCAGGTGCGCCGGAGATGCAGGGCGGCAGGGCGCGACAGGCGGATCAACGCAATGCCCGTGGCGACGAACCACACCCACAGCAATATTCCGTAGCCCCAGTAGAAGCTGGGGGCCGCGTAGCGAAGAACCTCGCTGGCCACCCCCAGGGCCCCGGTGGCGATGCCGGTCCACGCCAGGTAGCGGGGGAAAACTGCCTGTCCGGACCTGAGCATGGCCAGGCCCATCAGCAGGATCCCGAGGGCGGAGAGCACACCGGCGATTGCCGGGGTGTTGTTCTCGGCGATGATGGCTTCAGCGGCGGTCGCGTAGGTCCGCCGTTCGTCTTCCGACCCGGCAGCCATGAAGCGGTCGCTGAGGTAGACCAGGTTCAGGGAGCCCCGGCTGCTGACCGGTACCGCAAGCAGGAGTGCCCAGGGCAGCGCACCGAAGATCAGTGCTATCAGGGGCAGGCTTCTTCGCACCGCCACCAAGGCCACGAAGAGGGCTGTGAACACCAGCACAGGTAAGACATTCGGCAGGATCCACAGGATCTGCTCCGCAATATAGCCGGCCTTGTTCGATGCGATGAACCCAAGCGTGGCGGCCCCGCCGTGCACGGGCGGAGGTGCCAGGAAGTCGAGCACCAGTGCAGCAATCAACAGGAACACTAAAAGGATCGACGACGCCCCTGCCACGAGGTAGAGGAACGCCCAGTCGTGCCGGTCCCCGGCGCCGGCAACGGCAGTCCCACGCCGAAGGCCCGGACGGTTACTGGCCATGGTGCCCTCCTGGGGACAGGCTTGCCCGAGCTTCAGGCGATCGGCCAAACCACCCTGGTCTGCCAGGTGGCCGGATCCGGCTGCTGTTCGGGATCGGTCAGATAGTACTCCCACATGGAGTCCGCCGGGGTGGCTCCGTCCGCTTCCATGCTCTGCCGGATGGCGTCGTACGTGGTTCCCAAGGTGTCGTAGGGGCCCATATGGATGGCTTCAAAGGCATCTGCATCGGGAAGCACACCGCTGGCCACCTCGCCGGTGCCGTGGAAGTCCCCGGCGACAGGGAAACCGGCTTCGACGTCCACCGATTCCCCCGGCATTCCGTGGTACCTCGCGAACGGCGGACCCGCCGGGCTGGCACCCTGCACCTGGACCGCGGCCATCACGGCACCGAAGGCCCGGCCAAAGAAACTGGTAAGCGCGTCCATGGGCACCCGTTCGCGGACCACTGCCACGTGCTGTTCGTCGATGTGGACCTTTTGCGGCTGCGGGCCATTTTCAGTCATGGCACCAGCCTCGCTGTCCTGGCCCTGGCATGACAGGGCCTTAGGACTCTAAAGGCCGTTGGTGGTCCCGGGCGCCAAAGATAGGCGTAGCCGCGGCGACGCCGGAAGGAGACCTGGCTCCTGCCGACCCGGACCTCGTGCGGGCCCAGTTGGGCTGCCATCCGCTCCGCTGCCTGGTACAGCCGCAGGGCGTCCGGAGCGCCGGCGAAGAACCCTTCCACCGTCCCAGGTACTGATTCCATGGCCAACTCCGGGTGCGTACGGCATCGTTGCCCTTCATCCTTTCCTGCGGATTGGCACTGTTGCAGGGCGGAAAGTCATGCACGGCTGCCGGGGCCAAATGCCCTAGCCCGGCCGTCGGCAGCAGGGTAGGTTCGGTTCCATGCGTGATGAGCGTAACCAGCAGCTGCAGAAGAGTGCTGGATGAGGAAGCCGGCTGCCACGCCTGCGACCACCGGCGGGAGCCCCGGCAACGTCGACCCCGACGGATCCGCCGCGTCGCCCGTCGAAAGGGCCTGGGGCTTCATGGGGCGGTATCCCGTCGTCGCGCTGACCTGTGTGATGCTCGCAGCAGTGCTGGTGCTGCTCCAATTCGGCCTGGAACTGCAGGTCCGCGTCCTCGCCTCAGCCTATGCTGCCGTCATCGTGGTGGCTCGTTCTGCCGGCATGGTCCGGTCGTTGCGGGAGGGACGCTGGGGAATCGACCTGCTGGCACTGATGGCGATTGCCAGCACGGTGGTGGTGGGCGAATACCTCGCTGCACTGGTGGTCATCCTGATGCTGACCGGCGGCGAGGCGCTGGAAGATTTTGCCCAAGGACGTGCCGCGCGCGAACTGCGGTCCCTGCTGGACCGGGCGCCGCGTTTTGCCCACCGCGAAGGAGCCGGTGCGGTCCTCGAGGACACCCCAATCGGTGACGTGGCCCAGGGGGACGTCCTGGTGGTCCGTCCCTCCGAACTGGTACCCGTGGACGGCGAACTCCTGTCCGACTCTGCCAGCCTTGACGAATCATCACTGACCGGGGAAAGCCTCCCGGTGGAGCGCACGCGGGGGGAAACCCTGCTCAGCGGTTCCGTCAACGGGGTGGCGGCCATCCGCATGCGCGCGTCAGCCACCGCCGCGGACTCCCAATACAGCCGGATCATCGCCTTGGTGGAAGAGGCGTCCAACAGCCGCGCACCGGTGGTGCGCCTTGCCGACCGCTACGCCGTTCCCTTCACCATCCTGGCCCTGGCCATGGCCGGCACAGCATGGTTCCTGTCCGGCGATCCCCTCCGCTTCGCCCAGGTCCTGGTTGTTGCCACGCCCTGTCCGCTCCTCATCGCCGCGCCGGTGGCTTTCCTTGCCGGCACCAGCCAGGCCGCCCACAAGGGCATCATCATCAAGAACACCCGGACCCTCGAGCAGCTGGCGAAAGCGCAGACGGCGGTCTTCGATAAGACCGGAACCCTCACGTCAGGCCGCCCCGTCCTGGACGGCATCCAGGTGGCCCCGGGCCAGGGCGAGGCATTGGGCAGCGAAAAGATCCTGCAACTGGCTGCCTCCGCCGAGCAGTACTCCTCGCACGTCCTGGCAGGCTCCGTCATTGATGCCGCCGCGGCCGCCGGACTGGCACTCCTTCCCGTGCAGCAGGCCACCGAGAACGCCACCCACGGCGTGGAAGCCGTCTGCGACGGCCGGACGGTGGTGGTGGGCAAGGCCGGCCTGGTGCGGAGTTCCTCCACCGGATTCCGCGAGGCCACCGTCCACAGCGGGCAACTCGCGGTCCATGTGGCCGTGGACGGCGGGTACGCCGGTGCACTGATCATGAAGGATCCGCTGCGCCGCAACGCGGTGGATACGCTGGCCCGGCTGAACGGCCTGGGCGTGCGGAACACCATGCTTTTGACCGGTGATGCCCACGCAACCGCCGCGCATATTGCCGAGGAAGCGGGGATCGGCCGCGTCCAGGCGGACTGCCTCCCGGAGGACAAGGTCAACACGGTGGCGGGAATCCTGGAACGGCCTGTCCTGATGGTGGGCGACGGCGTCAACGATGCCCCTGTCCTTGCCGTGGCCGATGTGGGCATCGCCATGGGCGCCAAGGGCGCCACGGCAGCGAGTGAGTCCGCTGACGTGGTGGTCATGCTCGACGACGTCTCGAAAGTTGCGCAGGCCGTGGCCATTGGAAAGCGGACGGTGTCCGTGGCGTTGGTCAGTATCTGGACAGGAATAGCACTCAGCCTGGTATTGATGGCCATAGCCATGACGGGATACATTCCCGCGGTCGCCGGTGCCCTCCTGCAGGAGTTCGTGGACCTTGCCACCATCCTGAACGGCCTGCGTGCGCTGCACGGTGCAGACCGGAAGCTGGCTGCGCCGCGGGCGTGACCTTTGGCCCTTCCCACGGCATTCGCCGGCCGGGATCGTGGTTCCCATGAATGCAGACACAGGGGCCAAGCCCGTCATCGTGGGCGTGGACGGTTCTGAATACTCCTCCGCCGCGCTCCGCTACGCGGGCACGCTGGCAGCCCGATTGGGCACCCGCCTCGAAGTCATCTCCTGCGTCGGGATGCCCGACTACCTGGTGATGTCACGCCTGGAAGGGGCGGACCGGCAGTTCACCGCCAGGCTGGAGGATGCGGCAGGGCGCCTGGTCGAGGACGCCCTGGGCCGGGCCTTCTCCGGGGACCGGCCCGAAAACATCGACGTCACCATCAAGTTCGGGCCACCGGCAAAGGTGCTGGTGGAGGAGAGCGGGCGGGCGCAGATGCTGGTGGTGGGGCGGCACGGCGAGGGCGGCCTGCTGAAGGCAGCCATGGGCTCGGTCAGCAAGGCCTGCGCAGCCCATTCCGTTTGTCCGGTCCTGCTGGTAGGGCAGGAGGCGGACGCCGTGTGAGGGCCGCGGAGGGCCTGAGCTCCGCGGAGGCGGCGCAACTCCTGAAGCAGGCGGGCCCCAACCAGCTCCCTACGGAGAAACCCGTATCCCAGTGGCGGAAGCTCTGGGGGGAAATGACGCACTTCTTCGCCCTCATGCTGTGGTGCGCCGCCGCACTGGCCTTCATCGCGGACATGCCGCAACTGGCAGTGGCGATCATCGTGGTGGTCATAGTCAACGGGGTGTTCGCGCACATCCAGCAGGAACGCGCCCAGCACGCCGCCGCGAAGCTACGCGGACTGCTGCCGGCGGACGTGTTGGTCAGGCGGGACGGGAAGATCCGGAAGGTCCACGCCGGAGAACTGGTGGTGGGGGACGTGGTGCTGCTGGCGGCCGGCGACCGGGTCCCGGCAGACATGGCGCTCCTCGCTGCCTCCGCCTGCGCGGTGGACGAATCGATGCTGACCGGCGAAAGCGACCCGGTGCCCAAAGCCGCAGGGGACCAGGCCTGGGGCGGCACCTTCCTGGTCAACGGTTATGGGGAGGCGACCGTCACCGCAACTGGCGCCAAGACCAGGCTGGCGGGGATAGCGGCCCTCACCAGCGCCGCGGTTCCGCCACCAACGCCACTGTCCATGGAGCTGCGGCGGATAGTCCGGGTCACTGCGGGCATGGCACTGGGCATTGCGGCCGTCTTCTTCCTGGCCTCGCTGCTGGTGGGTTTCCAGTGGCGGGATTCCTTCCTGTTTTCCATCGGCGTTGCCGTGGCGCTGGTCCCCGAAGGGCTCCTGCCCACCGTCACACTGTCCCTGGCCATGGGCGCCCAGCGCATGGCCGCCCGCCAAGGACTGGTCCGCAACCTTGAAGCAGTGGAAACCCTGGGCTCCACCACCTTTATCTGCACGGACAAAACCGGGACCCTGACGCAGAACCGGATGAACGCCGTCGAAGTCTTCACGCCCGAGGGCGCCATCCACGTGGCTGGGGACGGGTATGCCCCCGAGGCGCAGATTGAGGGCCGTGGCGTCGAGAAAGCTGCCCAGGCCGCGCTCGCCGCCCGCGCCGCTTCCCAGGGCCGTGCCGAGCTCCACGACGGACAATGGCGTGCCCAGGGTGATCCAATGGAGGCGGCCATGGACGTCCTGGCACGCAGGCTGACGGGCCCGGGGTCCGGGCCCGCTCCGCTCCGGCGGTTCCCCTTCGATCCTGTCCGGCGCAGGGAGTCAGCGATCGTGGGGCAGGACCTTTTCTGTAAAGGTGCCCCCGAAACCGTCCTTCCCGTCTGTGAGTCCGTGCCCGACCCGGTCAGGGATCACGTGGACGTCATGGCGAACCGGGGCCTGCGCGTCATCGCGGTGGCCCGCCGGCGGCTCGGAGGCGCCCCCGGCACCTGGCAGTCCGCTTCACCAGCGGAGCTCGAAACAGGAATGGAACTCCTGGGCCTGATCGGGCTGCAGGATCCGCCGCGACCGGACGTTGGGGACGTGATCCGCACAGCCCGGCAGGCAGGTCTGAGGGTGGCCATGATCACCGGCGACCACCCCGCCACCGCCGCCGCGATCGCCCGGCAGATTGGCTTGACGGGAACGCCCGAACACGTCCTGGAAGGCGCAGCACTTCCGGACGACGACCAGGTGCTCGGAGCGCTCCTGGACCGGGACGGAGTGGTGGTCAGCAGGGTCTCACCCGAGCAAAAGCTTCGCGTCGCAAAGGCCCTGCAGTCCCGCGGGCACGTGGTGGCCATGACCGGGGACGGCGTCAATGACGGCCCGGCGCTGCGCGAAGCCGACATCGGGGTGGCCATGGGCCTGAGCGGAACCGACGTGGCGCGCGAAGCCGCGGACCTGGTCCTCCTTGATGACCATTTCGGCACCATTGTGGCCGCCATTGAACAGGGCCGGGCAACTTACGCCAACATCCACCGTTTCCTCACCTACCACCTCACCGACAACGTGGCCGAACTGACCCCCTTCGTCATCTGGGCGCTCTCCGGCGGCCATTTCCCGCTGGCCCTGGGTGTCCTCCAGATCCTTGCCCTGGACATCGGCACCGACCTGCTGCCGGCACTTGCCCTGGGTGCCGAGCCGCCGGGGAAGCGCGTGCTGTCCCGTCCGCCCGAACGCCGGCACCTCATGGACCGTCGCCTGATCATCAGGGTGTTCTGCATCCTGGGCCCGGTTGAAGCAGCCGTCGAAATGGCCGTGTTCTCCGCCGTCCTGGCAGACGGTGGCTGGACCCGTGGACAGGCTCCGCAGGTGCCCCTGCTGATGGCCGCCTCCGGTGCGGCCTTCACCGCCGTCGTCCTGGGACAACTCGCCAACGCGTTTGCCTGCCGGAGCGCAACGGTGCCCCCGTGGAAGCTGGGCTGGGGAACCAACCGGCTCCTGGTGTGGGCCGTGCTCGCAGAAGCGGCCATCCTGGGGGCGTGCCTGTACCTGCCGTCCCTCGCCGCGC
This sequence comes from Pseudarthrobacter sp. NPDC058119, assembly GCF_042884655.1. Lineage (NCBI taxonomy): Bacteria > Bacillati > Actinomycetota > Actinomycetes > Micrococcales > Micrococcaceae > Pseudarthrobacter > Pseudarthrobacter sp. NPDC058119. The sequence continues at coordinate 121,408 of NZ_JBHVTN010000008.1, forward strand.
TGCTGGGCCAGTCCCCGCCATCCCCCGAAGGGCTACTCCTCGCACTCCTGGCAGCCCCCGCCGTCCTGCTGGCGGACTGGATCCACAAATCCGTCCGGGTGCGCCTGCGCCGCACCTGAGCATTGGGCGCCGGGACCAAAGACTCTGACTGCCCCTGCGGCCCGGGGCAAGAATCGAGCCATGAGTGCCACCGCAGAATCCTCCGTTACTGCCACGAACGTCGTCTGGATCGAGGACACCGGGATCGCGGACATCCCATCCGTGGGAGGAAAGAACGCGTCCCTCGGGGAGCTCAGCAGGGCACTGCAATCAGCAGGGGTCCGCGTTCCTGAGGGATTCGCCACCACGGCCTCCGCCTACCGCGCTTTCCTGGCCGCGAACAACCTGGAACCCCGGATCCGTCAACACATCGAGGACCAGCGCGCCGGGCAATCGACCCTTCGCCAGGCCGGGGCGGCAATCCGCGAGTTGTTCCTGCAGTCCACGTTCCCGGCGGATATTGCGGCCGGCATCCAGGAACACTACCGGGCCCTGTGCCAGCGTGCCGGGCAGGCCCAGGCGGCCGTAGCGGTCCGCAGCAGTGCCACCGCCGAGGACCTGCCGGACGCCAGCTTCGCGGGCCAGCAGGAAACTTTCCTGAACGTGGCAGGGGAGCGCGGCGTCCTTGAGGCCTGCCGGCGCTGCTACGCGTCCCTGTTCACGGACCGGGCCATCAGTTACCGCGAGATGAAGGGCTACGACCACCTGGATGTCGCCCTGTCCGTCGGGGTGCAACGGATGGTCCGTTCGGACCTTGGCGCCTCCGGTGTGATGTTCTCCATCGACACCGAATCGGGCTTCCCGGGGGTCGTGGTCATCAGCGCTGCGTGGGGCCTTGGCGAAACCGTCGTCCAGGGCACCATCAACCCGGACAAGTACCAGGTCTTCAAGCCGCTCCTGGCGGACCAGCGCTTCACCCCGGTCATCGAGCGCGAATGTGGTGCCAAGGAGCGGAAGATGGTTTACAGCCAGGGAGGGGACGCACGGACCCGGACCGTGGAAACCACTGAACGGGAGCAGCGCTCGTTGGTGCTTGCCGACCCGGAGGTTGTCCTGCTGGCCCGCTGGGCGGTGGCGGTTGAGGACCACTACGGGCGGCCTATGGACATGGAATGGGCCAAGGACGGGATCACCGGCGAGCTCTTCATGGTCCAAGCCCGGCCGGAGACGGTCCAGGCACGCCGCAGCACCTCCATCCTCCGCACCTACCACCTGGCCCAGCCGGGCAAGGTCCTCGCCACCGGCGCGGCGATCGGCGATTCGATTGCCCAGGGGATGACGTGCGTGGTGCGCGACGCGAAGGACATCGAGTCCTTTGTCGACGGCGCCGTGCTGGTCACCCGGATGACTGACCCGGACTGGGTGCCCGTGATGAAGCGGGCCGCGGGCATCATCACCGACCACGGCGGCCCCACCAGCCACGCAGCGATCGTCAGCCGGGAGCTGGGAGTGCCCGCCGTCGTGGGAACGCGCAACGCAACGGAGGTACTGCCCGACGGCGTCCCGGTCACCTTGTCCTGCGCGGAAGGGGAAGAGGGCCGCGTCTACGAGGGGCTGCTGGATTACGCCGTGGAGGAAGCGGACATGCAGGCCCTCCCGGCCACCCGCACCGACGTGATGATCAACATCGCCAGCCCCGCCGCCGCCTTCGCATGGTGGCGGCTTCCGGCGGCCGGCGTAGGCCTGGCCCGGATGGAGTTCATCATCAACAACCTGGTCCGCATCCACCCGATGGCCCTGGTCCACCCCGGGAAGGTGGCGGACCCGGAGGAGTCAGCGCTGATCCGCCAGCTCACCAGCGGCTACCAGGACCCGCAGGAGTACTTCATCGACGTACTGGCCACGGGAATCGCCAAGATCGCCGCGCCCTTCCACCCCAAGCCCGTGATCGTCCGGCTCAGCGACTTCAAGAGCAACGAGTACGGCCACCTGATCGGAGGCAGCGCCTTCGAGCGGCCGGAGGAGAACCCCATGCTGGGGTTCCGCGGCGCGTCCCGCTACTACAGCAGCCACTACCGGGAGGGTTTCGCCCTGGAGTGCAGGGCACTGAAACGGGTCCGGGAACAAGCGGGGTTCGCCAACGTCATTGTCATGGTTCCCTTCTGCCGCACGGTGCGCGAAGCTGACCAGGTCATCCAGGCGATGGCGGAGCAGGGGCTGGTGCGAGGCGAGGATGGCCTGCAGCTCTACATGATGTGCGAGATCCCCTCCAACGTGGTCCTGGCGGAGGAATTCGCCAAGCGCTTCGACGGCTTCTCCATCGGGTCCAACGACCTCACCCAGCTGGTATTGGGCGTGGACCGCGACTCGGAAGAGCTTTCGGGACTGTTCGATGAACGGGACCCGGCAGTGATGTCAATGATTGCCGAGGCCATCAGCAAGGCCCACGCCGCCGGCATCAAGATCGGGATCTGCGGGCAGGGACCCAGCAACCATCCGGACCTGGCAGAGTTCCTGGTCAGCCAGGGAATCGACTCCGTGTCGCTGAACCCGGACACCTACGTCAGGACCGTACCCGTTATTGCTGCGGCAGAGGCTGCGGCTGCCCGGGACCGCCGCTGACCGCCCGTGCACCGAAAGTGCCTGGCTCCCAAGGGGGACGGAACCCGTGGGAGCCAGGCACCGGCGTCGTACCCTGACTGTGCTCAGCCCCTGCTGACGGGGATCTTCGACGCCCCGGCTCCCCGTTCCTGCTCCGGCATGGGAGCGCGGACTTCCAGGACGCCGTCCTTGTAGGACGCGGTGACGTCGCCCTGCTGGACGCCGCTGGGGAGGGGAATGCGGCGGACGAAAGATCCGTACCTGAACTCGGACCGGTAGCTGTCCTTGTCCTTGTGCTCCTTCTTCTCCTGCCGCTCCGCCTTGATGGACAGCACGCCGTCGGAAACCGTGACGTCGACGTCATTCTCCGGATCGATGCCCGGAAGTTCGGCGCGAACCACCAGTGTGTTGCCGTCCACCATTTCCTCCACCCGGATGGCGGAGGAACCAACGTCGCCTTCGAAGAGCCTCTCGATGACGTCCATGGGGGAGCGGCGGTTATCGAACCATTTCATCAGGTCAGTCATTCTTGCCTCCTGCTCATGTGCGTGCCGGACCATCGCGGTGCCCGGCATTTCCACCATCCGCTTCACGTGGCACCGGTTCCAGAGGCAAAGGTCCCAGCACCGGCCTGCCGGCAGCCGTGGACGGGCGGCGGGTTAGCCGGCCGATGAATTCAATGGCCAGGCATCCCGCGGCGGCCACTGCTGCCGCGGGCACCAGCAGGCCGGCAGGCGGCACGTCCACGCGGAAGAAGTCCTGCGTCAACGGCACCGTGAACAGCAGGACCAGCCCGGCGTACATTCCGGCAAGGATCAGGGCCTTGGTCCAGTTCAGCGGCCGGGAGGCCAGCACCAGGATCCACGCCGCCACCAGGCCCAGGGTCACCGTTGCCGCCGACTGGGCATCTTCCTGGCTGTAGCCTTCCCAAGACTGGGCGTAGACACTGACGGCCAGGACGCAGAGGGCCGCGCAGGCGCCGGCCGGCAGGGCGAAGGCCAGCGAGCGCCGCAGGAATCCAGGGGCGTAGCGCTGCCCGCCGGGCTGCAGGGCCAGGAAGAATGACGGCAGGCCAATGGTCAGGCCGTCCAGCGCCGACAATTGCCGGGGCAGGAACGGAAAAGCGAGCAGCATAATGCCGGTTACCACGGAGATGACCGTGGCGTAGACGGTCTTGCTGAGGAAGACCAGGGAGACGCGCTCGATATTGCTGATGGCCCGGCGCCCCTCGTCCACCACCGCCGGCAGCCGCTCGAAGCGCCCGTCCAGGAGCACCAGCCGCGCCACGGCCTTTGTCGCCGGTGACGCCGAGTCCATGGCGATGCCCAGGTCCGCCTCCTTGAGGGCCAGGACGTCATTCACTCCGTCCCCGGTCATCGCCACGGTGTGCCCGCGCCGTTTCAGCGCCTGGATCAGGTCCCGCTTCTGCGACGGCGTCACGCTGCCAAAGAGGTCGCAGCCCTCTACTGTCTCCTCAAGCCGGAGGGAGTCCTCGGGGAGGCCGCGCGCATCAAAGGCAACGCCGGTTCCAAATCCGACGGCCCGCGCCAGCGCAGCAACGGTCCGGGGGTCGTCACCGGAGATGATCTTGACCGAAACCCCTTGGCGCCGGAAATAGTCGAGGGTGGCGGCGGCATCACGGCGGATGCTCTCACGGAACGTCAGCAGCAGCACGGGCACCAGGTCCAGCGGAAGGCCATCCTCCGCGGCCCCCTGCGGCAGCGGTCCAGGCAGATGCGCCAGGGCCAAGGTCCTGAGGCCGGTGGCGGCAAGGGCGGCGGCCTGGGCGTGCGCCGCAGCGCTGCCGGGAGAGCCAAGCACCGCGTCGGGTGCTCCCAGGATCCAGGTGCCCGCGGCCGCTGACTCCGGCCCGAAGGTGACCGAGCTCCACTTCCGTGCTGAAGAGAACGGCACCGAATCCTGCTCGGGAAGCGGCTGCAGGGCGGGGAAAGCTGTCCCGATAGCGGCAGCGGTGCTGCTGGCTTCGGCGTTGCCGCCGAACCATTCCAGGGCCGCCTGCCAACCGGGGGCCCGGGGCCTCCCGGCGTCATGGAGGGCGTCGAATTCGATGGACCCGGAGGACAAGGTCCCGGTCTTGTCGAGGCACAGGACGTCCACCCGGGCCAGGACCTCCACCGCGGCAAGTTCCTGGATCAAGACCTTTTGGCGGGCAAGCCGGAGCCCGCCCACGGCAAACGCCACGCTGGTCATCAGGAGCAGGCCCAGGGGAATCATGGCCATGATGCCCGCTATGGCGCCGACGGCGGCCGGGACCCACCGTCCCGATCCCATGGCCCCGGCCCAGCCGCCCTGCTCCAGCATTTGGGCATTCGTCAGCAGCAGGGCGGTGGGGAGAAGCAGCCACGTGATGACGGCGAAAACCTTTTCCAGCCCCCTCCGGATCTCCGACGTGACCAGGGAGAACCTGCGTGCTTCGGCCGCCAGCCGGTAGGCGAACGTCTCCGGCCCCACGCGGAGCACGGTTGCCCTGCCGCTGCCTGCCAGGATCAGCGAACCCGACAGCAGCACCGCGCCGCCGGCCTTGGGCACGGGTTCGGATTCGCCGGTCAGGAGGGATTCATCCAGCTCGAGCGGGGCTCCGGCCAGGAGCAACAGATCAGCGGTGACCTGGTCCCCGGCGTTGAGGACCACGAGGTCGTCGGGGACAAGTTCTTCCGAGGAGATGGTTTGCCGGGCGCCATTGCGGACCACCGTGTTCCGGGCAGCCTGCAGGATGGCCAGTTGGTCGAGGGACCGCTTGGCCCGGTACTCCTGGATGATGCCGATCAGCGAGTTGCTGATTGCCGACAGTCCGAAGAGCGCATCCCGCCACTGGCCCAGGACCAGCAGCAGGATGAAACACCCTCCCACCACCGCGTTGAAGAGGGTGAACACATTCGCCTGGACGATCTCGCGGACACTCCTGCTGGTTGCCGTCGGCACGCTGTTGACGCGCCCTGCAGTGGTCCGTTCGAGTACTTCGGCGGTGGAGAGCCCGTCCCGGGAATGGCGGATGTCCACTCCCGGGCCCGGTACGCCGTGGTCCCCAGTTATCGGCATCTCGCGGCCAGGGGGCAGGCCCGGTCAGCCGTCGTGCTGCTTGTGCATCCGGGTGATCACGGTCGGGCACGGTGGCTGGCTCAGCACGGCGTGCGCCGTGGACCCCAGGACGAACCTCCCGAAGCCACCTTTTCCGCGGCTTCCCAGGACCAGCAGCCGGGCGCCGGCGGCAGCGCGCAGCAGGGCGTCGGCCGGTTCCAGCACCGTTTCCATCACGGTGTGCACCACCAGGTCCGGGTAGTCCTGCCGGAGGCCGGCCTCTGTTTCGGACAACACGATCCGTTCCTCCTCGACCACGTGGGTGGCAAAGCTGCTCTGCGGAAGTCCTGCAGCGATCCAACGGTTGGGGCCGGTGAAGGCGTAAAGAATGGTCAGTTCCTCGCCGAGCCCATCAGCTTCGGCGGCCGCGAACGCCACCGCCTGGGTCGCCTCCCGCGACCCGTCCACGCCGACCAGGACGCCACGGCCCTCCGCCTGGCCGTCGCCGATGACGGCCACGGGGCACTCCGCGGTCGCTGCTGCCTGGAGTGCCCGGTCCGTCAGGGCACCGCGGTTGTGCCCGCTGGTCCCGAGGACAAGCATGGAGGCATTCTTGGAATAATCACCCAGTGCCGCCCCAACGCCGCCTTCGAGGAGCTGCAGCGAGACCTCCAGGCCTGGTTCTGCGGCGGTGGCCTTTTCGCCGGCCTCCTTCAGCAGCCCCAGGCCGGATTCACGCAGCACTTCCAGGTAGGGCAGGACTTCTGCTGCCATCCACCGGTCGTCAACAACGTTCACGACGGCGAGCGGGCAGTGGAGCCTGTTGGCCCGGGCAGCAGCCCACATCAGGGCCGCAGTGGCCGCGGAAGTATCTGAGATGCCGACGGCGATTGGCTTGGCAGGTGCCATGGGGACCATCCTTTGCTGGTTCTTCGTGAGTGGTGTCGGGTGCGGCTGCACGGCCTAGTCTGCGGTGGGCTCCCGGGGCGGCCACCAATGGGTTGGGGCGGCAATGACGAACCTGCGGCCGCTGATGTCCTCCGGCGTGATCCGGAGCAGGACGTTTTTCTGGCCCGGCTGCCACGGGGACAGGCCCGCCTCCATGGCATCCCTGATCTCCTCGTCGTCGGACACCACCATGGCATGGCCCTTCAGGACGACGCTCCAGGCTATGGTGCCGTACTGGTTCATTCCGTCGGCTTCGACGGCCACCGCCTTCCGGTCCGGAAGGGAGGCCAGCTTGGTTCCTTCGCCGGTACGGATGAGCAGCGTGCCATTGGTGGGGACAAAGTTCACCGGGTAGTTTTCCACCCCGGGCCCGTCGGTGAAGGCGATCCTGCAAAGGGATGTCGATCGGAGGTACCGCCAGCAGTCGTGGACGCCGAGTTCCTTGATTTCCGGTTCTGTCGCTGCGCTGTTCATGGCCGTAGCCTAGGGGCGGGAGGGCCGCCGCGGCTAGGGAAGAAGGTCCCGCCCACCGGCCCGGGCCCGATAGCAAGACTACTGAGGGTATTTTTCACCGTGCTCTCCTAACATTGGAGGAGAAGCGTCTTCATGCTCATGTGAAGGCGGAATTGGGGGCGGAGGCCGGCACTTCCGTTTCGGGCACTTAGACCGCGCCAGGGATCCGCAGCGCCGCAGGTTCCTTCCGCAGGAGGTGGGACGTGAGCACTGAGCAGCCGTGGCGGTCCCCGACGAGGGAAACGGTGGAGGACCTGCTCCGGGACTTCGCTGTCCGGGGAGACGAACCGCCGGACAATCAGGAACGGATCAACGGCCTGTTGGCGGCCGTCGTTGCCCTGGCCCAGGACCTCAGCCTGGAAGCCGTCCTGGACCGCCTGGTCCGGTCGGCCTGCGCCCTGGTGGGGGCGAGGTACGGCGCGCTGGGGGTCATTGGTGAAGACCGGAGGCTGAGCCACTTCATAACCGTGGGAATCGATGAGCAGGGCATCCGCGCCATTGGCGAGCTGCCTACCGGCCATGGGGTCCTGGGCCTGCTGATCCGCGAGCCGAAGCCCCTGCGCCTCCACGACCTGGGCCGGCACCCCATTACCTCCGGGTTCCCGCCGAACCACCCGCCCATGAAGACCTTCCTTGGCGTTCCTGTCCGCGTCCGCGACGAAGTCTTCGGAAACCTCTACCTGACCGAGAAACAGGGCGGCCAGGACTTTACCGCGGAGGACGAAGATCTCGCCGTTGCCTTGGCGGCCGCGGCCGGAGTGGCAATCCAGAATGCCCGCCTCTTTGAAAACAGCAGCCGCCGGCAGCGATGGCTGGAGGCGGGGATGGAACTGAGCAGCCGCCTGATCATGGCCTCCCAACCGGGGGATCCGGACAACCTTGACCTTGTTGCCGGCACCGCTTTGAAGGTCTCCGACTCGGTGCTCGCGGTTATTGCCGTTCCTGCCGGTGACGGGGCGCTGCGGTGCCGGTCATGCCTTGGGGTCCAGGGACTTCAATCCGGCGAGGAGCTGATGGCCTCCAGTGCGGTGTCCAGCGTTATCCAGGACGGCGGCTCATTCGTGGCACGGGACCCCCGGCAGGTGTTCGACGACGGAATGGCAGGAAAACTGGGGTCCGTCCTGGTGTGCTCCCTGGGGCACAGCTCCATCGACAACGGGGTGCTCCTGCTGGCCCGCGCCCATGGGTCCCCCGTGTTCACCCAGGCGGAGGCGGAGTCCAGTGCCATGTTTGGGAGCCGCGTAGGCCTGGCGCTGGACCTGGCCCGCGTCAACGCACTGCGCGAACAGAACCTCCTTTTCACCGACCGGGAACGGATTGCCCGGGACCTGCACGACCTGGTGATCCAGCGCCTGTTTGCCGCCGGGCTCAGCATCCAGAGCCTGCGCCGCTACACCCTTGACCCGGTAGCGCACGAACGGATTGCCGCCGTGACCACCGAACTGGATGACACCATCCGCAAGCTGAGGGACACGATCTACTCGCTCAGGACCGCCGACGAGGAACGCGAACCCCTGACCGGCCGGATCCTGCGCGTAATCAGGGAAAGTTCCCGCAGCTACGCGGTGACGCCCAAGGTGTCCCTGGATGGTCCGGTGGATTCGGTAGGGGAAGACGTCGCCGTCCACCTGCTGTCCGTGGCGTCGGAGGGACTCAGCAATGCCCTGCGGCACTCAGGGGCGGAGGACATCCAGGTCTCGGTGGCCGTGGGCCCGGACCAGGTGCAGCTCCTCATCAGCGACAACGGCCGGGGCTTCACCGAACCGGACCACGAAAGCGGCCTGGCGAACATGCGCCAACGTGCAGCCCAACTGAAGGGCAGTTGCAGCATCGACAGCTCCTCCGGCAGGGGCACCACTGTGAAGTGGTCGGTCCCGCTGGCGTAGCCCGCGGCTTGTTGCCGCGTCAGGCAGGGTCTGTGGAACTCTTGGTGACGAAGACGGCTGCCTGCGTCCGGCGCTCGAAGCCCAGCTTGGCCAGGATGGACGAAACGTAGTTCTTGACGGTTTTTTCGGCCAGGAACAGGTCATCGCCGATCTGCCGGTTGGTCAGCCCCTGGCCGATCAAGGCCAGTACCTTCTTCTCCTGCGCGCTCAAGCCGTCCAGCCGCGGGTCGGTAGGCGCCGTGGACAGGCCCGCAATAATCTGCTGCTCAACTCCGGGATCAAAGAGGGACTCGCCGGCAGCAGCCCGCCGGATTCCGGCCAGGAGGTCATCACTCCTGATCTGCTTCAGGATGTACCCCGACGCGCCGGCCAGGACCGCGCCCCGGAGGGCCTGTTCGTCGTCGTAGCTGGTGAGGATCAGGCAGCGCAGTCGCGGATCAAGCGAGCGCACATCCCGGCAGACCTCGATCCCGGTGCCGTCCGGAAGCCGGCCGTCGAGGATGGCGATGTCAGGGCGCAGGGCCGGGATGCGCCGGGTGGCTTCGGCCGCGGAGCCGGTCTCGCCCACCACCAGGAACCCTTCGCCCTCCAACAGGTCCTTCAGGCCCTGCCGGACAAGTTCGTGGTCATCAAGGATGAACACGCGGACCTGCCCGGGAGATCCCGCCGCTTCATCAGCCCCAGTCTCATGCATCTGCACCGAACGCTCCCAAAATCTCCACGATTCAACCCGCCTGCGCGGGCGGCCCCCGGGAAGGGCCTGGTCCCATTGTTACCTGTGCAGCGGTGCGCGGGAAGGGACCAAAGTCCGGCCGGCCCGGCATGTCGCCACCGCGACTGCTGCCGGCACCGCCGCGCTGTTCCCGCCGTAATGACCTTTGGCCCTGTTCGCCGCGTCGCTTCCGGTCCAGGCTGGGGGAGAAAACAGGAGGCAACGTGGCAGAACAAGGGAACGGGGCGGCGGTGCCCGGCTCCGGCCAGCGTCCCAGGATTATTGTGGGAGTGGACGGCTCCGAGGCATCCATCTCAGCGCTCCGGGTGGCCCGGGCCCTGGCTGAGCCGCTCTCGGCGCCGGTGGAAGCCTGGGCATGCTGGGACGTTCCGGCCGGCTACGGGGTCTACCTCGCCGTGGGGATCGAAGGCTTCAAATATGCCGCCGACCAGGTACTCCAACAAACGCTTGCGGATGCTTTCGGTGAGGTCCCGGCCTTCGTACACCCCCGCCTGGTGCGCGGCAGGCCCGGCCCCGCGCTGATTGATGCGAGCCGCAACGCCTCACTGCTGATAGTCGGGAGGCGGGGGCATGGAAACTTCGTGCCGGGGTCGGTCAGTTCCGCCTGCGTGAGCCATGCCTACTGCCCGGTGCTGGTGGTGCACGCCCCGGAAGCCGGAGCCAAGGCTGAGGCCGGCGCAACCCACTCCGCTGCTGCGCCGTGACGGGCCGCGCCCTGGCGCGCCCTTGTGCTGCACCCTGGCGGCGCCGTCGTCGTCGTACGGGCTACTGAAGGTCCTGGTGCCTGGGCTGGTCCTGGCCGTGGTGGTGGGCCGCCTCTTCGCCCACCAGTTCGTGGAGCCCTTCGATGGCGCGGGCGAGTGACAGGCCGGGGGCGTCGACGATGAAGGGCATCAGGAGCCGGTTCTCCTTGTCCAGGTGCAGGGCAAAGATCCGCTGGATGGCGCCGGCTGCCACGGCGGCCGCAACGCCCCCGGCCGTCCTGAGCTCGTCCACCAGTCCCACGATGACCTGGTGCTCGGCCAGCATGCCGTCCACCAGCAGCTTGCCCTCAGGCGTGCCGTGGGGGCCGCTGTAAAGGGGACCCTCCTCCGCCAGCGCATGCGGCACCAGTTCTTTGTCGCACCAATCCAGCAGGGCAGCCTGCGCCCCCTCAGCAGCGCCGGAACCGTCCGCCTCCACCGCTTCGGTGAGCAGGCCCACCAGCCCGTTCAGGTGCCGCAGCATGTCTGCATGGTGCGCCTCCACCTGCTGCAGTGCACGCGCCTCGGCGGAGGTGTCTTTTGGGGTTCCGGGTCCGGCATTCATTCGCTGTTGCCTTCCAGTTGGGTGGCATGGCGGTGGGTGGTGCGCAGGGACCAGCGGAGGTCCTTGATGGCCCAGTAGGCCGCCGCGTTCATGACCGCGAAACCTGCGATGCCCAGCAGCGGGACCCGGACCACCAGCCCGAGGACCAGGACGGCGGCGCCCGCGGCGACCAGTGCGAGTCCCCGGCGGAAGCGGGTACGCAGCGAAACGGCAAAGGCGTCCTTGTTGAGCAGGGCTGCCAGCCTTGGGTCTTCCGACTCAAGGGCAGAGCTGATCAGGTCGAGTTCGCGTTTCTCGAATTCAGAGAGTGGCATGGCTGCTGCCCACTGTCCTTTGCCTCCGGGAGCCACGGTCTCAGGTGCCCCGGTGGCCGCGCAGGACGGCCAGCCTGTCCTGGTATTCGGCTGCGTCGATCTCGCCACGGGCGAAGCGCTCGGCCAGTACGTCCTCGGCCACCCGTGGTGGCTGCGGGTGGGTGCCGTACGGGGAGGGTGCCCGCAGGGAACGGGCCAGCAGCACAATGCCGGTAATGATGGCGCCCCAGACCACCACCATGCTGATGCTCATCAGGACATAGCCCCACAGGCCCATGCCATCGTTCCAGCCGTACACTTCCCCGACCCCCGGTCCCATGGAGACGGACGCCAGCCGTCCGCTTTCCGTTCCAGTATTGGTCCCCGCAGCGTGCCGGGGGAGAGCCATTGGTCCCGTTTCGGCCCTGGACCGGCCCGCCTGACCCGGCGGGAGAGGCTGCTAGAAACCGCGGCGGCGCAGCCTCTTGTCCACGGCGACGGCCAGGGACGCGAGCAACGCCAAGCCCAGGATCCGCAGCCACGCGTCTGCTCCAATGGGTGCGGTGTGGAAAAGCCCGTTCATCAGTGGGGTGTAGGTGAGGGCCAGCTGGCCGCCGGCCTGCAGCACTACGCCGAGGAGGAGCCACCGGTTGCCAAACGGTCCGATGCGCCACACCGGACGGGTCAGGGAGCGGCAGCTGAAGAGGTAGAAGACCTCCACTGCCACGAACAGGTTCACGGCGGACGTCCGGGCCTGGACCGTGGCGCGTTCCACGGCGTCCGGAAACTGGCCGGGCGGGATGGTGTCCAGGTCCGCGCCGGTCAGGGCTGTGCCGGCGCCGCTGTCGGCTTCCAGCCCGCAGCCCGCGGCGGGTCATGCATGGCCTGGAGGCCGGTGAGGGTCATCCTGCCGCGCAACCCGGTGGCGGAGAGGGTGCGGGATCCCGCGGGAAGGGGCAGCATGGCCGTGGCAAGGACCCGGAGTCCGTTGTCCGCCAGTGTGTGGGCCGCAGCAAGCACGGCGCGACGGCGGACCGGCCGGCCGGTGCCGTAGCGGTCCATTTCGTGGGAGCAAAGCTCCAGGACGCGTTCCACCGCGCCCTTCACGAATACCGTGCCGGGGCCTTCCGGGAGCGCGGAGGCATGCAGCGTGGCCATGAACTGGCGCTCCGAGGTGAACGGCAGCTCGGCTTGCCGCGGGTTGGCCGCCATGAAGTCCTGCACCTTGATGCCGCCTTTCCCGGCTGCCACCAGCATCGCTGCCTCGGTCGGATCGCCGCGGACCTGCCAGCCGGCCCCCTCCCTGCGGAGGCCGGCGTCGTTGCAGGCTGCTCCGCCCAGCAGGGACCACCGCAGCGCAGCGTCCGCGGGCAGTGACCCCGAAGGCAGGCCGTGCGGTTGCCGTGGGCCGGAGGGGGTGATCCGTCCTTCCGGACCGTAGCCGGAACCCGTCACGTCATAGGTGGCGGCCGGGGTCCAGACCGCGCGGACCGGTCATCTGGTTCTCGGTGAAGGTGCCTGTCTTGTCTGAACAGATCACCGTGGTGCTGCCGAGCGTTTCCACTACCGGCAGTCGGCGTACCACGGCGCGTCGACGGGCCATGCGCCGGACACCGATGGCAAGGGTGACCGTTACGGCGGCGGGAAGACCCTCCGGGATGGCCCCAACGGCCAGGGCGACGGCGGCGGTGAACATTTGCCCGGGCTGATCGCCGTGAGCCAGGCCGGCAAGGAACGCCACGGCGGCGAGGCCAAGGATGGCGACGGTGAGCGTTGTGCTGAATTGTGCCAGTTTTCGGGTCAGCGGGGTGGACACGGGCCGGACGGCACCCATGAGCCGGTGGATTTCCCCGAGTTCGGTTTCGCCGCCGGTGGCCACGACGATTCCCGCGCCGGTGCCGCCGGTCACCAGGGTGCCGCTGTACAACATGTTCCTCCGGTCCACCACGGGTGTGAGCCGGGGCAACACCACCTCGTCCTTGGCCACCGGGTCGGATTCACCGGTCAGTGCGGATTCGTCCACCCGGAGGCCGGACAGGCGTACCAGGCGGAGGTCCGCCGGAACTTTGTCGCCGGCTTCCAGCAGGACGAGGTCGCCGGGGACCAGGTCCTCGGACGGGATGTGCTGCCGTTCGCCGCCGCGCATCACGGCGGCATGCGTACGGACCAGTGAATGGAGGGCATCCAGGGCCGCTTCTGCCCGTACCTCCTGGATGAAACCGATCAGCGTGTTGACCAGAACCACTGCGAGGATCACGGCGGAGTCAAGGAATTCTCCCAGGAAGACGGTGACTGCGGCGGCGGCCAACAGGACATAGACCAGCGGGTTGTTGAACTGGCGTCCGAGCTTGCGGAGGATGCTCCCGCGCCGTGCCCGGGGCAGCTCGTTGGCGCCGAACTGGGCCCGTCGGCGGGCCACCTCCTTTTGGGCCAGGCCCTTCACTGCATCCGTCTCAAGCAACAGCACCACCTGGTGGACGGGCAGTCCGTGGTGGGCCGGATCCCCGGTGTATCCGGGGCCGTTGCCACTGCCGGTCGGGTCCGGCTGCCTCGCATTCGCGTGGCCGTTCCGGGAGGGCCTGGCCGTCGCCATGGTGCCGGGCCTCAAAGCCCCAGCAGGGCGTCGAGGGTGGCGAAACCGTACCCTGCGGCCGTGACGCGGTCGATGACCTGGGGGAGGGCGTCGGCGTCGAGCGTGGTCCCGTCGTCGGGGTTGGACCCGATATGCATGAGGACGATTTCGCCGGGCTGCAGGCCCGCCTGGACGCGGTCTGCCACCGTTTGGACGCCCACGCCGCCGCTGGTCCCCTTCCAGCCCAGGGTGTCCACGGTCCACCTCACTGCCACGTACCCCAGCGTGTTGACCGCCGCGATGGTGCGGGCGTCGCGTTCGCCGTAGGGGAAGCGGAACAGCGGCCTGGGGTCGGCGCCGGCGGCCAGGATGGCCTGCTCTGCGCCGCGCACCTGCTGGGCGATCTGGTCATCGCCCAGGCCGGTGAACTCCGGATGGGTCATGGAATGGTTGGCCACCCGGTGCCCGGCGGCCGTGATCTGCGCCACGGCCTGCGGGTTGTTCGCTGCCCAATTACCGGTCAGGAAGAAGGTCCCGGGAACGCCGCGGGCGGCAAGGGCGGACAGGATTTTCGGCAGTCCGGCCGCGTTGGCTCCTGCGTCGAAGGTGAGGGCCACTACGCGGCCCGCGCCGGGAATTACGGTCAGGTCCTGCCCTCGGAGGGACTCCGGGAACGGCGCCGGCGGCGCGGGGGTCGCTGGTGCCGCCGGTGGCGGTGGCGGCACGGTGACGGGGGGTTCCACGGGACTCTGGCCGGCCTCGGGTGTGTCGGATTCCTGCGGCGCCTGCGGAGACGGGGAAGCTCCCGGGTTGGGCAAGCCCGGCGTTGTGGGCGGAACCGTCGCTGACGGGGACGGACCGGCCGACGGCGGACCGGCCGTGGGTGCCGGAAGCAACAGGGCCAGGACGATGGCGAGGCCCGCAAGACCGGCGACGAGCGCTATGGCCGGCGCCCGCCGTCGTGCTTCACTGGCCTGCACCGCCCCCACCTGACCGGGAAGTGGATTTTCCCTGCGCCGTTTTTCCCGTCAGGAATCCCCGGACCCGCCGGGTTCGCTCTCCGGAGTGTGCACTACCAGTACTGGGCAATGCGCGTGCGCCACGATGGCGGAACTGACCGAGCCCAGGAGCAGCCCGCCGAACCCGCCGTGCCCCCGCCGGCCCACCACCACCATGTCGGCCTCGCGGCTGGCGTCGATCAGCGCTTCGCGGGGATGGCTGCGGACGAGGGTTGACGTGACGTTGTCCGGCGTCTGGCCGCCGAAGGCCTGGGCCACTGCGTTGTCCAGGACTTTCCTGGCCCCCTCCTCGAAGCCCTCGACGCCCATCATCACGTAGCCGCTGTACATTTGCGGGTATTCCCAGCAGGCGATGGCCTGGACCTTGGCGCCGAGGGGGGTGGCCATCCGTTGGGCCTGCCGAAGCGCCTCCACGGACGCTTCCGACCCGTCGACGCCCACTACGATCCTGGCTATTGGTGCCCCGGCAATGCTCATGTTTGCTCCCTCATCGGACCCGCGTTGTCACGCCCATCATGCCTGCGGACGCGTGGTCGGGCTAGGGCCGAAGGTCATGGCGCACCGGCAGGCGGCGGCGCGGCCGGGGGAAGGGGCGCCGGGGGCCACCCGGGTTCGGCGGCGCCCTGGTCCAGCCGGAAGGGCGGATATTCGTCCCGCATGAGCGCGGTGTACACCAGGACGCGGTAGATCCAACGGTTGATGCCGAGGATGAAATCGAAGAGCGGGCGCTGGTACCGGCCGGTGAACAGCAGGATCACGGCCGCGACGAGGACCAGCAGGCCCAGCAGGGACAGGCCGGATCCCCGTTCGTAGGTGCTGCCGATGACGTTGTCCTCGCCCTGCCACCGCCAGACAGCTCCCGTGGTCCCCGCGAAGGCGCCCACCAGGAGCAGATGCGGGATGGCGAGGAGCCACCACTTCACCAGGACCAGTCCGCGCGAGAGCCGCTGCGGGTAGTCCACCTCGAAGTCGGCGGGGTAATCGGCCCGCTTGAGCGTGAACGGCGGGTATAGGTCGGTGCCCACGGCGGCGTAGGCGTAGAAGGCCACTCGCCAGTTCCACCGCAGGACCCCCACGTTGAAATCGAAGAGTGCCCGCGGGTAGCGGCCGGTGAACAGGATGGCGAACCCCGCCACGATGGTGGTGATGACGAATGCGAACCAGAGGAAGAAGAGCAGGATGAAGTGCGGTATCGCCAGGAACCACTTCACCAGCCACATCCACCGGGTGAGGGCCGGGTCAATTTCGCCGAAGAGCCGTGCGGGGTAGCCGGGGCGCCCTCCCGCCGTGACTGTATCCACGGTGGATGGGGGTGGGGGAACTGCGCGGCGGCCCAGTCCGGCGGCCCCGATAATAAGGAGCGGAACGCCGATCAGCAGGGCGATGATGCCGCCCACCAGCAGTCCCATGGCGGCCGGCCGGATCAGGTCGGAGCGGAAGCCGGCCTGCGCCTGCACATCGATCCCGGCGGAGGCGTCAGCGTTCATTACCACCACTTCCCAGGTGCCGGGCGTGATGTTCCAGGTGAGCTCCTGCGCTCCTGTTCCCGACGCCGAAGCGGTCCAGATGCGCTGGTCCGCGGGCGATGAAGCCGGGCCGCCGCCCGGTACGTCGCGGTATTCGGCGCGGAACGGCCGCTGGCGGATGTTGAGCAGTTCCGAGTGGTGAACCCCGGAGAGGTATTGTTCGGCGTCGGCCTGCGGAGCGATGCCGATGAAGACCGGTTTGTCCGCGGCCACCGGTTCAACGCGAAGCCGCAGGGTGCCGACGTCGAACGGCAGCCTGCCCGGAACGTCGTCTCCGATGGCGTCCGCGCGCGGAGAGGTCAGGGCGTAGCTGCTGACCGAGAAACGCGACGTGCCGGAGTTGAGGAAGCCATCTCCCTGGATGGTACCCACAGCTGACGCCACGGCCCCGCCTGCCAACGCGGCCAGGCCCGGGAGTGTCAACAGGATCCCGAGGATCAGCATGATGATGGCCGCGGGTTTCTTCATGGCATTGGACCTTCCGCGTGGCAGGGCGGCCGGGGCTGCGGCCTAGATGGGGTTCTTGGCGGTCTGCGTCCGGGTGATGATGGTGGGGCAAGGCAGGTGCTTCAGCACACCGTGGGCGGTGGAACCGAGCAGGAGCCGCTTGAAGGCGCCGCGGCCCCGGCTGCCGACCACCAGGAGCCGGGCTCCGGCCGCCGCGTCGACAAGTGCGTCCACCGGGCCCCGGTCGGTTTCCAGCCGCTGGTGCACGGTCAGGTCGGGGTAGTCCTCCTTCAGCCCGGCGACGGTTTCGGAGAGAACCACCCTGTCCTCATCCACAATGAGGTCGGCAAGGGCGGCCGGCGTCAGGCCGGCATCGACAATGGGGTTGGGCACGCTGACCGCATAAACTACCGTGAGCTCGTCTCCTTCCCGGTCCGCCTCGGCGGCGGCGAAGGCAACGGCCTGTGTGGCCTCGGGGGATCCGTCGACGCCCACCACTACCCCTGACCTGCCCTCGAGGTCCTGGGTTCCGACGACCGCGACCGGGACCTTGGCGGCGGTGGCGACCTGGAGCGCGCGGTCGGCGAGGGATCCGCCGAGGTGCGCGCTGCCGGAACCGACCACCATCATCGAGGTCTTCTTGGAGTACTTGGCCAGGGACCCGCCCACGCTTCCGGTGAGTAGTTCAGTTGCCGGGGTGAGGGCGACGGCTCCTTGGAGGCGTCCCGCGGCGGTCTTGAGGAGTTCCTCACCCGCCTGCTGGAGCGTCCCGAACCATGGATAGGGCTCGGCTACCCAGCGGTCGTCCACCACGTGGAGGACCACCAACGGCAGGCCGGCGCGGTGGGCGCGGCGGGCTGCCCACAGGACGGCGGCCTGGCTTTGGGCTGAGTCGTTGGTGCCCACAGCGATGGGTTTCTGGGATGTCATGGCCGCACTTCCTGCTCGTCGTGAACTGGGTTCCTGCCTTTCAAGACTGTCCCCGGTGTGCGCCGGGCTGTAGGGCCAAAGGTCACCGAAGCGCTGGTCAGGACCCTTGAGGGCCGGGGCCGCCAGGGGTCCCGGGTTCGCCGGGGGTAACGGCCTCCGGGCCGGGCGCATCGCTTTCCGCCAGGGTCTTATAGATCGTCCAGCCGACGGCGGTGAGCGGCACCGCCAGCAGTGCACCGATGACACCTGCCAGGGTGGCTCCTGCCGCCAGGGCCAGGATGATCACCAGTCCGTGGATCCGCAGGACCCGGCCCATGAATAGGGGCTGCAGGATGTGGTGTTCAAACTGGTTTGCGGCCACCAGGAGAATCAGGACGATCAGCGCGGGAACGGGCCCATTCTCGACCAGCGCCACCAGCACGGCGAGGCTGCCTGCGGTGGTTGCGCCAATAATGGGAATGAAGCCGCCCAGGAAGACCACCGCCGCCAGGGGCACTGCCAGCGGAACCCTTAGCACCAGGAGCCCGACCAGCACGATGACGGCGTCAAGGGCGGCTATGACGAGGGTTCCCCGCACATATCCACCGAGCACCACAATGCTGCGGTCGGCAGCGAGATGGGCCTTTCCCTGGCGTCTTCCGGGCAGGAACCCAATCAGGAAGGCCCGGATCTTCTCGCCGTCCTTGAGGAAGAAGAACAGGATGACTGCCGTCAGGACCGTGCCCGCTGCAATCTCGCCGGCTGTCCTCAACCCGGTCAGTGCGTCAGCGCCCAGGGTGCCGCCGGCCAGGAATTTCTGGAACTCGGCGCGGGCTGCGTCGATCTGGTCCTTTGTCAGGGCGATGGGGCCGGTGGTGATGAACTGCTGCAACTGGCCGATTCCTGCTTCTGCCCGGGCCGCCAGCACGGAGGCTTCCTGGCGGACGAGGGCAATGATTCCTCCCACCACTCCAGCGGCAATGGCCAGGATCAGCAGGAAGGACGACAGGACCGCCAGTGCGCGGGGCCAACCGCGCGCCGCGAGCCAACGAACCGCCGGAGCCATCGCCGATGCCAGGATCAGCGCCACCAGGACCGGGATGGTGACCAGCGGAACCCGGACAGCCGCCGTCACCGCCGTCCAGGCGAGCGCGAGAACGGCGAGCACCTGGACGGCCCGTATGCTTGCCCGTCCCAGGGCATCGGTCCACAGCACCGACATCCTGCCGGGGGCGGACTGCGGACGGGACGGGTTTGCCGCGTCCCCGTTGGGGGGAACAATCCGTTCCATGGGCTTTCTCCTTGCCTGCCGTATGCACCCGAGGTTCCATCAGCATTTGTTGGTCAGTATGCTTACTATTGTCTGCTCAACAGTCAACCAGAAAGGCATCATCATGGCTGAACAGAACGTCCCCGACGATGGACTGGAAGTTGTGGAGGAAGAGGACGTCCTTCTGGATGCGAGCCCGGGCGCGGCGTCGTCCCTTGAGCTGGACCCAGTAGCGGGGGAGCCGGACAACTATCCCGGCGCTGCCGAAAACAACCCTGACCGCTGGCAGGAGGACCCGCTTCTCCAGGACGAGGCCCGCACGGGTGAGGAGGAGGACTTCCTGAGTGAGCAGGCGCTGCGGGATGAAAGCGCCCAGGCGCGGTACCGCTCCGGCGATGAGCAGGTGCCGCCGGACGCACCCACCCTCGGTGAGGCAGCCGCCGATGTCGATTTTGGCGAAGTCCCGACTGGCCTTGAGGCTGATGCCAGCGACGACGAGGAGAATTTCGGAGGCTCGCCCCTCAGCGAGTTCGAGCCCGACGACCTGGAACGCTAGCAACCCGGCGGGCCGGGTATCAGGCCCGGCCAGGAAGGGAAGGAGAACCATGCAATCCAAGGAAGTGCTCCAGGAAGCCTTTGGCCGGCTCCCTGGCCTGGTCCGGCAGGCCCTCGACGGCCTTGAGGCGGCGGAGTTGCAGCACCGTCCGGGCGGCCACGGGAACTCCATTGCCTGGCTGATCTGGCACAC
This sequence comes from Pseudarthrobacter sp. NPDC058119, assembly GCF_042884655.1. Lineage (NCBI taxonomy): Bacteria > Bacillati > Actinomycetota > Actinomycetes > Micrococcales > Micrococcaceae > Pseudarthrobacter > Pseudarthrobacter sp. NPDC058119. The sequence continues at coordinate 141,199 of NZ_JBHVTN010000008.1, forward strand.
GGCCCGGGTTGAGGATGCGCAGGTAGCCTCCGCCGCGGGCCTGGAGCAGGTCTGGAAGGCGGAGGGATTCGTGGGCCGCTTTGGCCTTCCGCTCGGGGACCGTGACACAGGCTATGGGCACTCCAGTGAGCAGGTGGGTACCGTCAAGGCGCCCCGGGAACTGCTCCAGGAATATTACGATGCGGTGCACCGGCAGACCGCCCGTGTGCTCGACGGCATCGTTGATTCCGACTTGGACCGAGTGGTTGACCGGCACTGGGATCCGCCGGTGACCCTCGGGGTGCGGCTCGTCAGCATCCTGGGGGACTGCCTCCAGCACGTTGGCCAGGCAGCATATGCCCGGGGCTTGCACCCGGGGACGGCGGACGCCCGCGGTGCGTGAACTGGTCGTCTTGGGCACCGCCTCCCAGGTCCCCACCCGGACCCGGAACCACAACGGCTACTTCCTGCGCTGGGACGGCGAAGGGCTGCTTTTCGACCCCGGTGAGGGGACCCAGCGCCAGATGATCCATGCCGGCGTCGCGGCCGGCCACATCACCAGGATCTGCCTCACGCACGTGCACGGGGACCACTGCTACGGGTTGCCGGGGGTCCTGTCGCGGATGGCCCTCGACGGCGTGCCGCACCCTGTCCACCTGCACTACCCGGCGTCCGGGGACCCGGTGGTCCGGGCACTGGTGTCGATCAGTACAACCGGCATCGACCTCCGGCTCCACCCGCACCCGGGCCCCGGACCCGTAGCGGAAGGTTTGGAGGCCAGACCCCTGAAGCACCGCATCGAGACGTACGGCTACCTCCTCCAGGAGGCTGACGGACGAACCCTGTTGCCCGGGCGGCTGCGGGCGGCAGGGATCACCGGCCCCGACGTGGGCCTGCTCCAGCGCGATGGCCACTTCGGGGCGGTCAGGCTGGAACAGATGAGTATTCCCAGGCCGGGCCAGCGGTTCGCCTTCATCATGGATACGGCGCCGTGCCCCGGCGCCGAAGAGTTGGCAGACGGGGCAGACCTGTTGGTCGCCGAGTCGACATTCAGTGACGACGACGGCCCCCTGGCGGGTCGGTACCTCCACCTCACCGCCGGGCAGGCCGGGCAGCTGGCAGTGTCCGCGGGGGCCCGCACCCTGGTGCTCACCCACTTCTCGGCTCGGTACGGTGACGATGTTTCCGTGCTTGCAGGACAGGCGGGTGCACGGGCCCCCGGGGTTGACGTGATCGCCGCCAGGGACCTTGACCGCATCCCCGTTCCGCGACGGCGGCAGCCGGCGGTAGAGGCTGCCGGCCCACCAACGGCGATAGGGTTAAACCATGACGGCAGCAGCTGAATCCACGGTCACGTTCGATGGCCGTTTCGCCCGGGAACTGGCGGAACTTGCCGTGCCCTGGCAGGCCGAGGAAGCGCCCAGCCCGGAGCTCCTGGTCCTGAACGAGAAACTGGCAACGGATCTGGGCCTTGACCCGCAGTACCTGCGCAGCCCCGAGGGTGTGCGGCTTCTGGTGGGAAACCACGTTCCAGCGGGGGCCACGCCCGTGGCACAGGCATACGCCGGACATCAATTTGGCGGGTACTCGCCGCTGCTCGGTGACGGACGGGCCCTGCTGCTGGGCGAGGTCATGGACCGGAAGGGCCGCCTCCTGGACGTCCACCTCAAGGGCTCGGGGCGTACGCCCTTCGCCCGTGCAGGGGACGGCCGTGCCGCCGTCGGGCCAATGCTGCGGGAATACGTCGTCAGTGAGGCCATGCACGCACTGCACATTCCCACCACCCGTTCGCTCGCCGTTGTGGCCACCGGGCGGCAGGTCCGGCGCGATGGCATGCTGCCCGGCGCCGTCCTGGCCCGGGTTGCGGGCAGTCACCTGCGCGTAGGCAGCTTCCAGTACGCGCGTGCCACCGAAAACATGGACCTCCTGAAGCGGCTGGCAGACCATGCCATCAGCAGGCACTACCCGCAGGCGGCCGATGCCGCGAACCCTTACCTTGCGCTGTTCGCTGCGGTCGTCACCGCCCAGGCAGAGCTCGTCGCCCGGTGGATGCTCGTCGGCTTCGTGCACGGGGTCATGAACACGGACAACATGACCATTTCGGGGGAGACCATCGATTACGGGCCCTGCGCGTTCATGGACGCCTTCAACCCGGCCGCCGTCTACAGTTCCATCGACGTCGGCGGACGCTATGCCTACGCCAACCAGCCGGTCCTGGCCGAATGGAACCTGGCCCGGCTCGCCGAGGCCATGCTGCCGCTGATTGACCAGGACCAGGAAAAAGCCGTGGCCCCGGCAGTGGAGGTCCTGGGTGGTTTCCGCGGCCGGTACAGCACTGCGTGGACCCGCGGGATGACGGCCAAGCTGGGCCTGGACAGCGCCAATGAAAGCCGCGCCGGGACGCTGGTGGATGATGTCCTGGACATCCTGAAGGACGGACCCGTGGACTACACCCTGTTCTTCCGCAACCTGGGTAAAGCCGCGCGGGGGGACCACCGCGCCGTGCGCGGCATGGTCCTTGACCTTGCCGCCCTCGATGCCTGGCTGGTGCGGTGGCAGGAACTTGAACCGGACGCCGGCCTGATGGACAGCGTCAACCCGGCCTACATTCCCAGGAACCACCTGGTGGAGGAGGCGTTGGCCGCCGCCACGGGCGGAAACCTGGCACCCTTGCAGCTGCTGCTCGAGGCAGTCAGCGACCCCTTCACCGAACGGCCCGGCCTGGAACGCTACGCGGAAGGCGCCCCTGAAGACTTCGGCGCGTACATGACCTTCTGCGGGACCTGACGGCCGCGGATGCGGAGGGCGGATGCGCCAGGAGGGCGGCAGCCGGTGTACCGGCTGCCGCCCTCCTGATTTAAAGCCTGCGCGGTTGCGCGCCTGCGGTTGCGCGAAGACTAGGCCACGCGCACAGCGGAGTAACCGCCGAGCCAGCTGATGGAGTGCACCTGGGTGTCGTAGCCGTTGACGCCGCCGCTGACCACCTGGCCGTTGCCTGCGTAAACACCCACGTGGCCGGAGGTGATGATCAGGTCACCGGGGGCGGGAGAGCCTACCACCGTGCCGTACTGGAAGAACTGGGTGGGGGCCAGGTCGCCCACGGACTTGCCAACGGAGCGCAGTGCCTTTTCAACCATGGCAGTGCAGTCCTGCTGGACGCCCAGCTGGCTGTAGGCCGAGGCGAGGATCGCTGCGCCGGTGCCGCTGCCGGTAGTGGACGCCACGGGCGTGGCGGAGGCGTAGGACATGTTCATGCCGGTGTTGGCCGGTGCGGTGGCGGCTGCCGCCTGCACGGGTGCTGCAACCGGGGCCGGTGCCGGTGCCGCGGTGTAGCCGGCGCCGGGAATCTGGATCTGGTCGCCCGGGTAAATGACCGAGGACAGGCCCAGACCGTTGGCGGACAGGACGTCATTGAGGCTGACGCCGTACGCTGCGGCGATGGCGCCGAGGGTATCGCCGGACACCACGGTGTGGACGTTCCCTGCTGCCGCGGCAGGGGCTGCTGCCGGGGCGGCCGGTGCTGAAGCGGTGGCCTGCACGCTGGTCTGCTCAGTGGTGTCCGGGGCGGTTACGCCAGCATGGGCCGGGGCGCCGACGCCGAACGCAATGCCGGACGCTGCTGCCACGGCCAGCGCCGGGCGGCCCAGTGAGCGGGCCTGCGACCTGGCTGTTACAGCGAGGCCCTCGAGCACAATGGAGCGGGCCGGAGTCGCGCGGTGACGGGCTGAAATGGAATTTTTTGACACGGTTGATCGCCTCTCCCATGCCTGCGGGGTGAGCTGTCGGGTTCGGGCTGGAGATACCCGGCCGGAAGCGGACCCGCAATGGAGGGCGGCGCTGGCGACTTAACCCCTAGGCCACATGTGGCCGTGGAAACTTGGTTCCCCCGTCCCTGCCAACTGGAGCGGTTGGATCCCATGGTCAGCGGCAGGGCTCGGCATACTGACGGGAATGTCCCGTCTGGGAGGGACACCTGACGACCCTAACCCACGCGCACGCCAATTGTCACATTTAGGTAACATACGAGGCTGCCCTCTCGAATTGCGCAAACGTGTGGACAATAAGCTTGCTTCCGGGGTGACCTCGGCTGATGCCCGGGCTCCCTGCTGACGGTAACAATCTGGAAACGGGTTCCTGTATGACCTTCGAATCCGGCGGTAAGCTTCGGGACTATGCCCCTGTTCGTAACCAGCCCCAGGTTTCCTTTGCTCGGGGGCCTGGCGGCTGTTGCCCTGGCCGCCACCGCTGTCCTGGCGGCCGCCGCCGACGACCCGCCTCCGCCCGGCGGGTACCCCTCCTGGGCAGACGTGCAGGCAGCCCAGTCCTCGGAAGCGTCGAAGGCGGCGGAGATCGCCACCATCAACGGGCTGCTGTCTGGCCTCCAGGCGGAGTCGGAGGCGGCTGGGGACGCGGCTGTCCGCTCGGCCGCGGAGTACGCTGCCGCCGACGCCGGGCTGCAGGCTGCTGCTGCCCGCCTGGAAACCCTTTCCGGCCGGACCGCCCACGCCAACGCGGAGTTGGCACAGTACCGGAAAGCCCTTGGCGCCCTGGCGGTCGAGTCCTACAAGACCGGGGGAACCAACGCAGGGTTCTTCGTGGCCCTGGATGCCCTTGGAACCAACAGCGTCCAGGGACTGAACCTGGTAAAGCTCGTGGGGGACAAGACTGCGGCCCTGGTTGCCAAGGCATCGGCTGCGGAAAAGGCAGCCGCAGCCCTTGCCGACCAGGAGAAGGTTGCCAGGAGCGAGCGGGAGCGGCTTTCCGAGGAGGCGAAGGCCACGTTGGACTCGGCCCGCGCGGCCCAGGATGCGCTGGCCCGGCAGGTTGCGGAGGAACAGCGCCACGGCGGCGAGCTGACCGCCCAGCTCGCGGCCCTGAAAGGCACGACGGCGGCCCTTGAGAATGAGTACCGCCAGGGCCAGGCAGCCCAGGCTGCCTACGAGGCGGCCCAGGCGGCCAAGCGCGCCGCCGCGGAGGAGCAGGCCCGGCGGCAGGCGGAGGCCGCGGCCCAGGCAGCTGCCGCGGTGGCGCAGCAGCCGAAGGCACCGGCGCCCGCGGCGAACCCGGTCCCGGCAGGTCCTGTCCAGCCCGGCAGTGTCCAGCCCGGCGGTGTCCAACCCGTTCCCGCTCCGCCTCCCGTCGCCGATCCCGGGCCGGCCGCCACGGAGGCGCCGGCCCCGCCGGGTCCGCCTGCCGTCGTCGTTCCTTCCGTTCCCGGCGGTGCGGTGAACGATCCCGGCGGAGCCAAAAGCTACGCATCCGGTCGCTTGGGCGCCTTCGGGTGGGGCCAGGACCAGTTCCTGTGCCTGGCCCAGCTGTGGACCAAGGAGTCCAGCTGGCTGACCACAGCCACCAACGCCTACTCCGGTGCCTATGGAATAGCCCAGGCGCTGCCGCCGGGCAAATACGCCAGTGCCGGCAGCGACTGGCTCACCAGCTACCGCACTCAGGTCGACTGGGGCCTCGGCTACATCAGGGACCGCTACGGGTCCCCGTGCGCGGCGTGGAACCACTCTGTAGCCCTGAACTGGTACTGATTGACGCGCTAGGCTGTCCCCATGCCTGATTTCGAACGGTTCCGCGCGCTGCTCGAGGAGGAGCGGGCCCGGCGCGTGGCCCTGTTGCCGGCGCTGCGGGCGGATATCGAGGCCGCAAATTCGGCGCGCCAGGGCTCAAATGTGGATGACGAGCACGATCCCGAGGGTGCCACCATCGCCTTTGAACTCTCGCAGGCTTCAGCGCTCCTGAAACAAAGCTCAGCCGGCCTTGAGCACATCGAAGCGGCGCTGGCCCGGCTGGCCGCGGGAACCTACGGAACCTGCGCGGTGTGCGGGGAACCCATTGCCGAGGGGCGCCTGGAGGCCAGGCCATGGACTCCGTTCTGCATCCTGCACGCCTCGGCCGGCCGCGGGCGATGACGGAGGCCGCGGAGGTTGTGTCGGCGGCGGCCGATTTCGTCGACCGGACGCTGCAGAATGAGGGCTCCTGGTATCGCGCCGACGACGTCGGGAACCGGCTGGGCGGGCAGCTGGCCTCCTACGGGTCGTCGGTGGGGGCCGTCCGCGGGACTGTCCGTGACGCGCTGCGGAAATTCAAGGACCTGGACCACGACGGCACGGTGCTGCTGGCCTCGGCCCTGTGGGGGCAGCCGCGGCCCGGTTCGCGGCCGGTGTTCGAGCGACGCCTGGCCGCCGTCGTGTTGCTGCAGTCCCGGGTGCGGCTGCTCCGGCATTCCGACCTGACCCGGCTGGAGGGGTTCCTCCGTTCCGCCCAGGCAGAAGACCTGGCTGCGCCCCTGCTCTCCGATGTCCTGGTCCCCTTGCTGGCTGGGCTCGCCGGGCGTGAACGGCAACGGGCCGGCGTCGTCCTGGCTCGTTGGCGGGAAGATCCGGACCCCGGGCTGCGGGCGGCAGCCGAGGCCCTTGAAGAAGACTTGTCCACGTAGAACGCACCGAGGAGATCCACATGAATGAACCGTTTGACCTTGAGCGTTTTGTTGCCGCCCAAAACACCGGCGGGACCTATGAGCAGGCGCTGGGCGAGCTGCAGGTCGGCAGGAAGTCCGGGCACTGGATGTGGTTTGTCTTCCCGCAGATTGCCGGGCTGGGACAGAGCGACATGTCCCGCAAGTACGCCATTTCCTCCCTGGCTGAGGCGCGCGCGTACCTGGACCACGAGGTGCTGGGTCCGCGGCTCCTGGAGTGCGCGCTGGTCCTGGCAAACCACGCCGACCAGTCGGCCGAAGACATTTTCGGCGGAATCGACGCCAGGAAACTCCGCTCCAGCATGACACTGTTCCTCCGGGCGGCACCCGGAGAAACAGTGTTCAAGACCGTCCTGGCCCAGTTCTTCGACGGCGAACCGGACCCGGCCACCGACGAACTCCTCGCCGGCCTGGACGCGGCGGACTGATTCCGGCGGCGGTGCGGCGGGACCTTTGGGCGCCGCACCGCCCGGCGGCATGGCGCTATGGCGTCGGGCTGCCGCCGTTGACGTTGAGTGTTTCGCCCACCACGTAGCTCGATTCGGGCGAGGCCAGGAACACATAGGCAGGGGCGAGTTCAGCGGGCTGGCCCGCCCGGCCCAGGGGAGTGGACTGCCCGAATTCAGGCAGTGCCTCCTTGGGCTGGCCGCTGCTGACCTGCAGCGGGGTCCAGATCGGGCCCGGCGCCACAGCGTTCACCCGGATGCCCTTGGGTGCCAGCTGCTGGGCCAGGCCCTTGGTGAAGTTGTTGATGCTGGCCTTGGTGGTGGCGTAGTCCACGAGGGTCGGGGACGGGTTGTAGGCCTGGATGGACGTGGTGTTGATGATCGTCGAACCGGCCGGCATGTGCGGCACCGCGGCCTTGGTCACCCAGAACATGGCGTAGACGTTGGTCTTCAGGGTGTGGTCGAACTGCTCGTCGCTGATGTCTTCCAGGTCCTCCTGGGCAACCTGCTTTCCGGCGTTGTTGACCAGGATGTCAACTCCGCCCAGCACGGCCACCGCCGTGTCTACGAGTTCCCGGCAAGCGGCGGAGTCCTTGAGGTCACCGGGCACCTTGACGGCCTTGCGGCCGGCGGCCTCAATGATCCCGGCAATACGTGCGGCATCCTCCTCTTCCTGGGGCAAATAGGAAAGCACGACGTCGGCGCCCTCCCTGGCGAAGGCAATCGCCGTTGCTGCCCCGATGCCTGAATCCGCCCCGGTCACGATGGCCCGGCGGCCCTCGAGGCGCCCGGTGCCGCGGTAGGTTTCCTCGCCGAGGTCGGCCTTGGGCGCCAGTTCCGCATCAAGTCCCGGCTCCGGCTGGTGCTGCTTGGGCGGGGAGATCTTTTCGTAGGCAGTCACGGGATTACGGAAGGTGTACTGGTCGGTCATGGTGGTACTCCTGTTCGTGCGGGACGCGGGCTGGTTCGTCGCCCGGGATGGTGAAGCAGCAAGGCCGCACAAGGCAGCCGTAAAAAACTAAGCATGCTTACGGTTCCCAGCCTAGGCAAAAGCTCCCGCCCTGCCAAGCGGCCCCGCGGTCAGTCCCGCTGGACTTCCACCAGCCTGACCTCCGCCAGGCGGCCGCCTTCCACCACGGCCTCCATATAGGTGCAGGCCGGCTGGCGGCGCCGGTCGGTGGGCGAACCGGGATTCAGCAGCCGCAGCCCGCCAGGCGACACCGTGTCCCAGGGAATGTGGCTGTGCCCGAACACCAGGACGTCCGCGTCCGGATACAGGGCCTCGCACCGCTGTTCGCGGCCCTTTGCCGGGCCGGTCTCGTGGACCATCGCAAAACGCACCCCGCCCAGGAGCGCGGCGGCGGTAGCAGGCAACCGCCGGCGAAGGTCGGGTCCGTCATTGTTGCCGTAAACGCCCAGCAGGCGCCGGCTCCGGTGCTCGAACTCGTCGAGCACCGCCGCCTCCACCCAGTCGCCTGCGTGGAACACCACGTCGGCCTGCTCCACGGCGTGCCACACCTGCGCGGGCAGGCTCCTGGCCCGCTTCGGCACATGCGTATCTGCTATCAGGACCAGGTTCAAGGGCATATCCGAATCCTGCCATGACGCCCTGTTGCCGTGCTGCCCGGCGTCGTAATCTGGGGGCTGGGAGGTGATTGCCATGGAGGCAGCCCAAGGCGACCGCATCGTGGTGCACGGGAGGACCGTAGGGTCCACGGACCGGCACGGAGTGATCCTTGAGGTGCGGGGAGAGGGTGGGCACCCGCCCTACCTTGTCCGCTTTGATGACGGGCACGAAACCGTCATGTATCCCGGCGGTGATTTCGCCGTCGACCACGGACACGGCACCTGACGGTCCTGCGGGACTGCAGGCCCCCGCTACACCTGTCAGACTGGACCAATGGATCATTTCCCGTCCGCCGGCATGTCCGCCACCCCACCGCAGCGCACCGGTCCGCGTGATCCGGGCGACGCCTGGGTAGAAGGGGACCGCGGCCGATACTGGGGCCGGTTCGGCGCGGCCGGCGTCCTCGCCTGGGACCCCGCCAAGGGTGTGCTCCTCCAGCACCGTGCCGTCTGGAGCCACAACGGCGGTACCTGGGGCCTGCCCGGCGGAGCTTTGCACCAGGGTGAAGAACCCGTTGACGGCGCCCTTCGCGAAGCCCATGAGGAAGCTGCCGTCCCGTCGGAGAGCGTGGAGGTGCTGTTCACCTCCGTGCTGGACCACGGTTACTGGTCCTACACCACGGTGGTGGTGCGGGTGCGGGAATCCTTTGAACCGGTGATCAACGACCCCGAAAGCATCGCCCTGCTCTGGATTCCGGTGGCGGAGGTGGACGGCCTGGACCTGCACCCCGGTTTCGCCGCGGCGTGGCCGGACCTTCTGGCGCGGCTGGACGCCGACTAACCCTGGGCCGACTAACCCTTGGCCGGTGGATGCCGCGCAATGAACGCTGATAGGCCTGCGCCGGGATCCGGCGCTAGTACCCTTCGCCGTACTCCGCCGTGACCAGGATGGGCAGGTGGTCGGAATTTCCGCGCGGCAGTGTTTCCACGCTGGCAATGTCCAGGCCCAGCGACGTGGCAAAGTCAAAATGGCCCTTGAACACTTTGTACCGGGTGTAGGTCCGCCGGTTGCTTAGGGACAGGGCGTACCCGGAGTTCTTCATATGCATGTCCAGGTTCTTGGTGAAGAACGGGTAGTTGAAGTCGCCCACCATCAGGGTCATCAGGCCCCTTCCCATGCTCAGCAGTTCCGCATGGGCGGCGTGGATCTGCTTCCGCCGCAGCGAGTTCGACGCCGTCAATGGGGCCGCGTGGAAGGAGCCGATCACCAGCTCATGCTGCGTTTCGGTGTCCATCACCCGGGTGCCGATCAGCCGCTCATGGGCCGGCGCGAGCACCCTGTCATGCATGGATTTCTTCAGCGCGAAGGACTGCGTGTCCAGGGCGGTGAAACGGCTGGTGCGGTAGTAGATGGCCAGCCCCAGCCTGTTGCCCTTCGTGGCATCCGCGAGGTGCAGGGGTCCAAGGGTCTCCGGGAGGTCGCTGGCGTCCACTTCCTGGAGGCACAGCGCATCGATGTCATGGTTCCGGGCCAGGGCGAGGAGCTCGCCGCTGGCCTTGTGCTTGCGGAGGTTGTAGCTGATGACGCGCATGAAACACCTCTTTTGAGGGTTGCTGACAGGACCAGTTCCTTACTCTAGTCCGATTGCCACGCCCACCCTCCAACATTTCGCTGCCTGCGCCGCCGTGCCGTGCCATGCCCGGGGAGATAGAGTTAGTGGCAATTCACTGACTTTCCGTAAGGGGCCAGCCTTGACCGCAGACCTGCCTGAACTCGCCGACGGCAATTTCTACTACCAGGACCTGGGCGGGGCCCGGTTCCGGTCCACCATCCATGCCCAGGGCGCCTGGAACGCCCATGAACAGCACATGGCGCCGGCATCGGGCCTCATGGCGGACGTCCTTGAACGGCACCAGCCGCGGGACGGCATGCGGATGGCCCGCATCAGCTACGAGATCCTGGGGCTCATCCCCGGCGGGGAGTTCCGGATCGACACCTCCACGCTGCGGCCCGGCAGGACCATCGAACTGGTGCAGGCGGAACTGGTGGCCGGCGGGCGCACCGCCATCCGCGCCACCGGGTGGCGGATGATCACCAGCGACACCACCGGCGTTGCAGCCGTCGAGGACGCCGCCATCCCCGGCCCGGACGAATGCAAACCGTACGACGGCGCAGCCATCTGGCCAGGAGGCTACATCCGCTCCCTCGAAATGAGGGTGGCCGAGGGCCATCGCCCCGGCGCCGGCAAAGTGTGGCTCCGCACCGACCACCCGCTGACCAGCGCCGCCGACAGCGGCGACCTGGCCCGGCTCATGGGCCTGGTTGATACAGCCAACGGCATCGCCGCCAGGGTTCCGCCGGGAGAGGGCAGCTACGCGTTCCCCAACCTGGATTTGCAGATCCACATGTACCGCCGCCCCCGGGGGGAATGGCTGGGACTGGACAACGCCGTCTCCTTCGGCAGCGACGGGATCGGGCTGACATCCACCGTGCTCCACGACCTGCAGGGCCCGTTCGGCCGTGCCGAACAGATCCTCACACTGCGCAAATCCTGACCCTTGCCAGCTATGGTGCACGCATGTATCGCTGAGTATCGTTGTATATCGTTCGATCGGCTAAGGAGTTCATTATGCGTGCTTCACACCCTGCAGGCGGATTCGGCGGGAACAACTTCGATGGCATGTGGCAGGCCGTCGAGGAGCTGCGTGCCCGGTTTGATAAGCGGGCCGGAACCCGGGCCGGGAAAGGCGAAGTGCGGGCCGCTGTCCTGGCACTGCTCGCCGAGCAGCCCATGCACGGGTACCAGATCATCCGGGAGATCGAGGAGCGCAGCGGCGGCAGCTGGAAGCCGAGCGCAGGTTCGGTCTACCCGACGCTGCAGCTTCTGGCGGACGAAGGATCGATCAGCGCCGAGGAAGCGATCGGCCGCAAAATCTATTCGCTGACTGAAGCCGGCCGGGAGGAAGCGGCGGCAAACCATGGGTCGGCGCCCTGGGATCCGGCCGGCCAAATGTCCGGCGGCGTTGCTTCCCTCCCCAAGGCCGGGATCGAACTGGCCCAGGCCGCTGCGCAGGTGGGACGTACCGGGTCCCAGGACCAGGTGCACCAAGCTGTGGCGGTACTGGATGAGGCCCGCCGCCGCCTGTACGCGATCCTCGCCCAGGACTGAACCGGGTGGCGTCCACGGTCCAGGGCCGGGCCAACCCTTCGCCACCCCTGCGGGAGCACCGCGGGCGCTACCGGCGGATCCTGCGCTTCGCGGCATGGAACCTTGCCTCCACCTGGTGGTTCGAACTGTTCCTGCCGCGGGTGGGACTCGGCCGGATGGCTGCGCGGAGCCGGTCACGGCGGATGCGGCGCTTCGCCCAGCGGTTCCACGACCTCGCCGTGGAACTTGGGGGGCTCATGATCAAGGTGGGCCAGTTCCTGTCCTCCCGGCTTGATGTCCTGCCGCCGGAAATCACCAAAGAGCTGGAGGGGCTGCAGGACGAGGTGCCCCCGGTGGAATTCCCCGCCATCTCCGCCCTCGCAGCGCAGGAACTGGGGACGCCGCTGGAGCGCGTCTTTGCGTCCGTCGATCCAGCCCCCATCGCGGCCGCCTCCCTGGGCCAGGCGCACCGGGCGCGCCTGGATTCCCTCGATGCCGGGGACACCGGACTCGATGCCGTGGTCCTGAAGGTGCAGCGGCCGGGCATCGGCGCGATTGTCGACGTCGACCTCGCCGCCCTGCGCAGGGTTGCCGGCTGGCTCAGCCACATCCGGCTCGTTTCCCGACGGGCGGACATGCCCGCCCTGGTGGAGGAATTCGCCCAGACGAGCCTGCTGGAAATCGATTACCTGCACGAAGCCGTCAATGCCGAGCGCTTTGCAGCGGACTTCGCCGGTGATGGCCGGGTGGAGGTTCCGGGCGTGGTGTGGGAGCGGACCACCCGCAGGGTACTCACCCTGGAAGACGTCACGGCCATCAAGATCACGGACGTCCAGGCCCTCCGTTCCGCCGGCATCGATCCGGCAACCGTGGCGCCGGTGTTCGCGTCCATCATGTTCGACCAGTTGTTCACCAACGGCTTCTTCCATGCCGACCCGCATCCGGGGAACATTTTCGTCACCCCGGTTCGGCCGGGGGAAGGTGAACTGCCCTGGAAACTGACGTTCATCGACTTCGGCATGATGGGCGAGGTGACGGCCTCCACGCGCAGCGGCCTGCGGAAGCTGCTGATCGCGGCCGCCGCCCGGGACGGGAAAGGCCTGGTGGCGGCCATCAACGACGTGGGCGTCCTGATGCCGTCCGCGGACAGCGTTGGCCTGGAGCGCGCCATGACCCAGCTCTTTGCCCGTTTCGGCGGCATGGGCTTCGCTGAACTCCGTGAAGTGGACCCGCGCGAGTTCCGTGACTTTGCGGTGGAGTTCGGTGACGTGGTCCGTTCACTGCCGTTCCAGCTGCCGGAGAACTTCCTGCTGATCATTCGGGCCATGTCCCTTACCTCCGGAGTGTGCAGTGCCCTGGACGAACGTTTCAACCTCTGGGATTCGGTGGAGCCGTACGCCGCCCGGCTGCTGCGCAATGAGCGCGGCAACGTAGTGCAGGACGCGGCCCGGCAGGCCATCGACGCCGCCGCTGTTGCCTTCCGCCTCCCTGGCCGGCTGGACGCCCTGGCAGGCCTGCTGGAGGAAGGATTGCTGCAGGTTGCCGTCCCACGCCTGGAACGCCAGGCTGCCGGGCTGGACCGGGCTGTGCGTCGCTCGGCGTCTGCCCTGGTCTTCGGGGCACTGCTGCTGGCCGGGGCAGTGGTCCGGCCTGACGACCTTGTCCTGGGCAATGTGCTGATGACCGCATCGGCCGTTCCGCTGCTGCACGCCCTGTGGGTGGGGCGGCGGGGGCGTTAAGGCCGCCGCCGCCGTCGGGCGTAACCTAGGGATGGCCTGCCCATCCGCAGGCCTCGAACCCGTCGCCGCCGAAGCTGTCGACGCTGAATGCCTGGGAGCCCCGCACTATGCACCACACCGGTACCGGATCCAGCACGCTTACCGTGGTGCGGCAGGATGTGTCGCTCGGCGCGGGCCGTGACCTTGAATTCGGGCTGGAGCTGCTGGCGAGGGCACGAAGCGGCGGAATCGGTCCCACTTTGCGGCTGTACCGGCCCGCGCCCACGGTGGCGTTCGGGCAGCGGGACACCCGGCTGCCCGGGTTCGAGGCAGCTGCCCAGGCCTGCCGCGACAACGGTTTCGAACCCCTGGTCCGGAGGGCCGGCGGACGCGCGGCCGCCTACCACCGGGGCTCCCTGGTGGTGGACCACATCGAACCGGACGCGGATGCCGTTGCCGGCTCCAAGGCCCGGTTCGGGTACTTCGGCGGGCTGTTCGCGGAGGCACTGCGGAACGTCGGCGTCAAGGCGGCGGTGGGGGAGATCCCCGGCGAGTACTGTCCCGGCGAATTCAGCGTCCACGGAACCGATGCCATGGACAGCTCCCACAGGGTGAAACTGGTGGGCACCGCCCAAAGGGTGGTCTCCGGGGCATGGCTTTTCAGCTCGGTGATCGTGGTGGAGGACTCGGCCCCGATCCGGAAGGTGCTGACCGACAGTTACGCGGCACTGGGCCTGGACTGGGATCCTGCTACCGCCGGCGCCGCCAACGACCTTGTGCCGGGACTGGACGTGGCCGCCGTTGAGCAGGCCCTCCTGGAAACGTATGCGGGCCATGCCGCCCTGGAAACTGCTTCGTTCAGCAGCCTGGGGGCATGACCCGCATCACTTGGTGCGTAGCGGCCGGTCAGGCAGCCAGGCGGCTCTTGACCTCGGCGGCGGACGGGTTGGTGGCCGCGCTGCCGTCCGGGAAGAGGACCGTGGGGACGGTGCGGTTGCCGCCGTTCAGCTGCTCCACGAGTTCGGCAGTGCCGTCAACCTCTTCGATGTTGATTTCGGTGTAGCCGATCCCCTGGGCGTCCAGTTGCTTCTTGAGCCGGTTGCAGTAGCCGCACCACGTGGTGGAAAACATGGTGATGGTGCCGGATTCGGGAGTGAAGTCCACAGGGATCTCCTAAACGTCGCTTGAAAGGTTTCCTTACTGTCAACCGTAGCGCGGCGGCCGGTATTCCCTGGTGCCGAACGGCTGCCCCGGCCTCCGGATGACAGTTTGTGGCGGGCGGTGGCAAGCTGGTGCCATGTGTGGACGCTACGTAATGGCACGGGCCGTGGGGGACCTCCTGGCCGAGTTCGACGCCGAACTCGAAGAGGAGGTGAGCATCCCGCCGTCGTGGAATGTTGCACCCACCGATGCCGTCCCGATCGTGCTGGAGCGCGTGAAGGAGGACAGCGCCGGACCACGGCAGGTACGCCAGCTGCACGTGGCGCGCTGGGGCCTGGTCCCGTCCTGGGCCAAGGACCCGAAAATTGGTTCGGGCATGATCAACGCCCGCAGCGAAACAGTCCTGGAAAAACCGGCGTTCCGCAAGGCTGTTCAGTCCCGCCGGTGTGCCGTCCCGGCCGACGGCTACTACGAGTGGAAGCAGGGCCCCGGGAAGTCCAAGCAGCCGTACTACGTACATCCGGGGCAGGACCATGGACTGGTTTTCGCCGGCCTGTATGAGTGGTGGAAGGACCCCTCCGTGCCGGAAGGAGAGCCTGGGCGCTGGCTGTTGTCCACCTCCATCCTCACAGCGGACACGCCTCCGCCCGGGACGGAATCCACCATTTTCGGGAAACTGACCGAACTCCACGACAGGGTGCCGCTGCCCATGGATAAGTCCACCATGGAGGCCTGGCTGGACCCGCAGGCGGATGATGCCGCCGCGCTGGTGGACCTGGTGCGGTCAGGGGTCAAGGACGCCGCTGCGGACTGGCACGTGGAATCCGTCGGCAAGGAAGTGGGCAACGTCCGGAACAACGGCCCGGAACTCATCCGCCCGGTGGAAGCTCTGTTCTAGCAGCCCGGCGCGGGGTGTACTGCCCTCAAACGGTGACCGTACCGGCGTCGTCCACTGCCCAGGTGGGGTTGTACGCCACTTCCCAGCGGAAACCGTCGGGATCGGCAAAGTACCCGGTATAGCCGCCCCAGGCCTTGGTGACGGGCTCCGCAATGATGGCGGCCCCGGCGGCAGCGGCCTGTTCCATGACGCTGTCCACCTCTTCAGGGCTTCCAAGGTTGTGGCTCAAGGTAATGCAGGGGATCCCGTCCGGGCGGCCGGTCATAGCTTCGGCCTGCATCTGGCGGGCATCCCAGAGCGAGAGCACCAGGCCGTGGTTCACCTGGATGAACAGCACTTCCCCGGCGACTTCGCGGTGGACCGGCCACCCGAGGCCGTCAACATAGAAGGCGCGGGACTCCTGGACGCTGCGCACACCGAGGGAAATAAAGTCGACTCTGGGCTCCATGCTTCGATAGTGTCAGATGATGGCGACAATTCAAGGAAACGACCGGGATGCCCGCGCCGACAAGGAACAGCTCGCTGCTGTCCGGGTTGCCGTTGACGAGGTCGATGACCAGATCGTCACCCTCATCGCCCGCCGCGAGCGGCTGATCAGGATCGCCGGTACGCTGAAGGGCGACGACGCGGAAGTACGTGCCCCGGGCCGCGTGGAGCGGATCATCGAACATGTGCGTTCCGCGGCGGAGAAAAAAGACATCGACCCGGACATCGTTGAAGCAACCTACCGGGCCATGATCTCCGCGTTCATTGAACTTGAACTGCGGATCCACAAAGAAAACAGCTGAGGAAGCCTAAGGGGCTTCCTCCACCGGCACGCCGTGCTGGAATTCCCGGCCGTCCGCCTCGCTGAAGGCTGACAGGACATGTCCCTTTCCGAGCCCGTTCAAGGCCGTCATGGGAAAGCTGCCGGTGATGCTGTTCTCCGAATGGGACACTCCGGACAGGTCGAAATCCTCCTCGATGCCCTGGTCCCTGTTGAACGAGTAGCAGGCGATTGCCTCCCCGTTCATGAACTCGATGCACAGCCGGCGCTGCGCTGAATAATCGGGCGAGGCTCCCATCAGCCCCACCACGTAGGCACCCGATACCGGAATGGTGCCGTCGATATCGAACGTCGCAACCAGGGCGGAGTCCTGGGTCTTGATGCTGGCCTGCTTCAGGAGTGCGTCATCGGTACTCATGCCAACATCCTGCTCCCTGCCGCACGCCCCGTCCACCCCCGCCTATGTTTTGGTGCGAACCGGGCGTAGACTGGTGATATTCGAATACATGTTCGAATAATAGTCGTGATGGGGTCAGGTCCGGGAGGTGTGCATGGGCATGTTCAGCGAATCCGTTGACGTGGTGTGTGCCGTCACCGGAGCGCCGGAATCACTGATGTGGGCAGGTGTGTCCTACACCGTCTGCGCCGAACCTGTCCGCTGGTACGAACGCCGGCAGTGGTGGGCTGAGGACAGCAGGGCTCCGCTGGGCAGCGGGCAAGGAGTAGTGGATCACGAAATCTGGCGCGTCCAGGTGCTGCCCGCCCGGGGCGACTCCCGTCCCGCCGCAGCACAGGAACAGTCAGGGGCAGAAACCCTGACCCTCGACCTCTCCCGCCATCTCCGCAGCAACCGGTGGCGGCTGGTGCGTGTCCATGACGCCCTTCGCCCCAGAACTGCCTGATCCGGAACAACATGAGCTTCACCCATCTTCACGTTTCCACGGCATTCAGCGCCCATTACGGAGTTTCCTGGCCTGAGGAGCTGGCCATGGCTGCCGCCGCCGATGGTGCCACGGCCCTTGCCTGCACCGACCGGGATGGCCTGTACGGCACCATCAAGCACCTCAAAGCCTGCATGGCGGCAGGCATCGACCCCATTGTGGGGGTGGACCTTGCAGTATTTGACGACGACGGCGACCAACGCACCCAGGTAGCCGGCAGGGTGGTGGTGCTGGCCAGGGGGCAGAACAACGGCGCCGGCTACCGCGCCCTGTGCCGGCTGGTTTCCGATGCCCACGCGAGGACCACAGGGAAAGCCGGGGGAGTGGTACCGGCAGCAGTAACCCGCGCCGAGCTTGCCTCCCGAACCCTTGACCCCCACACCCTCAAACCCGTGCTGACGGTCCTGCTCGGCCCGGACTCGGACGTCGGCCGGGCCATGGGGGGCCGGCGCTACCTGCGTCCCAGGACACTGTTCAAGCAATGGCTCGACGCAATGCCCGCTGGAACGGTGGTGGCGGAAATCGTCTCCCAACTCAGCGCGCCGGGAAGCCCCCTCAGCACGGCGCACGCTGTGCGCATGCTACGGCTCGCCGAAGAACACCATGTTCCAGCGGTCCTCACCAACGCCGTCCGGTATTGCGCAGCGGACGGCGCACCAACCGCAGATGTCCTGGACTCGGCACGGACTTTGAAGTCCCTCCCGGAACTGGCAGGGGAACCACTCCTGCAACCCACGGGACAGGGCTGGTTGAAATCAGCGGATCAGATGCTTGGCCTGGGCAAGGAAGTCATCTCCGCCGCCGGTTATGGTGCCGCGGACCTCAACCAGTTGATGGCGCAGACTGAGGCGCTCGCCGACCTCTGCAGGATCGACCCCGCCACGGACATGGGATGGAAACAGCCTGTGGTGCCGGAAGCTGCCGTCATCGGCATCAGCCAGGATCCCCACACCGAACTCCTCCAGCGCTGCCACGCTGGTATCGGCAGGCGGTTCCCCGGCATCGGAGGTACAGCGGAACGGGACATGCTGGCGCGTTTGAACCATGAACTGGGCATCATCAACAACCTGGGCTTTTCCTCCTACTTCCTCACAGTTGCCGAGGTTTCCCGGATGATCCAGGACATGGGCGTCAGGGCCGCCGCCAGGGGATCGGGAGCATCCAGCCTGGTCAACTACCTGATCGACGTCAGCCACGTGAACCCGCTCCAGCATGACCTGATCTTTGAACGCTTCCTTTCCAACGACCGCGCCACCCTCCCGGACATCGACATCGACGTCGAAAGTGCCGAGCGCCACAACGTCTACCACAGGATCTTCGAGCGCTTCGGCTCCGAGCGGGTGACCCTGATGAGCATGCAGAACGGATACCGGGCCCGTGGGGCAGTCCGCGACGCCGGGCTGGCGCTGGGCATGGATGATGGCGAGGTGGGGGAGATCGCCAAGCAGTTGTGGCGGTTCTCCGCGCGGAAATTCCGTGAAGCCCTCCAGGAAAAACCCGAACTGCGGGAATTTGCCGGAAGGGTGGAGCAACCCGATGCCCAGGGAAACCAGCAACTCGACCTGCTGGTTGACCTGACCGAACGCCTCGACCGGCTGCCCCGCCACATATCCATGCACCCCTGCGGGGTGATCCTGGGCGATGCGACGCTCCTGGACCGCACGCCGGTCCAGCCAAGCGGGCTTGGCCTGCCCATGAGCCAGTTCGACAAACATGACATGGACCCCATGGGCATGCTCAAACTCGATGTCCTGGGTGTCCGCATGCAAAGCGCCATGGCTTTCGCCGTACGGGAAATCATCAGGATCCACCCCTCCAAGGAAGAAGTGGTGGAGGCCGGGAACCACCCGAAGGGACCTGTCGGATCGGGGCCGGATTACATTGCCGCTAACGGCCGGATCGACCTGAATGCCGTCCCCCTCGATGACGAAGCCACCTATGAGCTGATCAGGAGCACGCACACCCTTGGCTGCTTCCAGATCGAATCCCCCGGACAGCGCGAACTGATCGGCAAGATGGCGCCACGGGAGTTCAACGACCTCATCATCGATATTTCCCTGTTCCGCCCGGGTCCCATGAAATCGGACATGGTGCGGCCTTTCCTGGAACACCGGCACGGGTTTGCCCCCGAGGTCTACCCGCACCCTGACCTCAAGCCAGTGCTGCAGGAAACCCACGGGGTCACGGTATTCCACGAACAGATCCTGAAGACCCTGGATGTCATGACCGGCTGCGGGCTGGCCAAAGCCGATGAATTCCGCAGGGCGTTGAGCAATGAAGCTGGTGAAGCCAGGGTGGAGGAGTACTTCCGGCGCCATGCCAAAGCGAAGGGATATGCCCCTGAAGTGGTGGACAAGGTGTGGGGGACCTTGAAGTCCTTTGCCAGCTTCGGTTTTTGCAAGGCCCACGGTGCTGCCTTCGCCGTACCCACCTACCAGTCCGCCTGGCTGAAAACACACCACCCCGAAGCTTTCCTGGCAGGCTTGTGGGAACACGACCCCGGCATGTATCCCAAACGGCTGCTGGTGGCCGAAGCCCGCCGGCTGGGTATCCCCATCCTTCCCCTGGACATCAACCGGAGCAAAGCCGAATACCGGGTGGAGCGGATTGGGTCAGGCGCGGATGCCGGCCGGCTCGGAATCCGGCTCAGCCTGAACGGGATCTATGGGCTGTCTGCTGCAGAACTGAAGCGCATCGTTGCCGGCCAGCCCTACGACTCGCTGGCGGATCTTCGGGCGCGCTCGCGGCTGAGCAAGCCCAGCATTAGGCGCCTTGCGCAGTTGGGGGCTTTTGATTCCCTGCACCGGGAAGCAGGAGGCCCTGCCAACCGCGCGGACCTGGTGCTCCACCTGCAGCAGCTCCAAACAGCAAAGACTGGAAAGAAGGGCGTTGAAGTATTGGAAGGGCAGTTGTCCCTTCCCCTGGGCGACATCGAACTGCGCAATATCAAACCCGGGCTTCCGGCCCCCACCGTGGTGGAAAACGTCCGGGCGGAACTTGACCTCATGGCCGTGGATGTCAGCACCCACCTGATGGACAGCCACCGGCCCCTGCTGGAGAGGCTGGGTGTCACCACGGCAGACCAGCTCCTCAGCCTGCGCAACGGCACCGAAGTGCTGGTGGCGGGGGTGCGGGTGGCCACTCAGACGCCGCCGATGCGCGGCGGAAGGCGGGTGGTGTTCATCAGTATCGACGACGGCACCGGCTGCGTGGATTCGGTGTTCTTCCACGAGGCGCAGGAAAGCGCCGGTCCGCTTCTGTTTGGTACCCGCCTGCTGCTGATCCGTGGAACCACCCGAAGGACAGGGCCCAGGGGCATCAGCATCAGCGCGAGCATGGCCTGGGACCTGAGCCGAACGGAGAGCCTGCCCTTCCCGGAATCCGTCACGGAGCCCACACCTTCGTCCAACCATGGTTTCGCCGCAGACGGGCCGCATCCGCTGGACGGCATCTCCCGGACCTTGGCGATCACCGGGTTCAACGGGTGAGAGCTGCGTCGCAGCCCCCGTGTGCCGCGTTGGTCGGCCCTTACCGGAACCGATAGCATTGACGGTGGCTGGCTGTGGTCCCCGTATGCCACAAGCTATGAAGCCTTAACTTTGAATAGGAGACACCCGTGTCAGATGCCCAGCAGATCACCCTTCTCGTCGATGGCGAAGAGACCAAGGTGACTACCGGGACAACCGGTGCGGAACTCTTCTTTGAGCGCCGTGACGTTGTGGTTGCCCGCGTCAACGGCGAGCTTAAGGACCTTGACCAGGAACTTCCCGAAGGCGCCGAGGTGGAGGGTGTCACCATTGATTCGCCCGACGGGCTGAACGTCCTGCGCCACTCCACCGCCCACGTCATGGCCCAGGCCGTGCAGCAGCTGCGCCCCGACGCCAAGCTCGGTATCGGCCCGTACATCACCGACGGCTTCTACTTCGATTTCGATGTTGCCGAGCCGTTCACTCCTGAGGACCTCAAGACCCTCGAAAAGATGATGCTGAAAATCATCAACCAGAACCAGAAGTTCGTCCGCCGCGTGGTCAGCGAGGATGAAGCCCGCGAAGCCATGAAGAATGAGCCATACAAGCTTGAACTCCTGGGCAAGAAAAACGAGGCCGCCGAAGCCGGGGAAGGCGTGAACGTCGAAGTCGGCGCCGGTGACATCACCATCTACGACAACGTCGAGCGCAAGGAAGGCACCACCGTCTGGTGCGACCTCTGCCGCGGTCCGCACCTGCCCAACACCAAGCTCATCTCCAACGCCTTCGCCCTGACCCGTTCGTCGTCGGCCTACTGGCTGGGCAACCAAAAGAACCAGCAGCTCCAGCGCATCTACGGCACCGCCTGGCCCACCAAGGAGGCCCTGAAGGCCTACCAGGAGCGCATCGCCGAGGCCGAGCGCCGCGACCACCGCAAGCTCGGCTCCGAACTGGACCTGTTCTCCTTCCCTGACGAACTGGGCTCCGGCCTTCCCGTCTTCCACCCCAAGGGCGGCATCATCCGCAAGGAGATGGAGGATTACTCACGGCAGCGCCACGTCGAGGCCGGCTATGAGTTCGTCTACACCCCGCACATCACCAAGGGGCACCTGTACGAGGTGTCGGGCCACCTGGACTGGTACCGGGACGGCATGTTCCCCCCGATGCACGTGGACGCCGAACTCAACGAGGACGGCACCGTCCGCAAGCCCGGCCAGGACTACTACCTGAAGCCGATGAACTGCCCCATGCACAACCTCATTTTCCGCTCCCGCGGGCGGTCCTACCGCGAACTGCCGCTGCGGCTGTTCGAGTTCGGTTCGGTGTACCGGTACGAGAAGTCCGGCGTGGTGCACGGCCTCACCCGTGTCCGGGGCATGACACAGGACGACGCCCACATCTACTGCACCCGCGGGCAGATGAAGGATGAACTCACCAAGACCCTGACTTTCGTCCTGGACCTGCTCAAGGACTACGGGCTGAATGACTTCTACCTCGAGCTGTCTACAAAGGACCCCGAGAAGTACGTCGGCGACGACGCTGCCTGGGAGGAAGCCACCGCCACCCTCGCCGAGGTGGCACAGGAGTCCGGGCTGGAGCTGGTGCCCGATCCGGGTGGAGCCGCCTTCTACGGTCCCAAGATTTCCGTGCAGGCCAAGGATGCCCTGGGCCGCACCTGGCAGATGTCCACCATCCAGCTGGACTTCAACCTGCCCGAGCGCTTCGAACTCGAGTACCAGGCTGCCGATGGCAGCCGCCAGCGCCCGGTGATGATCCACCGTGCCCTCTTCGGATCGGTGGAGCGTTTCATGGGCGTCCTCACCGAGCACTACGCCGGGGCCTTCCCCGCGTGGCTGGCCCCGGTCCAGGTCGTGGGCATCCCCGTGGCGGAGGCATTCAACGACTACATGTTCGACGTCGTTGGCCAGCTTAAGGCGGCGGGTATCCGTGCCGAGGTGGACACGACCTCGGACCGCTTCCCCAAGAAGATCCGTACCGCCAGCAAGGACAAGATCCCGTTCGTGCTGATCGCGGGCGGGGACGACGCCGAGGCGGGTGCCGTGTCGTTCCGCTTCCGCGACGGAAGCCAGGACAACGGCGTGCCTGTTGCGGAGGCAGTCAAGCGCATCACTGAAGCCGTCCGCAACCGGACCAGCTAGCCGAACGGAAGCAGCACAGTGCAGGAGAACACAGGCGCAGGATATCCAGGCGATGCCGGCGTTACCGACGACTTTGCCCTCGCCGGTGTCCCGGACGCCTTCCAGCGCCTGTGGACTCCGCACCGCATGGCCTACATCAAGGGCGGCCAGCACCAGTTCAAGAATGAGGACGACTGCCCGTTCTGCGTCGGCCCCGCCCGCACGGACGAGGAAGCGCTCATCGTCTACCGCGGCCGGACCTGCTATGTGGTGCTGAACCTGTTTCCCTATAACCCGGGCCACCTGCTGGTTTGCCCCTACCGGCATATCCCTGACTACACGGACCTCACGGTTGAGGAGACAGCGGAGTTCGCCGAACTCACCCAGACCGCCATGCGGGTGCTCCGGAAGGTGTCCAATCCCGGCGGCTTCAACCTGGGCATGAACCAGGGCGTGGTTGGTGGTGCGGGGATCTCCGCGCACCTGCACCAGCACATCGTGCCGCGCTGGGGCGGAGACGGGAACTTCTTCCCCATCATCGCCCAGACCAAAGCCATCACCCAGACCCTCGACGAGGTCCGGCAGCAAGTGGCTGACGCCTGGCCCGGGGAGTCGGATGCTGAATAGGCATGCCCGCGGGTTCTTCACCGCGCTCTTCACCCCGCTGGCCCGCTGGCTCCTGAAGATCGGTGTGTCCCCGGACGCGGTAACCATTCTCGGAACCGCAGGGGTGGCGGCCGGTGCCCTGGTCTTCTACCCGCTGGGCCAGCTGTTCTGGGGAACAGTCTTCATCACCGCCTTCATCTTTTCCGATGTCCTGGACGGCATCATGGCCAGGATGCAGGACGTTAAGAGCCGCTGGGGAAACTTCCTAGACTCCACCCTTGACCGCATCGCCGACGGCGCACTCTTTGCCGGGGTGTCCGTCTGGTTCTTCACCGGCGGCAACAATGCGGCCATCGCCGTTTGCGCCCTGCTGTGCCTGGTGCTGGGCATGGTTGTCTCGTACGCCCGTGCCAAGGCAGAATCGCTGGGGTTTACCGCCAACGTCGGCATCGCTGAGCGGGCCGAACGCCTGGTCTCGGTGCTGGTGGTTACGGGCCTGACCGGACTGGGGCTGCCCACGGTGGTGCTCCTGGCTACCCTCGTCCTCCTGGCCGCGGCGAGCCTCGTCACCGTGGTGCAGCGCGTTCTTTCGGTCCGCCGGCAGGCCTTGGCGGAGCCTACGCCCGCTGATTAAGCATGATTAAGCCTGCTGTGCGGCGGGGGTCTAGTATATAAGTGCCCGGTCAAGCGACCCGGCAATCCGTGCGTGCACTTCCGGCAGCTGCCGCCGCATGCCCGGCGAAGATCATCTGTCTACCCATAGGGGTTTTTGTGTCTACACCTGATGTAAGCAACGAGGCCGGTTCGTCCGCGAACAGCGTCACGGGCAGCAGCCGCGTGAAGCGTGGCATGGCCGAGATGCTCAAGGGCGGCGTCATCATGGACGTCGTCAACGTCGAACAGGCCCGCATCGCCGAAGACGCCGGTGCCGTGGCAGTCATGGCGCTGGAGCGTGTTCCGGCCGATATCCGCGCCCAGGGTGGCGTGTCCCGCATGTCCGACCCCGACATGATCGACCAGATCATTGACGCCGTGTCCATCCCGGTCATGGCCAAGGCCCGGATTGGCCACTTCGTCGAAGCCCAGGTCCTGCAGTCCCTCGGTGTCGACTACATCGACGAGTCCGAGGTCCTGACCCCGGCCGACTACGTCAACCACATCGACAAGTGGAACTTCAAGGTCCCCTTCGTCTGCGGTGCCACCAACCTCGGTGAGGCCCTGCGCCGCATCAACGAGGGCGCGGCCATGATCCGGTCCAAGGGCGAAGCCGGCACCGGCGACGTCTCCAACGCCACCGGGCACATGCGCAAGATCCGCGCCGAGATCGCCAAGCTCTCCTCGCTGCCCGAGGACGAGCTGTACGTGGCCGCCAAGGAACTTCAGGCCCCGTACGAACTGGTCAAGGAAGTCGCCGCGGCCGGCAAGCTCCCCGTGGTCCTGTTCACCGCAGGCGGCATCGCCACCCCCGCTGACGCTGCCATGATGATGCAGCTCGGCGCCGACGGCGTCTTCGTCGGCTCCGGCATCTTCAAGTCCGGCAACCCCGCCCAGCGCGCCGCCGCCGTCGTCAAGGCCACCACCTTCTACGACGACCCCGACGTCATCGCCAAGGCCTCCCGCGGCCTGGGCGAAGCCATGGTGGGCATCAACGTCGACGAGATCCCCCAGCCGCACCGCCTCGCCGAGCGCGGCTGGTAATTTCCGCCGTTCTGTGGTCGGCGCCTGGCGGCGCCGATCCTCTGCGTGCTATTCCCCGCCTCCCCGCTGCCGCCATATTGGCGGTGGTTGGGGGCGGGGCCCCTTTTACGCACGCTGCCGGACCGCACCGCCCGGCGCAGTAGCCTCCCTTGGTGTTTAGCACGACGCCGGTTCCTCACCTTTTTCTGGTGGGGGACCGGCGTCGTTGTTGGTTGAGCTTGTCGAAACCCCGTCTGTTGCTCCGTAGCTGCCCTTTTGGATGCTCAAAACGGCGTTTACGTGGGGCCACGCCGGCAGGGTTCCCTGGCCGAGCTTGCGAGGTTAGGGCGCCGGTGGGGCAATCGATGGGGTTACTCAAGGCCGCGACGCTTCAGCAGGGGGTCGAGCCGGGCTTCCCGTCCTCGAAGGGTCCGGAACGATTCCAGGGGGTCCCGGCTGTTGCCTCGGCTCAGGAGCTCCCGCCGGAAACGTTCGCCGTTGGCTCTCGCCAGGCCGCCGTTCTCCCTGAACCAGTCGACCGTTTCGGCGTCCAGCACCTCGCTCCAGATGTAGGAGTAATAGCCCGCCGCGTAGCCGGCGCCGGAGAAGATGTGCTGGAAGTAGCCCGTCCGGTAGCGCGGCGGGATCAGCGGGTGCGCAACCCCCGCCGCAGCCAGCGCCTTCGCCTCAAACTCCAAAGCATCATCCGGAACGTCGCCCGGCTCCAGCGTGTGCCAGGCCAGGTCCAGGAGGGCCGCGCCCAGGTACTCGGTGGTGGCAAACCCTTCGCCCCAGAGCCGGGATTCCTCCAGCCGGTCCACGACGTCCTGCGGAAGCGGTTCGCCGGTGACGTGGTGGCGTGCGTAGTTGGACAACACCTCCGGCCACATGATCCACATTTCGTTGACCTGCGAGGGGTACTCCACGAAGTCCCGCGGCACGGATGTGCCGGAGAAGCGGGGATAGGTGACGTTGGAGAACAGGCCGTGGAGCGCGTGGCCGAACTCGTGGAAAAGTGTCCGCAGCTCGTCCAGGGTGAGAAGCGTGGGTTCCCCTGCCGGCGGCTTGGAAATGTTGAGCGTATTGGTCACCACGGGCCTGGTGCCCAGCAGTCCCGACTGGTCCACGAGCGAGTTCATCCACGCTCCGCCGCGCTTGGATTCACGCGCATAGTAGTCACCCAGGAAAAGCCCCAGCCCGGTGCCGTCCGCATCCCGGACCTCCCAGATCCGGACGTCCGGGTGGTAAGCCTTCAGGTCAGGCCGCGGGTGGAAGGTGATCCCGTACAGCTCCGTGGCGGCAAAAAACACCCCTTCCGTGATGACCTGGTCCAGCTCGAAGTAGGGACGGAGGGCCTGTTCATCGACGTCGTACTTTCCTCGCCGCACTTTTGCTGAGTAGTAGGCCCAGTCCCAGGCTTCGAGGGGATGCCCGGCGACGTCCGCCAGGGCCGCTGCCTCGGCGTCGGCGTTGCGGACAGCCGCCGGTGCCATCCGGGCCAGCATCGTCTGGACCGCCCCAAAATCCGGTGCCGTCTGGCGGTCGGCCACCAGTTCGGCGTAGTTCGCGAAACCCAGCAGTTGGGCCTTTTCGGCCCGCAACCTGGCCATGTCCCTGGCGAGGTCCAGGACATCCAGGTTTCCGCCGCCGCTGCCCCTCGCTACGGATGCCTCGAACAGGCGACGGCGGACGTCCCGGTTCTCGAGTGAGGCAAGGGCAGGCTGGTTGCCGGGCTGGATCAGGGTGAGCAGGTACTTGCCGTCGTGCCCGGCATCGCGGGCTGCTTCAGCCGCGCTTGCGACGTCGTCAGCCGGCAGGCCCGCGAGCTCACCGGCGTCCTCCAGCAGCAGCGCCGCGGACTTCATCCCCTCCTTGACACGCTGGCCGTATTCCGTGCCCAGCCGGGCCAGTTCAGCGTTGATGGCCCGCAGAGTCTCCTGGCCCTCCGGATCCAGTTGGATGCCGGACTGGCGGAACTCCTTGAGGTACTCCTCCACCAGCCGGGCCGACTCAGCGTCCAGGCTGCCCGGATCGATGGCGGCGAAGCGCCCGTACAGCGCTTTATTGAGGTACACCTCGTCCTGGTGGGCTGAGAAGCGCGGCGAAAGTATGGTCTCAAGTTCCCGGATTTCCGTGGAGGCGTCCGCTGACACCACCGTAAAGAACGCTGCGGCTGCCCTGCCAAGGAGCTGCCCGGAGCGTTCCATGGCCAGGGCCGTGTTCTCGAAGGTTGCCGGCTGGGTGTTGCCGGGAATGGCCCGGATTTCGGCCAGGTGTGCCGACAGTCCTTCTTCAATGGCGGCGCCGTACTGGTCTGCGGTGAGACCTTCGAACGGGGGCAGGCCGTAGGGCAGGGGACTGGAGGCAAGGAGCGGGTTGGTCATGGCCCACACCCTTTCACAGCGGGGCGCGCTTCTCAATCACATGCCAATGGGCGTGGTGCTCCCAGCCGGCGTACCTACAATGGCCGCTAAGGGGTCCGTTCCGGACCGCATTCTGCGCGTCCTGCAGGGCAGGCGCACGGGATTGGCAGTGAGGAAGGGACCCTGCTCGATGAGCAACCGTGGAACGACGCCGGCAGCTGCCTTCCTGGGCATCCCGCTCCGCTGGATCGGCCCGGGCGCAATAACAGTGGTCGTGGCCGCCTACGGCATCTTCTGGTACCTGGCGCGGCCGGCGGGCGAGCCGTTGCCCAGGCATGTGGGCCAGCTCTTCGGCGGTGAATCCGTACTGCTGTATTCCGTCGCCTTGGTCCTGGTCAGTACCCTCCCGCACGTGGAGCCGGTGTTCGGCGGGATTGACCACGCGGCAATCTGGCACCGCCGGGCGGCCATAACGGCCACTGTCCTGTTGCTGCCGCACATTGAGCTCGCCGCAAACCCGGACGCAACAAGCGTGGGAAAAACGCTGGCCGTAGCGGCCATATCCGGCCTGGCCGCGCTGGTGGTCTGGGCGGTGCTTCCACGGTGGCGGACCATGCTGCCCGCCCCGGCCAGGCGCCTGGTCATGGCGGCGCTGCAGGCAAAAGGAGTCCGCCTGGTGGTCCGGCTGCTGGGCGGTTATGAACGCTGGCGCGGCTTCCACCGCCTCACGGGGCTGTTCGTCGCCGCGGGATTCCTGCACGGACTGTTCGATGCCAGCGCGTTTGAGGCGGCGCCGGGCCTGCGCTGGAGCTACGTGGCGATCGGCGGGACCGGGATGGCGTTCTACATCTACCGGGAGCTGCTGGCGCGGCGTTTCCTGCCCCATCACGACTACCAGGTTGCCGGTGTCCGCCCAGTTGCTGCGGACCTGGTGGAAGTGGCTCTCCGCCCGTTGGGCCGTCCGCTGGAGTTCAAACCCGGACAGTTCGCCATGGTCTACCTTGAAACGGCGGACGGTTGGCAGCGGCACCCCTTTTCCATTTCGGGTCCCGCTCCGGAAGGTGGAATCAGCATCACGGTCAAGGCGTTGGGAGACCACACCACACGGCTGCCCGACGTGGTCCAGCCGGGAATGCCTGCTGTTGTGGGCGGCCCCTACGGCCGCTTTGACCGGCACAGGGGCACTGCCCGCCAGGTGTGGATCGCCGGCGGCGTGGGGATCACGCCCTTCCTCAGCTGGGTGCGGTCGCTGGAAACAGCGGGAGGGGACCTGCCCGAGGAGGTGCACTTCTTCGTCACCTCGGCCGGGCCCTCACCGTTTGCCGACGAAATCCTGGCCATCGCCAGGAACCATCCGAGGCTTCACGTCCATGTGGTTGACACCGATACGGACGGGCGGCTGACTCCGGACGCGGTCCTTGCGGCGGTGGACACGGAGCCACGGCAGCTGTCCGTCTTCATGGGCGGCCCCGACGCCATGCTGCGGCAATTCCGCAAGGCTTTCCGGTCAGCGGGTGTCCGGCGGGCCAACATCCACCGGGAGTACTTCCAGTGGCGGTGACAGGGGCGGTTGCAGCCTAGCGGGGCCGGCGGCCGGCATGCTCCCGGGCCAGGACCGCATAGGTATCGTCAGGGCTGCCGGGGGAGAAGCTGCCGAACTTGCGCTCCGCGGCGGTGCGGATGAGGAAGTCGGCGATGGCAGGGTTCTTGGGAAGCAGTGAACCGTGCAGGTAGCTGGCTACGATGTTCCGGTACCGTGCCCCTTCCTCGCCGTCGTTGCTGTTGTTTCCCGTCCCCTTGGCAACGGTTCCCAGCGGGCGCACGCCGCTGCCCAGGGTGGTCTGGCCGCTGTGGTTTTCGTAGCCCAGCACCTCGCCGAACTCGGTGGTCGAGACCTTGACGTTGCCGATCAGGCGCTCATCCGTGCCGTGCGTTTCCACATCCAGGATGCCGATGCCCGGAATGACGGCGCCGGTGCGGGTTTTGAAGAACCTGCCAAACAGCTGGTACAGGCCGCAGATCACCAGCATGGGAGCGCCGTCCTCCGCCAGTTCCTTCAGGTGGCCGGCCCGCGCCTGCAGGTCGTCCTGGATGACCAGTTGCCCGCTGTCCTGTCCGCCGCCGCCGACGATGATGTCCACGTCCTCGGGGAAGGGGTCGCCCACGTTGTACTCAAGGAGTTCGGGTGTGTATCCGTGCCAGGCGATGCGGCGCTGGAGGACCAGGGCATTGCCCCAGTCGCCGTAGATGTTCATGTCCCGCGGGTACAACTGGACCACCCGGAGGGAGCCCTTGGACTGGTTGCCAGCTTCCGCTGCTTCTGCCGGACTCACGAGACAACCTCCACGGTGGTGATTTTGGACAGCTCGCGCCGGATGGCGAGCATGGCGGTGTAGGTGCAGAAGATCCGCTTGGGTTTGCCCTGTCCCTGCCGGATAAAGGCGGCGAGGGCGTCGGGGATGTCGGTGTCCACACCCCCCACTGGAACTTCGTCGTACTGCAGCCGCAGTGCCATGTCGTAGGCGCGCGACCCGGTCAGCACGTCCACCCCGCCCTCGCGGAGCGAATCGAATTCCACATCCCACAGCCAGGACATGTCCCGGCCGTCGGCGTAGTTGTCGTTGATGGCGATCATGGTGGCGTAGCCGCCTGCGGGGAAGGACTTCAGCCCCAGCCGGAAGCCGCTGGGGTTCTTGACCAGCACCAGGTCCAAGGGTTGGCCGTCAACAGTGAGGCTTTCACCGCGGCCGAAGGCGGGTGCCACCTGGGACAGAGCCTGCAGCAGGGTTTCGTGGTTCGCTGTGGCGGCCCCGCCGCCGCAAATGCTGCGGGCGAGAGCCAAGGCCGCGGCCGCATTGAAGATGTTGTAGACGCCGCGCAACTTCATCGCCGTGGTGACAGTACCGCCGTCGTACTCAAATTCGGCGCTGTCCGCGCCCACTTTGCGGAGGACGACGTCGGCCTGGGGCTTTGCGGGCAGGCCCGCCGGGGCGGGGCTGCCGGGAGCTGCGCGCATGTCATCGTCGTTGGGGAAGGTGCCCAGCAGGGAATCGTCAAGGCCGAAGTACTTGACCTCCTGGCCGGTCAGTGTTTCAGCGATCCTGGCTACCCGCGGATCCTCACGGTTCAGGACCACCGTCCCGGTGGTTTTGGCGGCGACGTGCTGGAGCAGCTGCGCGGTCTTGTCGATTTCGCCAAAACGGTCCAGCTGGTCGCGAAGCACATTGAGCAGCAGGCAGTAGCGGGGCGGGACGCTGTTGACGAAATGGACGGCGTGGGCTTCGTCAAGTTCGAGGACGGCAATGTCCGCGTCCAGCCTGCCGCGCCAGTCCACTTCGCCGAGGAGGGCTGCCGCCACGCCCCTGGTGAAGTTGCTGCCCGTGCGGTTGGTGAAGACCTTCAGGCCCTGGCTTTCCAGCAGTTCAACCACCATTTTGGTGGTGGTGGTCTTGCCGTTGGTACCGCTGACCACAGCCACACCGTGGGGCAGGGTGGTGAGTGTCCGCCGCATGAAACCGGGGTCGATCTTCTCCACCACCAGGCCTGGAAGTGCGGAGCCGCCGCCGCGCAGACGGGAGACCCTGCGGACCAGCTTGCCGAGCGGAACACTGAAGAAGACCATGTTCCGAATATATCCCAGCAGCGGCATGCAACCTCTGCCCGCGGGCCCCTTGGCGGCAGCGGCCGGAGGGCCGGGACCGTATGCTGGAAGGATGACAAACCCCCCTTCTGCTGATCCTGCGCGCGTGGGCTCGGGCCTGCGGATTGGTGTCCTGGCCCTCCAGGGAGACTTCCGCGAGCACCTGCGTGCCGCGGAGGCCACCGGCGCACAGGGCACCGCTGTCCGTCGTCCGGCTGAGCTGGATGGCCTGGACGGCCTCATCATTCCCGGCGGCGAATCCACCACCATCGACAAACTGGCGCGCGCCTTCGACCTTGCCGACCCCCTGCGCAAGTACATTGCCGAGGGCCTGCCCGTCTATGGCTCCTGCGCGGGAATGATCCTGCTCGCCGCAGACATCGCCGATCCTGCCACCGACCTTTCCGGGGCCCCGCAGCAGACCTTTGGCGGCCTGGACATCACCGTCCGCCGCAACGCCTTCGGCCGGCAGCGGGAGTCCTTCGAAACGGACCTGGATTTCAAGGGACTGGACTTCAGCGCCACCGCGGCGGGGGTGGAACCGGTGCACGCCGTCTTCATCCGTGGCCCCTGGGTGGAACGGGTGGGGCCGGACGTGGAGGTCCTTGCCCAGGTGGAGCCGGCAGAACCCGAGCAGGCATCGCACGCCGCAGCGCTCCCCGGGGCGGCTAGAATTGTCGCAGTGCGTTCCGGCCAGCTCCTGGCCACCTCCTTCCATCCGGAAGTGACCGGCGAAAAACGCGTACATGAACTTTTTATCCGAATGATCAGAGGAGAAGCGTAAAGCCATGTCAGGCCACTCCAAATGGGCAACGACCAAGCACAAAAAGGCGATCATTGACAGCCGCCGCGCCAAGTCGTTCGCCAAGCTGATCAAGAACATCGAAGTTGCCGCCCGTATGGGCGGACCGGACCTCGCCGGCAACCCGGGCCTGGAACTTGCCGTGACCAAGGCCAAGAAGACCTCGGTCCCCAACGACAACATTGACCGCGCCATCAAGCGCGGCGCCGGCCTCACCGGCGAAGTGGTGGACTACACCGAAATCATGTACGAGGCCCGCGGTCCCCAGGGCTCCGCCCTGCTGATCGAGTGCCTCACCGACAACAAGAACCGGGCCGCCTCCGAGGTCCGCCTGGCCATCTCCCGCAACGGCGGAACCATCGCCGACCCCGGTTCGGTGAGCTACCTCTTCACCCGCAAGGGCGTGGTGAACCTGCCCAAGAACGGCCTGACCGAGGACGACGTCCTGATGGCCGTCCTGGATGCGGGCGCGGAGGAGGTTAAGGACAACGGCGAAACCTTCGAGATCCACTCGGAACCGGGTGACCTCCAGGCCATCCGTGAAGCGCTTGCGGAAGCCGGCATTGAATACGACACGGATGAAGTTGAGTTCGTTCCCTCCATGCAGGTGGAACTTGATGTCGACGGCGCCCGGAAGTTCCTGAAGCTGGCAGACGCCCTTGAGGAGCTTGACGACGTGCAGAACGTCTACAGCAACGCCGACCTCAGCGACGAAGTCCAGGCCGCCCTGGAATCAGAGTGACGTCCGGCTTTGCCAGCTAGACCGCGACGCATGGGCCGTCACCTCCGGCCCGATGCGGCGGGCCGGAGGTGACGCTCCGCGTCCTTGGCGTCGACCCCGGCCTCACCCGGTGCGGCATTGGCGTGGTAGATGTTGAACGCAACCGCCGGGCCAGCATGGTGGCGGTAGGGGTTGTGGGCACGTCCCCGGACGAGACCCTTGACCGGCGCCTGCTGGTGGTTGCCACGGCCATCGACGAGTGGTTGGACCGCTACGAACCGGAAGTCCTCGCCGTCGAACGCGTCTTCTCGCAGCTCAACGTCAGCACGGTAATGGGCGTGGCCCAGGCGTCAGGCGTGGTGATCGCAGCGGCGGCCCGCCGGGGCATCCCGGTGGCACTGCATACGCCGTCGGAAGTCAAGGCTGCAGTGACCGGCAGTGGGACCTCCAACAAGGAAGCGGTGACCAAGCTGGTCACCAAGATCCTCCGCCTTGACGCTCCGCCCCGGCCGGCCGACGCAGCCGATGCGCTGGCGCTGGCCATCACCCACGCGTGGCGTGCCGGCAGCGGCGCTGCCGTGGCCACCACCGGCCCCGGCAGTTCATCCCTGACGCCGGCCCAGCGGGCCTGGGCGGAGGCGGAGGCGAAAGCGCGCCGTGCACGCTGATTGCCCCTGCCTCTTGCTAGGGTATTCGTAAATATGTTCGGATAGCCGGGTTATCTCTTACGAGGCCGGCAGTACAACGGGAGCCCGGCTTTGATCAGTTTCCTCCGCGGAACCGTAGCGCACGTAGGCCTTTCAACGGCCGTGATAGACCTCAACGGTGCCGGGATGAGCGTCAACGCCACTCCGCAGACGCTCAGCCGGCTGCGCGTGGGCGAAGAGGGGCAGCTGTTCACGTCCCTGATCGTCCGGGAGGACTCGCTGACGCTCTTCGGCTTTTCTTCCGACGACGAACGCGAAGTTTTTGACGTCCTGCTCAGTGTCAGCGGGGTCGGCCCCCGGTTGGCCCTCGCCGTGCTGGCCGTCCACGATCCTGAAGCGGTCCGGGTGGCGGCGCACACCGGGGACAGCAAGACCTTCACCAAGGTTCCCGGAATCGGGCCCAAGGTGGCGGGGCGGATCGTGCTGGAGCTGGCCGGAAAGCTCGTCCCGCACGGAACCCCCACAGCCGCCGGCGCTGCTACCCCTGCCGAGGCTTCCTGGAAACCCCAGGTGGTGGCCGCCATGACCAGCCTGGGCTGGTCCGAAAAAGACGCCTCAGCCAGCATCGACAAGGCCCTCGCCGATGACCCGGAAGTATCGTTCCGCGGCAACGTGCCCGAAATCCTGCGAACCACACTCCGGTGGCTGGGACAGGACGGGGCCCGGGCCGGCAACCGCGTAGGCACCCGTGGCTGAACCGTCGCTGGTCGCAGCGGGGGAGGAACCGGAGGAGCGCGCCATCGAGGCGGCCCTGCGGCCCAAGAACCTTGATGACTTCGTGGGGCAGCACCGGGTACGGAAACAACTCTCGCTGGTGCTGCAGGCTTCCCGGATGCGTGGACGCACCGCGGACCATGTGCTGTTCTCCGGTCCGCCGGGCCTGGGCAAGACCACCCTCGCCATGATCGTTGCCGCGGAGATGAACGCTCCGCTGCGCCTCAGCAGCGGCCCTGCCATCCAGCATGCCGGAGACCTCGCAGCCATCTTGTCCTCGCTGTCAGAAGGCGAGGTCCTGTTCCTCGACGAGATCCACCGCATGTCGCGGCCCGCCGAGGAAATGCTGTACATGGCCATGGAGGACTTCCGCGTCGACATCGTGGTGGGCAAGGGCGCCGGTGCCACCGCCATTCCGCTGGAACTGCCGCCGTTCACCCTGGTGGGCGCCACCACACGTGCCGGCCTGCTCCCTGGGCCGCTGCGGGACCGGTTCGGCTTCACCGGGCATCTGGAGTTCTACTCCGTTGAAGAACTGGAGCTGGTCCTGCGCCGTTCAGCCGGACTGCTGGACCTGAAGGTCAACTCCGCAGGGTTTGCCGAAATTGCCGGCCGCTCCCGGGGCACGCCCCGCATCGCCAACCGCCTGCTGCGGCGTGTCCGGGACTGGGCGCTGGTGCACGGGGTCGAGCAAATCGACGCCCGGGCCGCGTCCGCCGCCCTCGACATGTACGAAGTGGACAAGAAAGGGCTGGACCGCCTGGACCGCGCAGTCCTCGACGCCCTGATCACCAAGTTCGGCGGCGGCCCCGTAGGCCTGTCCACGCTTGCCATCGCGGTGGGTGAGGAGACCGAAACGGTGGAAACCGTGGCGGAGCCTTTCCTGGTCCGCGAAGGCCTGCTGGGACGTACGCCCCGGGGCAGGATCGCCATGGCGCCGGCATGGACGCACCTGGGGTACGCCATCCCGTCCGGCGTCTTCGCGCAGGAGCAGCTGGACCTATTCGAGCCCGGCGGGGACGCCGAAGCGGCAGGGAACTGGGGCCCGGAGAGCCAATAGCAGGCTCCGTCCAGCTTTTCCCTTTAGACTGGTATGACGCCCGGCACGCTCGGGTCTTTGTTTCGCGGGTGGCCCTGACGCCCCCGTAGCTTGGGGAAGGACTTGTCAGGCGTTCTGCCTGCGCAGCCAACCACCCCGGCCGAAGCGAGGCCGACGTCGCTGGAAAACCAGCAGCACCACGCAAAAGAACGGAATTCCCCTTGGATCCAATGTCAATTCTCCTGTTCGTCATGCTCGGCGTGTTCATCTTCATGATGTTCCGCCGCAACAAGAAGACGCAGCAGCAGCAGGCAGAGCTCCAGTCGAAGTTTGGCCCGGGCGTGGAGGTCATGACCAGCTTTGGCCTTTTCGGCCGGATCGTGGACATCGACGACGCCGACAACAAGGTCACCCTTGAACTTTCCCCCGGCAACTTGGCCACCGTCCACCGCCAGGCCGTCACCAAGATCGTCGAGCCTGCAGCGGCGGCCACTGTCGAACCTGCCGAGGCTGCGCCGGTAGTGCCGGATGACGCATCGTCGCTGACCGCCCCGGAAGCCGGGAGCGCCGCCACGGGTACCGAGACCCCGGAAGAAACCCTGAAGCGCCTCAACGATGAGGGCAAGAAGGACAGCTAGGCCCGCCGGCCGCTTCCTCCCTCTACCGCTGCGGACCACCGCCGGCGCAGGTCACCGCCCGCGCCGGCGGTTCTTCCGCGAATAAGAGAAAGATCGACAATGGCACGAACTGGCCGCAAGAAACCAGGGCTCCGAGTCCTGGTCTGGCTTGGCGTACTTCTGGCAGCGCTGACCGCCGTCCTGGCGGGCGGCACCGTCGCAGGGCAGGCCAGCTGGGCACCCAAACTGGCCCTGGACCTCGAGGGCGGCACCCAGATGATCCTGGCGCCCAAGGTGGAGGGCGGTTCGGACATCAACGAACAGCAGCTCAACCAGGCCGTGGCGATCATCCGCCAGCGAGTTGACGGTTCCGGCGTGTCCGAAGCCGAAATCAGCACCCAGTCGGGGCGCAATGTGGTGGTCAGCCTTCCCGGCACGCCGTCGGCGGAAACCCGGAACCTGATCCAGGCCTCCGCGGACATGAATTTCCGTCCTGTCCTCCTCAACGGCGACGCGGCAGCAGTGCCGCCGGAGTCGCAGACCCCGGAGGACCAGCTGCCCAAGCCCACGGCGGAACCGGCAAACAGCAGTGACACCAACTGGATCACTCCGGAGATCTACAAGCAGTTCGAAGCACTGGACTGCAACAACACTCCAGAGAAGTCCCAGCGCTCCGACCCCACCAAGCCCCTGGTGACCTGCGAGCCGGCCACTGACAAGTCCCCGGCCATCAAGTACATCCTTGGCCCGGTAGAGGTGAAGGGGACGAACATTGTTACCTCGTCCTTCCAGCTGCAGCAGGGTGCGCAGGGCGCCGTTACGAACGACTGGGCCGTCAACATCCAGTTCGACGCTGAAGGCACGGCCAAGTTCAAGGACGTCACCCAGCGCCTGAACCAGTTCTACGTGGCGGCTGGCGGCGAGTCCGGCACCGATCCCAAATCCCAGTTCGCCATTGTGCTGGACGACCAGGTCATTTCCGCCCCGCGGTCCCTGGCAGTCATCACCGACGGGCGCCCGCAAATCACCGGCGGCTTCACCGAGCAGACGGCCAAGGCGCTGTCCGACCAGCTGAAGTTCGGTGCCCTTCCCATCAGCTTCGACATCCAGAGCGAACAGCAGATCTCCGCCACGCTCGGTGGTGAACAGCTGCGCATGGGCCTGCTGGCCGGCCTCATCGGGCTCCTGCTCGTGGTGGTCTACTCGCTGTTCCAGTACCGTGCCCTGGGCTTCGTCACCATTGCCTCGCTGGTGGTGGCCGGTGCCCTGACGTACCTGGCCATCGCGATCCTGGGCTGGACGGAGAACTACCGGCTTTCCCTGGCCGGCGTTGCAGGCATCATCGTGGCCATCGGCCAGACGGCCGACTCCTTCATCGTCTACTTCGAGCGAATCCGCGACGAACTGCGCGAGGGGCGCGGCCTGGTGTCCGCCGTCGAAAACGGCTGGAAGCGCGCCAAGCGCACCGTTCTTGCCTCCAAGGCCGTCAACCTCCTGGCCGCCCTGGTCCTGTACTTCGTGGCCGTGGGCAACGTCCGTGGCTTTGCGTTCACGCTGGGCCTGACGGCCATCGCCGACCTCATCGTGGTCTTCATGTTCACCCACCCCACGCTGCAACTGCTGGCCCGTACCCGGTTCTTCGGTGAAGGCCACAAGTTCTCCGGCCTGGACCCCGAACGGCTCGGCGCCGTGCCGCTCTACCGCGGCGCAGGGCGTGTCCGCACTCCCGAAGACAAGCCCGTGGTGGTCCGTACCAAGAACACCGGTGCAGCGGCTGAAGCCGAACGCCGCATGACCATCGCCGAACGGCGCCTGGCAGAGAAGCAGGAACAGCTTGCCGGCTCCGCCAAGACGTCCGCGAAGGAGGACAAGTAATGTCAGGCTTCGCCACATTCGGCAACGAGCTCTACACCGGAAAGCGTTCCTACGATTTTGTGGGGGCCAAGAAGATCTGGTTCATCATCGCCTTGGTGGGAGTGGCTCTGTCCATCGTCATCCCGGTGGCCAAGGGCGGCTTCAACCTCGGCATCGAGTTCCGCGGCGGCTCCGAATTCACCGTCTCGAACGTGAAGACCACGGATGCAACCATCGGCGAGAAGGCCGTCACGGACGTGGTGTCCGGCAGTGTCCCGCGCGTGGCCAACGTGGCCGGCAACACCATGCGCATCCAGACGGACAAGCTGACAGACGATGAAACCCTCAAGATCAAGCAGGGCCTCACCGGCGCCTACGGCGTCACCGACAACGAGGTGACCTCCACGTTCGTCGGTCCCACCTGGGGTGCCGACGTGACCAAGCAGGCGCTCATCGGCCTGGTGGTGTTCGTCCTCCTTGCCGCCGTGCTGATGGCCCTGTACTTCCGCACCTGGAAGATGTCCCTCTCGGCGCTTGCCGGCATGGCCGCGACCATGTTCATCACGGCAGGCGTTTATGCGCTCAGTGACTTCGAGGTCACGCCGTCAGCCATCATCGGGTTCCTGACCGTCCTCAGCTACTCGCTGTACGACACGGTGGTGGTCTTCGACAAGATCCGGGAGAACACCACCGGAATCGACGCATCCACGCGCCGGACCTTCGGCGAGGAGGTCAACCTGGCCGTCAACCAGACCCTGGTGCGCTCCATCAACACCATGATGGTGGCAATCCTCCCCGTGGGCGCCATCCTGTTCATCGGGGCCGGGCTCCTGGGCGCCGGAACCCTCCGCGACCTGTCCCTGGCCCTGTTCGTCGGTATCCTGATCGGCACGGCTGCGACGATTTTCGTCGCCGCCCCGCTGTACGCGTGGCTCCGCCAGGGCGAACCGGACCTGGTCAAGCAGGCGCGGCGTGTCCAGCAGCGGCGTGCCGAACGCGCGGTTCCGGCCTCGCCGGCCAAGGCCTGACCCGCAGCCAAAGACAGGCGTCCTTCCTCCAGAGGCCGGGCAACGCGCACTCCGCGTTGCCCGGCCTTGCGCGTCAGCGCCCGGTTATAAAAGTGGCTGCCCGGAGGAATAGACTGAAGTAATTAAAACGGTGGTGAGGGGTGCTTCATTGGAAGAACGTTCGGCGTCGGCGCCAACGGCACAGGAAGAAAAAAGTGCTGCCGGTGTACAGGCCGGTGCACCATCTGCCGCGCGCCCGGGTTCCCTGGTTCCTGTCGACAATTCGGGTGCACGCGCCACGTTTCCCGGCCGCAGGGAGCGCACCCGGTCCCGGCTGGCCCGCCTGACCGGCCGCGGAACGGCCACCTATTCGCCCATCCTTGAGCCGCTGCTGCGCACGGTCCGTGCCAACAATCCCAAAGAGGACTTCGACCTCATCCAGCGCGCCTTCGATGTTGCCGAGCGCAGCCACCGCGGGCAGAAGCGCAAGAGCGGCGATCCGTACATCACGCACCCGGTGGCCGTGGCCACCATCCTTGCCGAGCTCGGCCTCAGCGGCACCACCCTGGCCGCTGCACTGCTGCACGACACTGTCGAGGACACCCCTTATACCCTCGCCGACCTGAAGCGGGACTTTGGCCCGGAAGTGGCCATGCTGGTGGACGGCGTGACCAAGCTGGACAAGGTCAGCTTCGGCGAGGCGGCGCAGTCGGAGACTGTCCGCAAGATGGTCGTGGCCATGGCCAAGGACATCCGCGTCCTGATGATCAAGCTTGCTGACCGGTTGCACAATGCCCGCACCTGGCGCTTCGTGTCCGCAGAGTCGTCTGCCCGCAAGGCCCGCGAAACCCTGGAGATCTTCGCTCCGCTGGCGCACCGCCTGGGCATGAATACCATCAAGTGGGAGCTGGAGGACCTGTCCTTCGCCGCGCTCTATCCTAAGGTGTACGAAGAGATCGTCAGGATGGTGGGGGACCGGACCCCCGAGCGGGAAAAGAGCCTGGGCGTCATCCGTGACCAGATCACCGAGGACCTGCGCGCCGCGAAGATCAAAGCCACCATCACGGGCCGGCCCAAGCACTACTACTCCATTTACCAAAAGATGATTGTCCGCGACAAGGACTTTGACGACATCAACGACCTTATGGGCGTCCGTGTCCTGGTCGATTCCGTCCGGGACTGTTATGCCGCCCTGGGCACCATGCATTCGCGCTGGAATCCCCTGCCCGGCAGGTTCAAGGACTACATCGCGATGCCCAAGTTCAATATGTACCAGTCCCTGCACACCACCGTGATCGGCCCGGGCGGCAAGCCCGTGGAGATCCAGATCCGCACCCACGAAATGCACCGCCGGGCGGAGTACGGCGTGGCCGCCCACTGGAAGTACAAGGACCAGCCCAACCGCACCGCGGTAGGTCCCGGAAGCCCGCGCGACGGCGACATGGGGTGGCTGCGCTCCCTGGTGGACTGGCAGCAGGAAACGTCCGATCCGGGGGAGTTCCTGGACTCGCTGCGCTTTGAGATCAACGCCCGTGAAGTGTTCGTCTTCACGCCCAAGGGCGAGGTCATGGCGCTTCCCGCGGGCTCAACGCCGGTGGACTTCGCCTACGCCGTGCACACCGAGGTGGGCCACCGCACCATCGGAGCACGGGTCAACGGCAAGCTGGTTCCGCTGAACAGCGAACTGAACCACGGCGACTGGGTGGAAATCTTCACCTCCAAGGCCGAAGGGGCCGGACCCAGCCAGGACTGGCAGCACTTCGTCAAGAGCGCCCGGGCCCGCAACAAGATCCGCCAGTGGTTCAGCAAGGAACGGCGCGAAGAAGCGATCGACCGCGGCAAGGAACTGTTGACCCGCGCCATGCGGAAACAGAACCTGCCGCTGCAGCGGTTGATGACGCACGAGGCCTTGGCCGTCGTTGCCGAGGAATTCAAATACGCGGACATCTCCGGCCTGTACGCCGGTGTTGGCGACGGGCACACTTCCGCCCAGTCCGTCATGGAAAAGCTGATCGAAAGCCTGGGCGGCAACGAGAGTGCCGATGATGACGTCGAAGAGGTCAGCATCCCCACCCAGGTCAGCAAAGCCCGCTTCTCCGATTCCGGCGTGGTGGTCCGCGGCGTAGGTGACGTGTGGGTCAAGCTGGCCCGCTGCTGCACGCCCGTTCCACCCGACCCGATCCTCGGCTTCGTGACCAGGGGTTCAGGCGTCTCCGTCCACCGCACCGACTGCACCAACATCTCGGACCTGAAGGACCAGCCGGACAGGATCGTGGACGTGGACTGGGCGCCCACCCAATCAAGCGTTTTCCTGGTGGAAATCCAGGTGGAGGCCCTGGACCGCAAGTCATTGCTCTCGGATGTGACCCGGGTCCTGTCGGACAACCACGTCAATATCCTGGCTGCCAGCGTCCACACCTCCACGGACAGGGTTGCCATCTCAAAGTTCGCTTTCGAGATGGGGGACCCCAAGTACCTCAGCCACGTCCTCAGTGCCGTCCGCAGGATCGACGGGGTGTTCGACGTCTACCGCACCACCGGAAACAAGCGCCGGAGCTAGCTGGGCGAGCTTCTCCAAGGCAGCCCGCTTGTGCGGGACCCGCGGTGTTGCCTCGATGGCGAGCACCAGGAGCCGCAGCCGCACATCCTGCTGGGGCCTGGCCAGCAGGCCGGTGAGGGCAGGCACGGCACGCTCCGGTTCCACATGCAGGGCGATGTCGAGGGCGGTCCGCAGGGGGCTGGAGACCATCAGTCCGCCCAGGCTGACCACATCGAACGGTCCGAGCTTAACCTCGTGCAATGTACAGCCGCGGGTATTGCGCAGGCTGGAGACGCGCCGCTTGGCGTCCACCAGCAGCGCCAGCCTGTCCGGTTCCGCCGCACAGCCATAGATCCAGGCGGCCGTCATCCGGCCTGCCACCACCCGTTGCCGGATTGCCGCCGGGATGGCTCCGGCGGCCGCCCGCGCCCTTAGCTGTGGGGAGGCGTTGAGCCCGGGCAGGGTATAGCCGTTGTGGTGGAACCGCGCCAGCAGGCCGTCGGCCGCCAGCGATTGGAGTTCCGGGGCGGCGAAGGGCTTCCCTGGTGCATACAGTTCGGGAAACCGCGGCGGGGCAGCAGTTTCCGTCCCGCCGGCCGGGCATCCCGGCCGCGGCGCCGCAGCGGACAGTTCCCGGCCCTGGCCGGCGGTGGATGAACCTGGAGGTGTACCCATGGCCCCATCCTGCCCGGACCACGGTTAACCGGGACAGGCCCGGTCCGGGTTATGTGGATAACCGGGACCGGGCCTGGGCCGTCAGCTCAGGGCTGGAAGGTCAGGACAGCTCGCTTGCCGACCGCTGGATCTGGTCAAGCCAGGCCTGGCGGGCTTCGAGAGCCTCCTGGGCAGCCTTGATCTTGCGCTGGTCGCCGGTCTTCTCGGCATTGGCGAGGTCTTCCTGGAGTCCGGCAATGGCCGATTCCAGCTGCGACAGCGCGCTGTTGGTGCGTGCCTTCCGCTCCGGGTTGGACCGCTGCCACTGCTCTTCCTCGGCTTGGCGGACGGCGTCCTCCACCTTGCGGAGTCCGGCCTCGATCCGGCCCATGTCGGCGCGGGGCACCTTGCCGGCCTCTTCCCAGCGGTCGCGGACCGACTGGAGGGCCTTCTTGGCAGCCGCCAGGTCCTTGACCGGCAGGATGCCGTTGGCCTCGGCCAGCAGGGCCTCCTTCACCGTGAGGTTTGCCGCGTACTCCTGGTCGATTTCGTCGTTGGCAGCCTGGCGGGAGGTGAAGAAGACATCCTGGGCGGCGCGGAACCGTGCCCACAGGGCGTCGTCATCCTTGCGGCTGGCACGCGGCGATGCCTTCCACTGGTCCATCAGCCGGCGGTACTCGCCCGCCGCGAAGCCCCAGTCCGTTGACGTGGAGAGGGCCTCAGCCTCGGCGATCAGCTTCTCCTTAGCAGCCTTGGCAGCGGAATTGTTGCTGTCGAGCTGGGAGAAGTAGGCCCGGCGGTGCCGGTCGAAGACGGTGCGGGCGGCCCGGAAGCGCTTCCAGAGTGCGTCCTCGTTGCTGCGGCCAAGCCGCACGCCGCTCTTCTGGGCAGCCTTCCAGTTCTCAAAGAGCTCGTTCATCCGGGCGCTCGAGGTCTTCCACTGGGTCTGTGCGGGATCCTGTCCGGAAATCTGCTCTGCCTCGGAAACAATGGCTTCGCGGGCTGCAAGCTCGGAGGCGCGGACGGCGTCGTGCTCGGCCTTCTCTGCCTTCTCCAACTCGGTGATCTGCCCGGCCAACTGGTCCAGGCGCGCCTCGGCGGCCCGCAGGTCGCCCACCATGTTGCGTTCGGCGAGCTGCTCGCGCAGGTGCGTTACCGTCTTCTGCATGTCGGTGCTGGGAGCCTTGGAGCTGACACGCTGTTCCAGCAGCACAATCTGGGCCACGACGTCGTCGTATTTCCGGGCGAAGTAGATCAGCGCCTCGTCGCCGCTCACGCCGGGGTACTGGCCCACCGCGTGTTCGCCGCCGTCGATGGTCAGGTAGACGTGGCCATCACCTTCCACGCGGCCCCACTTGGAGGCCTCGGCGACGGACGTGCTGGGCGCGGCGGGAGCCGGTGCGGCGGCAGGGGCGGCGGCAGCGGGCTTGGGGCGCGACGCAAAGGCGGCCGGTGACGGTGCGGACGGCCGGGGCCCGGGAGCCGGCGCAGCGGCAGCGGCGGTGCCAGCTTGTTCTTCGGGCTGCGCGGGGGCCTCAGCACCGGCTTCCGCTTCCGCGGTGCTTTCCTCAGAAGCCGTGGCTTCAGGTGTTACGGGCGCCTGTTCGGCATCTGCTGCAGGAAGGGTAGCGTCGTCGGCGGCCGGTGCCGTGGTGTCGCTTGTGCCTGTTGCTGTTTCGTCGGATTTCTGACTGTCTGTCACCGCTAAAAGTCTTTCGCTTGGAGGGAAATACTCAGGTACTGCACCGTAGCCATGCGGGCCCGGCCTACTTCAGAGAAAACGAGTCTATCGTGACTGGTTGTTTTGGCGCTCCGTCCGTGTCGCTGGCACCAGGCGTGATGCCGGCGGCAGCGATGCCGGCCACCACATCCAGGCCCGACGTCACCTTGCCCACCACCGTGTAGCCGCCCGCGGCATCTGCCGGAATGGCGGTGTCCTTATAGACGATGAAGAACTGTGTCCCGTTGCCGTAGGCGTTGTTGCCGGTACGGGCAACGGCAATGGTCCCAGCGGGGTACATGTTGTCCGCCGGGGTGTTTTCCAGTGGGCCCCACGTGTAGTTGGGGTCGCCCTGGCCGTCGCCATTGGGCGAACCGCACTGCAGCACGCCGAACTGGTCCGCGGTGGTGAGCCGGTGGCACGTCTTGCCGTTGAAATAGCCTTCGTCGCTGAGGGACTTGAAGACGGCGGCGGCCTGCGGAGCCTTGGTGCCGTCAACCTCCACGCCCAGGGGACTGCCGTTCAGCGACAACTGCCCGGTGAAAGTCTTGCCGGCCCCCGTGTCCGCCGACGGAATGTTCGGCCCATTGGTTGCCGGAGCCGACGGAGTGGCTGACGCGCTGGCGGAGGCGGACGGCTCTGTCAGCCCTGCCTTCGCCGCGGCATATTCGTCCTCGGTGGGGTTCCCGGCAAACGCGGTGAATTGAAGGACGACGGCGAGCACCACGGCGGCGGTTCCGGCGCCGGCGGCCACGAGGTTGTCGCGCCTCCGCCTCTTCTCCTGGTCGCGACGAAGGTCCCGCTTGGCTTCCATTTGCTGGATTCGCCGTTTCGTTTCGCGGGCACTGCGTGAACTGGCCGCCAAGGGTCCTCCTTATCGTCGGGGTCCTGGATCCCGCGGTCAGCCGCGGGGCAGGAATTACAAGGCCAGGCTGTGCGCCGCCCGCTGCATTAGAGATGCACGCGGATGACGCATAAACTGGCTGCCGCACATAGTTTATGCATGGCTGGCTGTGCTGCAGCCGTACGCCGCCTGGGCGGTGTGGCCGCGGGTGCCGCCGCGCCTTCCATCCCTAAGGAGAACCTTCCCCATGGCACGCACCGCCTCCCTGTCCGGATTCCCCGAGTGGCTTCCCGAGGAGCGGTTGGTGGAGCTGCATGTGCTCGATACCCTGCGCAGGGTCTTTGAACTCCACGGTTTCGCCTCTATCGAGACCCGCGCCGTCGAGACCGTGGGCCAGTTGCTCCGCAAGGGGGAGATCGACAAGGAAGTCTATGGACTGAGCCGGCTCCAGGAAGACGAAGGCGACAACCCCGT
Source organism: Pseudarthrobacter sp. NPDC058119 (assembly GCF_042884655.1). Lineage (NCBI taxonomy): Bacteria > Bacillati > Actinomycetota > Actinomycetes > Micrococcales > Micrococcaceae > Pseudarthrobacter > Pseudarthrobacter sp. NPDC058119. The sequence goes on from NZ_JBHVTN010000008.1 coordinate 185,890, forward strand.
CAAGGCCGGCAAAGCCGACCCCAACGCGCTTGCCCTGCACTTCGACCTCACGGTGCCCTTTGCCCGCTACGTCGTCGAAAACGCCGGCTACCTGGCCTTCCCGTTCCGCCGGTACCAGATCCAGAAGGTGTGGCGCGGCGAGCGGCCCCAGGAAGGCCGGGCCCGCGAGTTCACGCAGGCGGACATCGACGTGGTGGGCGACGGCGAGCTTCCCTTCCGTTACGACGTCGAAATCGCGCTGGTCATCGCCGAGGCATTGAGCGCGTTGCCCATCCCCGACTTCCGCCTCCGCATCAACAACCGCAAGCTCGCCGAAGGCTTCTACCGCGGCATCGGCCTCGATGACACGGCAGGCGTGCTGCGCAGCATTGACAAGCTCGAAAAGATCGGTCCCGCCAAGGTGGCGGAACTGCTGAAGGCCGAACTGGGCGCTTCCGACGACCAGGCCGCCAAGGCCCTCCAGCTCGCCGCCATCCGTACCGAAGACACGTCCTTCGTGGCGCAGGTCCGGGCCCTTGGGGTCAGCAATGAACTTCTGGATGAAGGCCTTGACGAACTGGAGCAGGTCATCGATGCCGCCGTGCAGCGGGCTCCCGGCAAGGTCCTGGCGGACCTCAGCATTGCCCGCGGCCTGGACTACTACACCGGCACCGTGGTGGAGACCGTCCTGGTGGGCCACGAGCAGCTGGGTTCCATCTGCTCCGGCGGCCGGTACGACGCCCTGGCGTCCAAGGGCAACCGCAAGTTCCCGGGCGTGGGGTTGTCCATCGGCGTGACCCGCCTGGTCTCGCGCATCCTGAGCCAGGACCTGGCCAAAGCCTCCCGTTCGGTTCCCACCGCCGTGCTGGTGGCCCTGAACCACGACGACAGCTGGGGCGCCGCCCAGGATGTCGCCGCACTGCTGCGCAGCCGCGGAATTCCCACCGAAGTGGCGGCCAAGGCCGAAAAGTTCGGCAAGCAGATCAAGTTCGCGGACCGCCGTGGGATCCCCTTCGTCTGGTTCACCGACGAGGACGGCACCCACCAGGTCAAGGACATCCGTACCGGCGAGCAGGTGCTGGCTGCTCCCGAAACCTGGATGCCGCCCGTCGAGGACCTCACGGTGCAGGTTGAGACAACCGCGCCGGCAGCTGCCTCCGTTTAGTCCGGAAGCTTCCGCCCGGGACCTTGGCGTTTGTGCTGGTGCTGCCGGAAGCGGAGCACCAGCCAGCGCCCGGCGACGCCTGCGGCCAGGACCGCGGCCATGGTAAGGACCGCAGCCGGTGGCAGGGTGAAGGCGAGGACGACGCAGCCGAGGAAGCCGAGGACGTTCAGCCAGCGCGGGGCGTACCCGGGGTGCGTCGCCAGCGTGAAGGCGGAGGCGTTGGCCACGGCGTAATAGACCAGCACGCCGAAGCTTGAAAAGCCCACCACCGTCATCACGTTGGTGGTCACCAGTAGCAGGATTACGACGGCGGCCACGGCGAGTTCGGCCACGTACGGAACGGTGTGGGTGCCGCCCACCTTTGCCAGCCGGCCTGGAAGATCGCGCTCCCGTGCCATAGCCAGGGTAGTCCGCCCCACGCCGGTAATGAGTGCCAGGAGGGCGCCCAGGCACGCCGCGGCTGCGCCGGCCTGCACCAGCGGCGCGGCAGGGGCAACGCGGGAATCGAGTACCGCGTCCAGCAGCGGCGTCCCGGATGTCCCGAGCCGCTCCCCGAGGTGGGCCAGCAGCAGCAATGCCAGCAGCAGGTAGATGGCGAATGCGGCTGCCAGGGCTGCCAGGATGGCCCGGGGGATGGCGCGGGCGGGGTCCTTGACCTCTTCGCCCAGCGTGGCGATCCGGGCGTAGCCGGCAAAAGCGAAAAACATCATGCCCGCCGCCGGCAGCACCCCCGCCGGGTGGTCCGACGGCGGCCCGGCCAGTCCGGCCCCGGCGTGCGGGCCCAGCCACGCAGCCACGGCGACGAACACCAGCGTGGCGAGGACCATGCACAGCAGGATGCGTGTCAGCAGGGCGGTCCGGGTGATGCCGAGCAGGTTGACGCCGGTGAGTGCCACGACAGCGGCCACCGCCACCGGGACCGCATAATCCCGCGCCACGTAGCTGCCGAACGTCAGTGCCATGGCCGCGCAGGAGGCCGCCTTGCCGGTGACGAAGCCCCAGCCGGCCAGGAAACCCGGCCATTCGCCAAGCTGGCTCCGGCCGTACACGTACGTTCCGCCGCTGGTGGGGTACCTGGCGGCAAGGGCGGCAGACGCGACGGCGTTGCAGTACGCCACCACCCCCGCGACGAGCACGGAGAGGACCAGCAGGTTCCCGGCCAGCGCTGCGGCCGGAGCAAAGACCACGAAGACTCCGGCGCCCAGCATGGATCCGAGCCCGATCGCGGTGGCGTCAAAGGTCCCGAGCCTGCGCTGCAGCTGCTGCGGTGAGCTCATGCGGTGGCATTGCCTTTCCAGCGGGTAAACTCGGACGGGATCGTTCCAGCAACGATCATATTGAACTTCCCACTGTTTTCCCGCAGAAAGGCGTGCTGTGCTGCGCACACATGACCTCGGATCCCTTCGTTCCGAGCACATTGGACAAACCGTAACCCTGGCCGGCTGGGTGGGCCGCCGTCGTGATCACGGTGGTGTGGCATTCGTTGACCTGCGCGACGCTTCCGGCGTGGCCCAGGTGGTGGTCCGCGAGGAGGAAGTGTTCCACGGACTGCGCAACGAGTACGTCCTGCAGGTCAAGGGCACCGTGTCCAAGCGCCCCGAGGGCAACGAGAACCCCGCGCTGGCCACCGGCGAGATCGAGGTCATCGCCGAGGCCGTCACCATCCTCAACACCTCCGACCCCCTGCCGTTCCAAATCGACGAACACGTGGAGGTCGGTGAGGAAGCCCGCCTCAAGCACCGTTACCTCGACCTGCGCCGCCCGGGCCCCAGCCGCAACCTGCGCCTCCGCTCGGAGGCCAACCGCGTCGCCCGCGACCTGCTCCACCAGGAAGGCTTCGTGGAGATCGAGACGCCCACGCTGACGCGTTCGACGCCGGAGGGCGCCCGTGACTTCCTGGTTCCGGCACGCCTGGCCCCGGGTTCCTGGTACGCCCTTCCGCAGTCCCCGCAGCTTTTCAAGCAGCTGCTGCAGGTGGGCGGGTTCGAAAAGTACTACCAGATTGCGCGCTGCTACCGCGACGAGGATTTCCGCGCGGACCGGCAGCCGGAATTCACCCAGCTGGACATCGAGGCCAGCTTCGTTGACCAGGACGACATCATCAGGATCGGCGAAAACATCGTCAAGGCGGTGTGGCAGCTCATCGGAGTGGAGATTCCCACGCCCATCCAGCGCATCACCTACGCGGACGCCATGGCACGGTATGGCTCCGACAAGCCGGACCTCCGCTTTGGGCTGGAGCTGACCGAGCTCACCGAATTCTTCAAGGACACCAACTTTGGCGTGTTCAAGGCACCCTACGTGGGCGCCGTCGTCATGCCCGGCGGCGCATCGCAGGCGCGCCGCGCCCTGGACGCGTGGCAGGAATGGGCCAAGCAGCGCGGTGCCAAGGGCCTCGCCTACGTCCTCTACAAGGAAGACGGCGAACTCGCCGGCCCCGTGGCAAAGAACCTCACCGAGATCGAACGCGCGGGACTCGCCGACGCCGTCGGCGCCAAGCCCGGCGACTGCATCTTCTTCGCCGCCGGCGAGAAGACCCCGTCGCGTGCCCTGCTGGGTGCCGCCCGCGTGGAAATCGGCCACCGCACCGGCCTGATCGATCCCACCGACTGGGCTTTCTGCTGGGTGGTGGACGCGCCCATGTTCGAACCGGCCGCTGCTGCCGTGGCCTCCGGTGACGTTGCCGTCGGCGGAGGCCAGTGGACTGCTGTGCACCACGCCTTCACCTCGCCCAAGCCGGAATTCCTCGACACGTTCGACAAGGATCCCGAGTCGGCGCTCTCCTACGCCTACGACATCGTCTGCAACGGCAACGAAATCGGCGGCGGCTCCATCCGTATCCATCAGCGCGACGTGCAGGAGCGCGTCTTCGAACTGATGGGCCTGGACAAGGAGGACGCCCAGACCAAGTTCGGGTTCCTGCTGGAGGGCTTCAAGTACGGCGCGCCTCCGCACGGCGGCATCGCCTTCGGCTGGGACCGCGTCGTGTCGCTGCTGGCAGGCGTCGACTCCATCCGCGACGTCATCGCCTTCCCGAAGTCCGGTGGCGGGCACGACCCCCTCACGGAGGCCCCGGCCCCCATCACGCCGCAGCAGCGCAAGGAAGCCGGCGTGGACTATAAGCCCGAGGCCAAAAAACCGGAAGTGAAGAAGCCCGAAGACCAGCAGTAGTCAACGGCAGCACGCATTGGAGGTTCCCCGGTCCGCCCGGGGAACCTCCTGCCGTTAAGGAAGGAACAGCCCCGTGACCACACCGAGCCCGGCCGAACCCGCACCCTGGGGCCTTGAAGCCGCCATGGACGCAGCATGGCCGGCTCCGGACCGCCATGATGCCGGCAGCTGGACCCTTCGGGCGGCTGCGGGCGTCACCCAGCGGGCCAACTCCATCTGGCCGCGCCCGGCACCGGACGGCGGTGAAGCGGGCAGCGACGACCTTCCGGACCTGCTCAGGGAGGCCAGGGCCTGGTACCGCAGCCGCCGCCTGCCGGTCATCTTCCAGGTCTTCGACACCCCCGCAGCGTCCGCGCTTCACCAACTGCTGGATGCAAAAGGCTTTACGCGCCAGTCCGAGACCCTGGTCATGACCCGCAACGCCCGTCATGTCCGGCCACAGTCAGGGGAAGCGCCGGAGGTGGAACTTTCCACGGAGCCGTCAGGGGAGTGGCTGCGGGTCTGGTGGGAGGTGGACGGCCGCGGCGGGGAAGACTCCCTGGCCGTCGCCGAAACAATCCTTAAGGGCTGTCCCTCCGTGTACGCCCTGGTGCGGGACCGTGATGGCAGGGCCTCCGCCGTCGGGCGCCTTGCCCTCCCGGACGGCAGTGGCCAGGGCGGCCTGTATTGCATGGCGACACTTCCGGACTCGCGCCGCCAGGGCCTCGCGGCTGCCATCCTGCAGGCCCTGCTCCACGCCGGCAAGGAGCGCGGCGTTCACGGCTTCTGGCTGTTGGTCACGGCAGCGAACCGCGGCGCGCAGGGGCTCTATGCGAAAGCCGGCTTCCGCGAAGCCGGCCGCTACCTGTACCGGCAGGAGCGTCCCCTGCGCGCGCGTACCGGCTGCTGACAACCAACGACGGCAGGCTAATCCGCCGGATCCGTTACGGTGACCCGCACCGAACAGGCATCAGCCGCGGCCTTCCTCAACACGGTCGCCTTGGGCTCCACGACGTCGAGGTAGGCGAGGCGCGGCAGCCGCGCGTAATCACGCAGGGCGGGGTCCTGGAGTACCAGCTCCGCCAGGGCCCGGTCGCCGCCGGGCACCACATACTCGAAGGCGGCTGAACGGAACACCTCCGCCGCCTGCTGCGCGACCGCCCCCACCAGGGCATCCGCCTGGTTGGAACGGCGGCGGGCGAACCGCTGCTGGGACTGGCCGCCCGCCGCCGTGCGGGACTGGACGCACCGGGTCCCGGCCTTGGACGCGAGCAGCATGCCTTCGCTTGCCACCCCGATGCCGTAGCCGCCCCGCCGCACCAGCAGCAGCCCGAGCCGGCGCGGCTGCGAGGCCAGTGCAGCCAGGCGCTCCAGCGGGCCGGCGCCGCGTCCGGGACGCCCGTCAACCGGCCACGGCGCCTGCAGGAGCGCCTCCGCGCCGTCGGCCGCCACGAGGAGCAGGCCATCGTCGCCGTCCTGAAGCCGGTAGCCACCGTGGGAGGCACCGAAGCGTTCCGCCCAGCCGGCCAGCCGTGGGCCGGAGACGAATGCTGTCCGGACGGAAGACCGGGCGCCGGAGTGGCCTGGGGAGGACATGGCGGTTCCTTGGGTTTGGGGAGGGGAAAAGTAGGTGCTGGACTGGAAGTAGCCTATCTATGTGGATGATCTCTTCGGGAACGGGCCAGAAAACGACGACGACGACCGTCCCGCCGCGAGGGAAAGCGCCGGTTCCCGCGGCAAGGGTTCGCCGCGCAGCCCGCTGGCCGTGCGCATGCGGCCCCGCACCCTGGACGAGGTGGTGGGCCAGCAGCACCTGCTTGGCCAGGGGTCGCCGCTGCGCCAGCTGGCGGCGGGGGCCGGTGCGGACGCTGCCGGCCCCGCTGGACCAAGTTCCCTGATCCTGTGGGGCCCGCCGGGTACCGGCAAGACCACCCTGGCGCACGTCATCGCCCGCGGTCCCGGCCGCAAATTCGTGGAACTTTCCGCCATCACCGCAGGCGTCAAGGATGTCCGCCGCGTCATGGACGACGCCCTGACGGCCCGGGACCTGTACAAGACCACAACAGTGCTGTTCCTGGACGAGATCCACCGCTTCAACAAGGCACAGCAGGACGCCCTGCTGCCCGGCGTCGAAAACCGGTGGGTGGTCCTGGTGGCTGCCACCACGGAAAACCCGTCCTTCTCCGTGGTCTCGCCGCTGCTCTCCCGCTCCCTGCTCCTGACGCTCAAGCCCCTGACGGACGCGGACATCGAGGGCCTGCTGGTCCGGGCCGTGGAGGACCCGCGCGGGCTGGGCGGCAAGGTCCGACTCAGTGACGAAGCTCTGGAACACCTGGTCCGGCTTTCCGGCGGCGACGCACGCCGGGCGCTTACCGCCTTGGAAGCCGCGGCGGGCGTCGCGTTCGGTGACGCGGACGACGTCGAACGTTCCGCGGGGGAGGAAGGCGCACCTTCCGCGGCTGACGCTGAAGAGCCGGTCACCGTGGAGCTGCGCCACACCGAGCGCGCCCTGGACGCGGCCGCCGTCCGCTACGACCGCGCCGGCGACCAGCACTACGACGTAGCCAGCGCCTTCATCAAGTCCATCAGGGGATCCGACGTGGACGCGGCCCTGCACTACCTCGCCCGGATGCTCGAGGCGGGGGAGGACCCCCGGTTCGTGGCCCGGCGGATCGTCATCTCCGCGGCCGAGGACGTGGGTATGGCAGACCCGACGGCGCTGCAGACCGCCGTCGCAGCAGCACAGGCGGTGCAGCTCATTGGCATGCCCGAGGGGCGGATCATCCTGGCCGAAGCTGTGGTCCACCTCGCCACCGCACCCAAGTCGAACGCCGCCTACATGGGCATCAACAAAGCCATCGCAGATGTGCGGGCCGGCCTCGGCGTCGGAATTCCCGCCCACCTGCGCGATGCCCACTACCCGGGCTCCAAGCAGCTGGGCCACGGTGTCGGCTACAAGTACGCCCACGACGCACCGCACGCAGTGGCCACCCAGCAGTACCCGCCGAACGACCTCGTGGGCCGCGACTACTACCAGCCCACCGGCAACGGTGCCGAACGGGACATCGCCCAGCGGCTGGAGCGCCTGCGGAGGATTGTCCGGGGCACGTGAGGGCGTGGTAAGCTGAATCTTTGTCTGGCAAGGCGCGGACGCACAATCTCCCCAATTAAGGTTGGCAAGGTTATGCCCTGTGCCCAGTAGCAAAAGGCAGCGGTTGGCCGATGCTCTCCATCGTGGAGGCCAGTAACACTGACACACCGCAGATATTGGAAGGACACAAGTGGCTAACAACACTCGTGCTCGCCGTCAGGCCCGCCTCTCGCGGTCCCTCGGCATTGCTCTGACCCCCAAGGCCGCCAAGTACATGGAGCGCCGCCCGTACGGCCCCGGTGAGCATGGCCGTGCCCGCAAGAAGCAGGACTCCGACTACGCCGTACGTCTGCGCGAAAAGCAGCGCCTGCGCGCCCAGTACGGCATCCGCGAAGCACAGATGACCCGTGCCTTCGAAGAAGCCCGCCGCACCAAGGGCCTGACCGGTGAGAACCTCATCGAACTGCTCGAAATGCGCCTCGACGCCCTGGTCCTGCGTGCCGGCTTCGCCCGCACCATCGCCCAGGCCCGCCAGCTGGTTGTGCACCGCCACATCATGGTTGACGGCGTCCGCGTCGACCGTCCGTCGTTCCGCGTCGGCGAGGGCCAGCTGGTCCACGTCCACAGCCGCAGCGAAACCATGGTTCCGCTCCAGGTTGCCGCAGCCGGCGCCCACCGCGACGTCCTGCCTGCCGTTCCGGCCTACCTGGACGTCAAGCTGGAAGCCCTGCAGGCCCGCCTGGTCCGCCGCCCCAAGCGCTCCGAAATCCCGGTGACCTGCGAAGAGCAGCTCGTCGTCGAATTCTACGCACGCTAAATCCCAGCAGCGTACCCAAAGAAGCCCGTGGCAAGCGCCGCGGGCTTCTTTGTATGTAAGGTACTTGGGGGACATCTGCGCGGCGCTCCTTGCGGGCGCAGGCAGGATGGAACCCAACCACGGAATTTCGAGGAGATGAACGTCTATGTCTGGTGGCGATATTGCCGGCCTGATCGCTGCCGGGGTGTTCGCGCTCCTGGTCCTGCTGCTTGCGGTCCCCATCCTGAAGCTCGGAAAAGTCTTCGATGAGGTGCGGACCACCATCAAGTCCCTGAGCGACGGCGCCACGCCCCTGATGGACGAGGTCACGGCCACCGTCTCCACCACCAACCAGCAGCTGAAGAAGGTGGATGGCATCTCGTCGAACGTCTCGGATGCCTCGGCGAACATCTCCGCGCTGTCCTCGCTGGTTGCCGCAACGGTCGGCTCCCCGCTGATCAAGGTTGCCGCCTTCAGCTACGGCGTCCGCAGCGCCTTCGCCAACCGACGGAAGCCCGCCGCCGGGCGCCGCAGCCGCTAGAGCCGAAAAGAAGAGTCATGAAAAGAATTGTCTGGATGGGAATCGGCGTGGCCATCGGCGTCATTGCCTTCCGAAAAGTGAGCCAGGCGCAGGCCAGCCTGGGGCCGGAAGGCCTCAACCGCTCGGTGGGGCGGCTGGCCGACGGAGTCTACGACTTCGCCGACGCCGTCCGCGCAGGTATGCGGGAACGGGAAACCGACCTGAGGTCCGCCCTGGGCATCGAGTCCGCTGAAGTGGCCCGCCGCTAGGCCCGGCAGGGCATATCACTGTCAGCCAGCCAACAACCGGCAGGATCCCGTACCCGGGGTCAGGCCACCTGAACGAAATACCCGTGCCACCCCCCGGCACGGACCAAGAAGGGTAAGAAAACAGCTCATGAAGTCGCAGGAGATCACAAAGCGCTGGGTGGACTTTTTTGTCAGCAAGGGCCACACCGCGGTTCCCTCCGCATCGCTGGTCTCCAGCGACCCCTCGCTGCTGTTCACGGTGGCCGGCATGGTCCCGTTCATTCCCTACCTCACCGCCCGCGAGGAAGCACCTTACTCCCGCGCCACCAGCGTCCAGAAATGCATCCGCACCGGCGACATCGAGGAAGTGGGCAAGACCGCCCGGCACGGCACCTTCTTCCAGATGTGCGGCAACTTCTCGTTTGGCGACTACTTCAAGGAAGACGCCATCAAGTTCGCCTGGGAGCTGCTCACCACAAGCGTTGACGACGGCGGCTACGGCCTTCCGCCCGAGAAGCTGTGGGTAACGGTCTACGAGGAGGACGACGAAGCCGAGGAACTGTGGCTGAAGAACACCGGCGTCCCCGCCGAACGCATCCAGCGCATGGGCAAGTCGGACAACTACTGGTCAACGGGCCAGCCCGGCCCGGCGGGACCCTGCTCCGAGATCTACTACGACCGCGGACCGGCCTACGGCATCGAAGGCGGACCGCTGGCTGACGAAACCCGCTACATCGAGATCTGGAACCTCGTGTTCATGCAATACCAGATTGAAAACGTCCGCTCCAAGGTCGACTTCGACATCGTCGGTGAGCTGCCGAAGAAGAACATCGACACCGGCCTGGGCATGGAACGCCTCGCAATGATCCTGCAGGGCGTCGAGAACATGTACGAGACCGACCAGGTCCGTCCCGTGATCGACAAGGCCGCGGAACTTTCCGGCAAGGAGTACACCTCCGCGGAAACCGAGGACGATCCGCACCACACCGACGACGTCCGCATGCGCGTGGTGGCAGACCACGTCCGCTCGGCCCTCATGCTGATCTCCGACGGCGTCACGCCGTCCAACGAAGGACGTGGCTACGTCCTGCGCCGCCTCATCCGCCGCGCCGTGCGTTCCATGCGGCTCCTCGGCGTCGAACAGGCCTGCCTGCCCGAGCTGCTGCCCGCTTCACGCGACGCCATGAAGGGCGTCTACCCCGTGGTGGAGACCGATTTCGACCGGATCAGCCGCATCGCCTACGCCGAAGAGAAGGCCTTCCTGCGCACCATCGCCTCCGGTACCGCCCGGCTCGAGGACGCGGTCAAGGAGTCGAAGGCGGCCAACAAGCCGCTTTCCGGCGAGGATGCCTTCACCCTGCACGACACCTACGGTTTCCCGATCGACCTCACCCTTGAGATGGCCGAAGAGGCCGGCCTGAAGGTCGATGAGGCCGCGTTCCGCAGCCTCATGCAGGAACAGCGCCAGCGCGCCCAGGCCGACGCCAAGGGCAAGAAGGGCGGCCACGCCGACGTCAGCGTCTTCCAGGAAATACTGGGCCAGGGCGAGACCGTGTTCACGGGCTACACCGAACTCGAAGGCGAATCCCGCGTCCGCGGGCTGCTCAGCGCAGGCCGGCAGGTCCAGCAGGCGTCCACCGGTGACGAAATCGAACTCGTGCTTGCCGAGACGCCGTTCTACGCCGAGGCCGGCGGCCAGGCCGCCGACACGGGCCTGATCACCGGTGACGGCTTCGTCGTCGAGGTCCTCGACGTCCAGCGCCCCGTGAAGGGCCTGAGCGTGCACAAGGCGATTGTCCGCGAAGGTGAAATCGGCGCCGACTCCCTGGTCCGCGCCGCCGTCGACCGTGAACGCCGCCATGCCGCCGAGCAGGCGCACACCGGCACGCACATCGTGCACGCCGCCCTGCACCAGATCCTTGGCCCGGAAGCCACCCAGCGCGGCTCCTTCAACAAGGCCGGCTACCTGCGCTTCGACTTTGCCTGGGGCGAGGGGCTGAGCACGGCCACCCGCTCCGAAATCGAAGAGGTGTCCAACCTCGCCATCCGCAACAACTACGCGGTGGAAACGAAGATCATGGGGCTGGCCGAGGCCAAGGCCATGGGCGCCATGGCGCTCTTCGGCGAAAACTACGGCAGCGAAGTGCGCGTGGTGGAGATCGACGGCGCGTGGTCGCGCGAGCTGTGCGGTGGCACCCACGTCGCCAACACCTCGCTGATCGGCAGCCTGTCCCTGCTCGGTGAACAGTCTGTAGGGTCAGGCAACCGCCGGGTGGAGGCCTTCGTGGGTATGGAAGCCTTCCGCCACCTGGCCGCCGAACGCGCCCTGGTGACCGAGCTGACCGACCTGCTCAAGGTCCCATCCGGCCAGCTCGCCGACAGGATTTCCGCAACCTTGGCCAAGCTCAAGGCCACGGAGAAGGAATTGGACCGGCTCCGCAAGGAACAGCTTGCTGCCTCCGCCGCGCAACTGGTCAACACCGCCAAGGACGCCGGGGGAGTCCAGGTTCTGGCACACGATGCAGGCCCGGTCAGCGGCGCGGACGACATCCGCGGCCTGGCCCTGGACCTCCGCAACCGCCTGGGGTCCGGTGCGGCAGCTGTGGCCGTCGCCGGCGTCGCCAATGACCGTCCCCTGATCCTGGTGGCCACCAACGAGGCAGCCAGGGAGGCCGGCGTGAAGGCCGGTGCCCTGGTCCGGGTCGCCGCGGGTGTCCTCGGCGGTGGCGGCGGTGGCAAGGATGACGTTGCCCAGGGCGGCGGAACCGATGCCGGAAAGGTCGGCGCTGCCCTGGCAGCCGTCGTCGACGCCATTTCCAGGCGATAACCCAACCATGACCAGTGCTGTTGCTGCCGGCGGCTACCCCCAGGGCGTGAAGCTGGGGGTCGACGTCGGCACCGTCCGCGTAGGGGTGGCCATCTGCGACCGCGATTCGATCCTGGCCACGCCCTACAAGACCCTTGACCGGAACGCCAGGAAGAATTCGGACGTCCGCGTCATCGCCAAGCTCGCGGAGGAACTTGGAGCCGTACAGGTCATCGTCGGTCTGCCCAGGACCATGAAGGGCGAGGAACACGCCTCCGCGAGGATGGCGGCCGACTATGCACTGCTGTTGGCAACCGAGCTTGCCGGCCGCGGCCTGGCGGTCCCGGTCAACCTCGTGGACGAGCGCCTCAGCAGTGTCTCGGCCCACCGGAACCTGCACGAAGCTGGCATGAGCAGCAGGGACCACCGTAAAGTAGTGGATCAGGTCGCGGCGGCGGGTATCCTCCAGCACGCCATCGACATGCAGAAAGCCAGGGGAGCGGATGTCGGCTCACGCGTGACAGCGCCATCCCCGTCCGTGGACCTGGGGGCCGGTGGGGCGGACCAGTCCGTCCGCGCCAACCCCGCGGACACGAACCAATCTTCAGATAATGGAAGGCAACAGTGAGCCCTGCCAACATTGACGACACCTCCGGTCCGCTGGACCCCGGGGCCGGGAGGCCACTGACCCGCAAGGAACTGCGGGCCCGGGAGAAGAGCCTCAACACCGGAGGCCACGACGCTGTGCCCGAGCAGGCCTACGAAACCGGTGACGTCCCGCCGCCACCGGCAGCACCTCCTGCCGCCGCTGCAGCCGCACCCACCTTTGCCCCGCATCCCGGTACCGGGGATGTCCCGGCAGCACCACAAACACCACCGTCCATCCAGGACGGCCAGAACGTGGACGGCACTTCGGACGATGCGGCCGCCGCTGACGCTGCCCACCAGGAGGAAGAGGGGCACGACGACGCGCCGGTCCACGCGCCGGAAGCGGCGCACCACGACGACGTCCCGCACCACCTGGACGAGGTCCACTTTGGCGAGGCACACCACGACGACGTTCCGCACCACGTGGACGAGGTCCACTATGGCGAGGCACACCACGACGACGTCCTGCACCAGGACGTCCACCTCCACCACGGGGAGGACGTGCACGGCCATGACGGGTATGAGGCGACGGATTACCACCACGAGCCGGCACACACCGACCCCGTGGCCGGGATCCTCCCGGCGACGTCCGCCGATGTGGTGAAGCGGCCGTCCAAGAAGGTCCGGCGCCGCCGCAGGCTGCTGGCGCTGTTCCTGACCCTTGCTGTCTTCGTGACGGCGGTAGCCGTGGGCGCCCAGTTCCTCAAACCCCTGCTGGGGGACGGCAAGCCATCTGACTTTCCCGGTCCCGGAACGGGAGAGGTCCACGTGACCGTTGCCAGCGGCGAAGGGACGCGCTCTGTGGCCACCGAACTGGAAAACCAGCGCGTCGTGGCCAACGCGGACACTTTCATGCAGGCGTTCCATGCCTCAGGGGCAACGTTGTCGCCGGGCGACTACGTCTTCAAGAACGAAATGAAGAACGCGGACGCCGTCAATGTCCTGGTAGGCAAGGACAAGACCAAGGTCATCTACTTTGCCCTGAGCGCCGGCCTGCGGATCAGCGAGTCCCTGCAAGCGATCTCCGAGGGCTCCGGTGTGTCCATGCAGCAACTGCAGGCGCTCAGCAACGCGCCGGCCCAGTTCGGCCTGCCCGCCAACGCCAAGAACCTTGAAGGCTACCTGGCTCCCGGCGAGTACCGCTTCCCCCTGGGCACCCCTGCCAAGGACATCCTGCAGGCCCTGGTGAAGGCCACCACTGACGAGCTGGTATCGCAGGGAATCACCGATCCGGCGAAGCAGTACGAGGCCGTCATCGTGGCAAGCATCGTCCAGGCCGAAGGCGGCCAGGCCGACTACGGCGACGTGGCCGGTGCCATCTACAACCGGCTTAAGCCCAACGACCAGACCGGCGGGTTCCTGCAGGTTGACTCGGCCGTCACGTACGGCCTGGGCACCCGGAGCTTCAACTTCACCGATGAGCAGCGGAAGGACAAGTCCAACCCGTACAACACCTATGCCAACCCGGGCCTGCCGCCCGGGCCCATCGGCTCACCGGGCAAGACCGCCATCGACGCTGCCGCCCGGCCCAAGGCCAACGACTACCTGTACTGGGTGACCGTGAACCTGGACACCAAGGAGACCAAGTTCGCCAAGACGCTGGCCGAACACAACACCTACGTTGAGCAGTACAACGCGTGGTGCCAGGCCAACGCGGGCCGCTGCACATGAGCCTGCGGGCTGCCGTCCTTGGCCACCCGATCAGCCACTCGAAGTCCCCGGCGCTGCACCTCTCTGCCTACGCGCAGCTCGGGGCGGGCATCAGTTACACGGCCATCGACGTCACGGAGGCGCTGCTGCCGTCCTTCATGCGCCAGATCCGGGACCAGCCGGGCTGGCGGGGCCTCTCGGTGACCATGCCGTTGAAGACGGCCATGCTGCGTGAGGTGGACGAGGTACGGGGGGTGGCAGGGACCCTCGGCGTGGTGAACACGGTCACGTTCGAGGAATCGGCGGGCAGCGTGAAGACCGTGGGCTCGAATACGGATGTCACAGGCATCGTCAACGCCCTGCGCCACGCCGGCACCAAGGCGGCGCCGTCGGCCGTGATCCTTGGCGGCGGCGGAACAGCGGCATCCGCCATCGCTGCCCTGAAGGAACTGGGCACCGGGACCGTGAAGGTCTTCGTCCGCGATGCGTCGCGGACGGCAGATGTCCGCTCCGCCGCCGACAGCCTGGGCGTGGACCTCGCAATCCTTCCCCTGTCCGCGGCCGCCCGCCCGACTGCGGACGCCGACGTCGTCATTTCCACCCTGCCGCCCCGCGCGGCAGACGGACTCGCCGCGGAAATTGCGGCGTTGAAGACTCCGACGCCCGGCGTCCTGCTGGACGTTGCCTACGATCCGTGGCCCAGCCTGGTTGCCTCCGTGTGGCAGTCCGGCGGGGGTGCCGTAGTGCCCGGCCTGGAGATGCTGCTGTACCAGGCCGTGGAACAGGTGCGGCTCTTCTCCCGGCGCGGGGAAGACGTTAATGCAGCTGTCATAGATGTGATGTGTGACGCAGTCGGCCTTGCCCGGCGGGCGTTGTGACCGCCCTACGTGGCAGGATGGAAATTATGCGTTGGTTGACTGCCGGTGAATCCCATGGCCCGGCTCTGATGGGAATTATTGAAGGCGTCCCCGCCGGTGTCGAAATCACCGGTGGCCACATCGCAGACTCCCTGGCCCGCCGCCGGCTTGGCTACGGGCGCGGGGCACGGATGAAGTTCGAGCAGGATGTGGTGACCATCCTCGGCGGTGTGCGGCACGGCCTGACCCAGGGCGGTCCCGTCGCCATCCAGGTGGCGAACACCGAGTGGCCGAAGTGGGAGCAGATCATGTCCGCCGACCCGGTGGAACCCGAACTTCTCGCCGACCAGGCGCGCAATGCGCCCCTGACCCGGCCGCGCCCGGGGCATGCCGACTTCACCGGCATGCAGAAATACGGCTTCGACGAGGCCCGCCCAGTGCTGGAGCGCGCCAGCGCGAGGGAAACTGCCACCCGCGTGGCGTTGGGGACCGTGGCGGCCCAGTTCCTCAAGCACCTCGGCATTGAGCTTGTCAGCCACACGGTGTCCATCGCCAGCGTGACGGTGCCCGAAGGCCGTCCGCTCCCGGTGCCCGGTGACGTCATCGCCCTGGACACAGACCCCCTGCGCTGCTTCGACCGCGAAACGTCGGACGCCATGGTGGCCGAAGTGGATGCCGCGCACAAGGAAGGCGAAACCCTGGGCGGCGTGGTGGAGGTTCTGGCCTACGGGCTCCCGCCCGGACTGGGCAGCTACGTGCACTGGGACCGCCGGCTCGACGCCAGGCTGGCCGCTGCACTCATGGGCATCCAGGCCATCAAGGGGGTTGAGGTCGGCGACGGCTTCCTCACGGCTGCACGCCGTGGCTCCGCCGCCCACGACGAAATCGTCCGGGACAGCGACGGCCGGATTGTCCGCGCCAGCAACCGCGCCGGCGGCATCGAAGGCGGCATGAGCATCGGCGATGTCCTCCGGGTCCGCGCGGCCATGAAGCCCATCGCCACCGTTCCGCGCGCCCTGCGGACCATCGACGTCAGCACCGGCGAGCCGGCCAAGGCACACCACCAGCGCTCGGATGTCTGCGCAGTTCCGGCTGCCGGCGTGGTGGCCGAGGCCATGGTGGCCCTGGTCCTCGCCGAAGCAGTCATCGAAAAGTTCGGCGGTGACTCCGTGGCGGAAACCGCACGCAACATCAAGGGCTACCTGGACAGCATCCCGGCATCCCTGGACTCGATCGGCCAGTAGTGCTCCACCGCAGCAGTCCCGCACCTCTCGGCGACCGGCCGGTAGTGCTCATCGGCCCGATGGCGGTGGGCAAATCGGCCATCGGACAGCAGCTCGCCCAGCAGGTGGGCGCGCGGTTCATCGACACGGACGCCGTGATCGTTGCCGGCCACGGGTCCATCGCCGACATCTTCGCCGGACGCGGCGAGCACGCCTTCCGGGAGATTGAGGCCAGGACCGTTGCCGACGCCGTGGAGGAAGCCGAAGCCACGCCCACGATCATCTCACTGGGCGGTGGGGCGGTACTCGATTCTGGGACGCAGCAACTGATCAGCCGCTGCACCGTGGTGTACCTGGAATGCGACGCCGACACCGTGGCGGACCGGATTGCCCGGAACTCCGGCAGACCCCTCCTTGCCGGTGACGCCATGGGCCGCTGGACGGCAATGTTCGCCACCCGCAGGCCGGTCTACGAGAGGCTGGCCGACATCACCCTGGACGTCCGCCACGGCTCAATACCTGAGCTCGGCGGCCGGCTGGAAGCAGCACTGCGGAACCACGCAGCTGCCAAACAGGAAGTTGAAAAGTGAACACGCAATCAACAGTCATCAACGTCACCGGCGAAGGTGCCGGCAACAACTACGGCGTCGTCGTCGGGCGCGGCCTGCTTGGTGACCTTCCCGGGCTGCTCGGGGAGCGCGTCCGGCGGGTCCTGGTGATCCACCCCCGTGCCCTTCGCCTCACCGGAGACACCGTCCGGGACGAACTCGCCGCCGCTGGTTTCACCTCCCTCACCGCCGAAATCCCGGACGCGGAAGAAGGCAAGCACATCCAGGTGGCCGCTTTCTGCTGGCAGGTCCTTGGCCAGAATGATTTCACCCGCTCCGATGCCATTGTTGCCGTGGGCGGGGGAGCGGTGACCGATCTTGCCGGCTTCGTCGCCGCCACCTGGCTGCGCGGGGTCAAGGTCATCCACATGCCCACCAGCCTTCTCGGCATGGTGGACGCGTCCGTGGGCGGCAAGACCGGCATCAACACCGCCGAGGGCAAGAACCTGGTGGGCGCCTTCCACCCGCCCGCAGCCGTCCTTGCAGACCTGGACACCCTGGACACGCTGCCGAAGAACGAAATCATTTCCGGCCTGGCTGAGGTCATCAAATGCGGGTTCATTGCTGATCCTGCCATCCTCGACCTGGTCGAAAAGGACCCCGCCGCGGTGGTGGACCCCCGCTCCGAAGCACTCCGCGAACTCATCGAACGGGCCATCGCAGTCAAGGCGAAAGTGGTCTCCGAGGACCTCAAGGAATCCGGCCTGCGGGAAATCCTGAACTACGGCCACACCCTCGGCCACGCCATCGAACTGGTGGAACGCTACTCCTGGCGGCACGGCGCTGCCGTGTCCGTCGGCATGATGTTCGCCGCGGAACTCGCCCGCAGCGTCGGCCGGCTCAGCGATGCCGACGCCGACCGGCACCGGAGCATTCTCGACGGGCTGGGGCTTCCGGTCACCTACCGGCGGGACCGGTGGCAGGGCCTGCTCGACGGCATGCGCCGCGACAAGAAATCCCGGGGGGACCTGCTGCGCTTCGTCGTCCTGGACGGCATCGCCAAGCCCGGAATCCTCGACGTCCCGGACACGTCGCTGCTGTTTGCCGCCTACCAGGAAATTGCCTCCTGATGCAGGGCGACATGAGCGGTACCGCTGATTGGCCCGAGGCCGGGTTCCCCGGGATCAGGATCAACCCGGACACCCTGCGCCCGCAGATCATCAACGAGGACGCAGTCAGGGAAGCCCTGGCCGCTTCCACCGACCCTGCCGACCCGATCTTCGTGCTGCTGGTGGAGGGCCACGCCTCGGACGCCGCCGAACTGCTGGCGGAAGCCCGGTTCAAGGACCCGGAATCATTCCGGCTGCGCCTTTTCGAAGCCGAAGTGCTGAGCGTCTCGCACCGGATGGACCGCGCCATCGAACTGTTCCGCCAACTCGTGGCAGAGGTTCACGGGACACCCCGCGAAGCGCCCGCACTGCAATACCTGGGACGCACGCAGTACGCGGCGGGACAGACCTCCGCCGCCGTTGAGTCCTTCTCCAAGGCCCTGGACCTCCGAGTGGCGCAGTCGGCGGATGCGGCCCAGATCTACTCCTCCACCGTGGCCCTGCAGCGGGCCCGGGACGTCCTTGACCTGGCCTGCTGAGCCCTCTCCTGGAGCCCCGGAAAGGCTGCCCGGTATTTACCGGTAGAATGGTTGTGGAATTTTTGCATCCACGCGATTTTTGACAAACACGTGCAGGCGGGCCGTTGTGGCGTGCCCGCCCGGTATACAGCATCTGACCACGCGGCCAGACAAAGAAACCAGAGGAAACCAGTGGCAACCACTAACGACATTAAGAACGGAACTGTCCTGAAGCTTGAGGGCCAGCTCTGGAACGTCATCGAATTCCAGCACGTCAAGCCCGGCAAGGGTGGCGCCTTTGTGCGGACCAAGATGCGCAACGTGATGTCCGGCAAGGTTGTTGACAAGACGTTCAACGCCGGCCTGAAGATCGAAACGGCCACCGTGGACCGCCGTGACTACCAGTACCTGTACCAGGACGGTGCGGACTTCGTGTTCATGGACACCTCCGACTATGACCAGATCACCGTCTCCGGCGCCACCGTTGGCGACGCCACCAACTTCATGCTCGAAAACCAGATGGTCAACATTGCCATCCACGACGGCAACCCCCTCTACATCGAACTGCCGCCGAGCGTCGTCCTCGAAATCACCTACACGGAGCCGGGCCTGCAGGGCGACCGCTCCTCCGCAGGCACTAAGCCCGCCACCCTGGAGACCGGCTACGAAATCCAGGTCCCGCTCTTCATCGAGAACAACACCAAGGTCAAGGTGGACACCCGCGATGGCAGCTACCTGGGCCGGGTTTCTGAGTAGTGAGCGCCCGCGGTAAAGCCCGCAGCAGGGCACTGGATGTTCTTTTCGAAGCGGAGCAGCGCTCTGTTTCGGCGTTCGACGTGCTCCGCGCACGCCGGGAAAAGACCGACCAGGTGGTCAACCCCTACACCCTGGAAATCGTGGAAGGCGTCGTCTCCCAGCAGGCGGCGATCGACGAGTTCCTGGAGACGTACTCGCAGGGCTGGACCCTGGAGCGGATGCCTTCGGTGGACCGCATCATCCTGCGCATCGGCACCTGGGAGCTCCTTTACAACGACGACGTCCCTGACGGAGTCGCGGTCAGCGAAGCAGTTGCGCTGGCCAAGACGCTGTCCACCGACGAGTCTCCGCAGTTCATCAACGGCCTGCTGGGCCGGCTGCAGCAGCTGAAGCCTTCGCTGCTCGCCTGACCCGCGCAGGACAACACGCCGTCAACGCAGAAGGCCCCGCCACCGGCGGGGCCTTCTGCGTTTCCTGCCGGCCGTCAGGCGGCAACCGCCGCGCGCAGGGACAGGATGTGCTGGAGTTGCTGCCTTTCCTCAGCCTGGTGCAGCGGTACGTCGCGGCCGCTGAGGATACGCTGCCGGGTGTTGGCCAGCTGGGTGGCAGCCTTCAGGAATTGCTTCATCTGCCGCTTCCGCCCCGACCTTGCCGCCCATGCCACGGCTGTCCGCCGGCCACCCACCGTAGCCAGCAACTCGACTTCGGCCGGGGTAAACCAGCCTGCGGCCGAGTACTCCAGCAGGCGCTGGCGGGTCAGCCGTTTCTCGGCCACCCGCAGGAAGATGATGCCGCCCACCGCGAGCAGGAAGATGGGTACCTGGACCACAATGTAGTCCAGCAGGAAGCCCTGCCCCATGCTGTTCCACCTGTTGTGCAGGAACATGGCGGGCAGCAGTCCCACGAAGAATGCACCGATTGACGCCCCGGTATGCCAGCGCCGGGCGGCGAAACCCATCACAAGGCCCGTGGTGCCGGTGAAGATCGCATGGGCGAACGGGGACATGACGCCGCGGAGGAAGAAGACCTGGGCGAGGCCGCCCGCGGGGGACGGGGACTCTGCAATGGCACGGCCGAAGTAGAGGATGTTTTCGGTGAACGCGAATCCGCCGGCGATGGTGAAGGCAAACACCACGCCGTCCACGGGGCCGTCGAATTGCCGGCGCGCCGCCAGGAGGAGGATCAACAACCCCAGGGATTTGGCGAATTCCTCCACGATGGGCGCCTGTACCGTTGCCATATAGGTCCGCAGGTCCGGTTCGTCGGTGAATTGGAACGCGAAGACGAAGAACGGCTGGATCAACAGCGTCACGGCAACGGACACCGCCGCGCCCCAGGTGAAAGCGAAAAACAGCAGCCGCTTGGGCTCCGGCTCCCACCTGTCGATGATGTGGACGGCGGCCAGGACCACGGCCAGGGGGACCAGCGACGCCAGGAAACCGATCAGGAAGCCTGCGGCGCCGGTGTTGGACAGCAGGAACGGCACCACCAGGAACAGGCTAAGGAAAGCCAGTATGCCGCCGGCAACCGAGAGGCCCACCAGCCCGCCGCGGGTCCGCGGCGCCTGCAGCGCCGTTGCCCGCGCAGGCGCCATCACGGCCAGCGGCTGGCCCTGGTGGCCCGGGGCCAGCCGGTAGTGCTCGGGTTGCACGTGGCCCATCCAGCTGGGATTGGCCTGCTGGGGCAGGGGGCCGGGGGTACCGCGGTAGGGATCGTCGGGAAGCCCGGAAGGGGGTTGCTGCGGGTACATCGCCATATCCGACAGCCTAGGCGCGGACCTCCGTGCCACAAAGGGCCCCCGCCCCGGGCCCGGGAATGTGATCAGCGCCGCGTCCCACGGCACCGGTCCGGGAAAGTCCGTGTGGTAATTTTGAACAGCAAACATTCCTTTTTTAATTCCGTCCTGTGAGGCGGGGAAAGGGGAGACGAGCGTTGACATCTGTCACCAGCGCACCGGTTCCAGCCAGGGTTGTCCTCAGCCAGGCGGACATTGACCGGGCCCTCACTCGTATCGCCCATGAGATCCTCGAAGCCAACAAGGGATCCCGGGACCTGGTCCTGTTGGGCATTCCCCGCCGCGGTTACCCGCTGGCCGTCCGGCTGGCCGAAAAAATCGCCGCAGCAGACGACAGCGTTGATGCCGCCGCCATCGTGGGCCAGCTCGACGTCACCATGTTCCGCGACGACCTCTCCCACCAGGGCACCCGGCCGCCGTATCCCACCAGGCTGCCGCGGACCGGCATCGACAACAAAGTCGTGGTGCTGATCGACGACGTCCTCTATTCGGGCCGCACCATCCGTGCCGCCCTGGACGCCCTCGTTGACCTTGGCCGGCCCCGTATCGTCCGCCTCGCTGTCCTGATCGACCGGGGCCACCGCGAACTCCCCATCCGCGCAGACCATGTAGGCAAGAACCTGCCCACCTCCTCCGCGGAGAAGGTCCGGGTCCGGCTGGAGGAAACGGACACGTCCGACGCCGGAGCGCCGGTCAACGAAGTCGTGATCGAGGGCGGCGCATGAAACATCTCCTGTCCACCGGGGACCTGAGTCTCTCGAACGCCATCCGCATCCTTGACACTGCCGAGGAAATGTCGGCTGTGGGGGAGCGGGAGGTGAAGAAACTTCCGGCGCTGCGCGGCCGCACCGTGGTCAACCTCTTCTTCGAGGACTCCACGCGCACCCGCATTTCCTTCGAAGCCGCGGCCAAGCGGCTCTCTGCCGACGTCATCAACTTCGCCGCCAAGGGATCCTCCGTCTCCAAGGGCGAGTCGCTCAAGGACACGGCCCAGACCCTGTCCGCCATGGGGGCTGACGCCGTCGTCATCCGTCACTGGGCGTCCGGGGCACCCCACCGCCTGGCCGCTACGGACTGGATCGATGCCGCCGTCATCAACGCCGGCGACGGCACCCATGAGCACCCCACCCAGGCCCTCTTGGACGCGTTCACCATGCGCCGGCACTGGGCCCGCCTGGCCGGCACGGGCTCCGAAGGAACGGACCTCAAGGGCATGCGGGTGGCCGTCGCAGGTGACGTCCTGCACTCCCGCGTCGCCCGGTCCAATGTGTGGCTGCTCCGGACCCTGGGCGCGGAAGTCACACTGGTGGCGCCGCCCACCCTGCTGCCGGTCGGCGTCGACAAATGGCCCTGCAGCGTCAGCTACGACCTGGACCAGACCCTCGCAAACGGCGTGGACGCCGTCATGATGCTCCGTGTCCAGGGCGAACGCATGAACGCGTCGTTCTTCCCGAGCACCCGTGAATACTCCCGCCGCTGGGGCTTCGACGACAACCGGCTCCGGGCACTCGATGACCTGGGCATGACGGACACCATCATTATGCACCCGGGCCCGATGAACAGGGGCCTGGAGATCAGCGCCGCTGCCGCTGATTCGCCCCGCTCCACCGTCCTGGCCCAGGTCCGCAACGGCGTGTCCGTGCGGATGGCCGCACTGTACCTGCTGCTCTCCGGGGACACCCGGGAACCAGCCACAAACCGGGCCCCGGCCTACGCCGCAGCCCCGTCCACCAAGGAGAGCAACTGATGGCAGGCAACACCGGAACGTACCTCATCCAGGGTGCCGCCATCCTGGGCGGCGACCCGACCGACCTGCTGGTCCGCGACAGCATCATCGCCGAGATCGGCCATGGCCTGTCCGCTGACGGCGCCACCGTCATCGACGCAGCCGGACTGGTGGCCTTGCCCGGCATGGTGGACGTCCACACCCACCTCCGCGAACCCGGCCGCGAAGACGCCGAGACTGTCGAGACCGGAACACGTGCAGCGGCATTGGGCGGTTACACCGCCGTGCACGCGATGGCCAACAGCACACCGGTGGCCGACACCGCGGGTGTGGTGGAACAGGTCTACACCCTCGGCCAGGCAGCAGGGTGGGTGGACGTCCGCCCGGTAGGCGCCGTCACCGTCGGCCTCGCGGGGGAGCAGCTTGCCGAGCTGGGCGCCATGGCAGATTCCCGCGCCCGGGTGCGGATGTTCTCCGACGACGGGATCTGCGTCCACGACCCCGTGCTGATGCGCCGCGCCCTGGAATACGTCAAGGCGTTTGACGGCGTGGTGGCCCAGCACGCCCAGGAACCGCGCCTTACCGCCGGTGCCCAGATGAACGAGGGCGACGTCTCCGCCGTCCTGGGACTCACCGGCTGGCCCGCGGTGGCCGAGGAAAGCATCATTGCCCGCGACGTCCTCCTGGCCCAGCACGTCGGCTCGCGCCTGCACGTCTGCCACGTCTCCACGGCCGGTTCGGTGGAGATCATCCGCTGGGCCAAGGAACGCGGCATCGACGTCACGGCAGAGGTCACACCGCACCACCTGCTGCTGACCGACGACCTGGTGCGCAGCTACGACCCTGTGTTCAAGGTCAACCCGCCGCTGCGCACCGACGCGGACGTCCAGGCATTGCGCGCCGGCCTGGCAGACGGCACGATCGACGTTGTGGGTACCGACCACGCGCCGCACCCCAGCGAGCACAAGGAATGCGAGTGGGCGCAGGCTGCCATGGGCATGACCGGACTGGAAACGGCGCTGTCCGTAGTCCAGCACGCCATGATCGAGACCGGCCTGATGACGTGGGCGGACTTCGCCCGGGTCACGTCCGCCGCGGCAGCCAAAATCGGCCGGCTGGCCGACCAGGGCAGGCCCATCGAAGCCGGGGAACCCGCCAACCTCATCCTGGTGGATCCGGCCGCGCGCTGGACGGTGGACCCCTCCACGATGGCCACCATGGGCCGCAACTCGCCCTTCAAGGGAAGGGAACTGCCGGGCAAGGTGGTGGCCACCTTCTTCAGGGGCCACCCCACGGTCCTCGACGGTGCCCTCAACACGCCCCACCCGGACGCCGCCGCAACCCCGGCAGGCGCTGCCTGATGGACAAGATCCTTCCCGGCCTTGCCATGCTGGCGGTGGTCGCCGTCGTGTTTGTCCTCCTCGCAGTGGGCTGGCGCAACCGCCTGAAGCGCCAGTCCGGCGTCGAACAACTGCCCCCGGTACCCGACGCGCCGGGCGAGCCCACCGCCGCCGCCGACGGGCAGTATGTGGCCACCACCACGGCCGGTGACTGGCTTGACCGGATCGCCGTGCACGGCCTGGGCATCCGCACCAACTCCACCCTCGAGGTGTACCCGCACGGCGTCCTCTTCGGGCGGTCCGGCGCACCGGCGCTGTACATCCCCGCGGCCTCCCTCACTGAAGTCCGGCAGGACAGCGGCATGGCAGGTAAGTTCGTGGAAAAGGACGGCCTCCTGGTGCTCGGATGGACGCACGGCACGCATGAACTGGATACCGGCTTCCGAACCCGCCGCGCTGCGGACAAGGACGTGCTGTACCAGGCCCTTCAGGAATTGATTTCGTCAGCCCCAGCGGCTGGTGCCACCAGTGGAAAGTAAGACAGTGAAAGCGAATACATTGACAGCAACCACCTCCGCTCCGGCAGCCCTGGTCCTCGAAGACGGACGCATTTTCCGCGGCACCAGCTACGGTGCCACCGGCACCGCGCTGGGCGAGGCCGTCTTCGCCACCGGCATGACCGGCTACCAGGAAACCATCACCGATCCCTCGTACGCCCGCCAGCTAGTGGTGCAGACGGCACCGCACATCGGCAACACCGGCGTGAATGATGACGACGCCGAGTCCCGGCGGATCTGGGTGGCCGGCTACATTGTCCGCGATGCCGCGCGCCGCCCCTCCAACTGGCGTTCCGAGCGGTCGCTCGACGAGGAACTGGTGGCCCAGGGCATCGTCGGCATCCAGGGCGTGGACACCCGAGCCATCACCCGGCACCTGCGCGAGCACAAGACCATGCGCGCCGGTATCTTCTCCGGCGAGGCGGCGCAGGGCACCGACAAGGAACTGCTTGACGCCGTCCTGGCCAGTGCCCCCATGGAGGGTTCGCGCCTGGCCGAGGAAGTCAGCGTCGATGAAGCGTACGTGGTGGAACCCAAGGACCATGGCTGGGAGGGCGAACCCCGCTTCAGCATCGCGGCGATCGACCTTGGCATCAAGGCCATGACCCCGGTCCGGTTTGCCGAGCGCGGCGTCCGCGTCCACGTGCTCCCGGCCACCGCCAACCTCGAGGACGTCAAGGCCGTCAACCCGGACGGCTTCTTCATGTCCAACGGCCCGGGCGACCCCGCCACCGCCGATGCCCAGGTCAAGCTCCTGCGCTCCGTCCTGGATGAGAAGCTGCCCTACTTCGGCATCTGCTTCGGAAACCAGATCCTGGGCCGTGCACTGGGCTTTGGCACCTACAAACTCCGCTACGGCCACCGCGGCATCAACCAGCCCGTGATGGACCGCCGCACCGGCAAGGTGGAAATCACCTCCCAGAACCACGGCTTTGCCGTGGACGCACCGCTCGACGGCGCCACCCAGGCACCGGAAGGACGCTACGGCCGGGTGGAGGTCAGCCACATCAGCCTGAACGACGACGTCGTGGAAGGCCTCGCCTGCCTGGACATCCCGGCGTTCTCCGTCCAGTACCACCCCGAGGCTGCCGCCGGTCCGCACGACGCCGCCTACCTTTTCGACCGCTTCATCGAGCTGATGGCGGATACCAAACAGACCTCCACCGACTCCAAGACTGAGGACAAGAAGTAATGCCGAAACGTACAGATCTCAAAAGCGTCCTCGTCATTGGTTCCGGCCCGATCGTCATCGGCCAGGCTGCCGAGTTCGACTATTCAGGCACCCAGGCACTGCGTGTCCTCAAGGAGGAAGGCCTCCGCGTCATCCTCGTGAACTCCAACCCGGCCACCATCATGACCGACCCCGAGTTCGCCGACGCCACCTACGTCGAGCCCATCACCCCCGAGGTGGTGGAGAAGATCATCGCCAAGGAACGCCCGGACGCCGTGCTGCCCACCCTGGGCGGCCAGACAGCGCTGAACACCGCCATCGCCCTGGACAAGAACGGTGTGCTGGAGAAGTACAACGTGGAACTGATTGGCGCCAACATCGCGGCGATCGAGCTCGGCGAGGACCGCGAGAAGTTCAAGGGCGTCGTGGAACGCTGCGGCGCCGAGTCTGCCCGCAGCCACATCATCCACAGCATGGACGAGGCCCTCACGGCTGCCGTGGATCTGGGCTACCCCATGGTGGTCCGGCCGTCCTTCACCATGGGCGGCCTGGGCTCCGGCCTCGCCTACAACGAGGATGACCTGCGCCGCATCGTCGGCCAGGGCCTGCAGTACAGCCCTACCAGCGAGGTGCTGCTCGAGGAGAGCATCCTGGGCTGGAAGGAATACGAGCTCGAAATGATGCGGGACAAGAACGACAACGTGGTTGTCGTCTGCTCCATCGAAAACTTCGACCCCGTAGGCGTTCACACCGGCGACTCCATCACCGTGGCCCCGGCGCTGACCCTCACGGACCGCGAGTACCAGAAGCTGCGCGACGTAGCCATCGCCGTCATCCGCGAGGTGGGCGTGGACACGGGCGGCTGCAACATCCAGTTCGCCATCGACCCCGCCACCGGCCGTGTGGTGGTCATCGAAATGAACCCGCGGGTTTCCCGCTCGTCGGCGCTGGCCTCAAAGGCCACCGGCTTCGCCATCGCCAAGATTGCCACCAAGCTCTCGCTCGGCTACACCCTGGACGAGATCCCCAACGACATCACGCAGAAGACCCCCGCGTCCTTCGAACCCACCCTCGACTACGTGGTGGTCAAGGTTCCGCGGTTCGCCTTCGAGAAGTTCCCGGCCGCGGACAACACCCTGACCACCACCATGAAGTCCGTGGGCGAGGCCATGGCCATGGGCCGCAACTTCACCGAAGCCCTGCAGAAGGCCCTGCGCTCCCTGGAGCAGAAGGGCTCGCAGCTGGACTTCAGCTCCGTCCCCGAATACGAAGTCGCGGAGCTCATCGAAAAGGCCAAGCGCCCCACCACCGAACGCCTGCACCAGGTTCAGCGCGCCCTCCTCGGCGGCGCCACCGTGGAACAGCTCTTCGAAGCCACCAAGATTGACCCGTGGTTCCTGGACCAGCTCCAGCTGCTCAACGAGATCTCCCACGAAATCCGCCAGGCCGGCGCCCTGACCAAGGACATGCTCCAGCGCGCCAAGCGCCACGGGTTCTCGGATGAGCAGATTGGTGCCCTGACCCACAACTCCGAGGCCGTCGTCCGCGGGGTCCGCCAGGCGCTGGGCATCCGTCCCGTCTACAAGACCGTTGACACCTGCGCTGCCGAGTTCGCCGCGTACACGCCGTACCACTACTCGGCCTACGACGAGGAGGACGAGGTTGCGCTGCACTCCAAGCCGTCCATCCTGATCCTCGGTTCCGGCCCCAACCGCATCGGCCAGGGCATCGAGTTCGACTACTCCTGCGTCCACGCCTCCATGGCGCTGCGCAAGGCCGGCTACGAGACGGTCATGGTCAACTGCAACCCGGAAACCGTCTCCACCGACTACGACGTCTCCACCCGCCTGTACTTCGAGCCGCTCACGCTCGAGGACGTGCTGGAGGTCATCGCGGCCGAGGAACGCACCGGCGGCGTCATGGGCGTGTTCGTCCAGCTCGGCGGCCAGACCCCACTGAAGCTGGCGCAGCAGCTGGCCGACGCCGGCGTGCCGATCCTGGGCACCTCCCCGGAGGCCATCGACCTGGCGGAGCACCGCGGCGCCTTCTCCCGCGTGCTGGACAAGGCCGGCCTGGTATCGCCCAAGAACGGCACCGCCGTCTCCTTCGAGGACGCGAAGACCATCGCTGACGAGATCGGCTACCCCGTCCTGGTCCGCCCGTCCTACGTCCTGGGCGGCCGCGGCATGGAAATCGTCTACGACGAGCCCAACCTGTCCCGCTACATCGCCAACGCCACGGAAATCACCCCGGACCACCCGGTGCTGATCGACCGGTTCCTGGAGGACGCCGTCGAGATCGACGTCGACGCCCTCTTCGACGGCACCGACATGTACCTGGGCGGCATCATGGAGCACATCGAGGAAGCCGGTATCCACTCCGGCGACTCCGCCTGTGTCCTGCCTCCGATCACCCTGGGGGGCAACGTCATCGAGCGCGTCCGCGTGGCAACCCGCGCCATCGCCGAAGGCGTGGGCGTCCGGGGCCTGATCAACATCCAGTTCGCGCTGGCCTCGGATGTGCTGTACGTCCTGGAAGCCAACCCCCGCGCCTCGCGTACCGTGCCGTTCGTTTCCAAAGCCACGGGCGTCCAGATGGCCAAGGCCGCGGCCCTGATCGGCACCGGCGTGACCATCAACCAGCTCCGCAGCGCCTACAAGATGCTGCCCGAGTCCGGCGACGGTTCAACCCTGCCCCTGGACGCCCCCGTGGCCGTCAAGGAAGCGGTGCTCCCGTTCAGCCGGTTCCGCACCCTCGAGGGCAAGGTGGTGGACTCCCTGCTCGGACCCGAGATGCGCTCCACCGGCGAGGTCATGGGCATCGACAAGCACTTCGACACCGCCTTCGCCAAGAGCCAGGCTGGCGCAAACAACGCCCTGCCCACCGAGGGCAAGGTCTTTGTCTCCGTGGCCAACCGGGACAAGCGCTCGGTGATCATGGCGGTCAAGCGGCTCTCGGACCTTGGCTTCGAGATCGTCTCCACCGGCGGCACCGCCGACGTGCTCCGCCGCAACGGCATCCAGGCCACCCCCGTCCGCAAGGTGGCTGAGGGCAGCAGCGCCGAAGGTGAAGGCACCATCGCCGACCTGATCGTGGCGGGGGAGATCGACATGGTCTTCAACACGCCCTCCGGTGGCGAGGCGCGCAGCGACGGCTACGAGATCCGTGCCGCGGCAACGTCCATCGGCATCCCGTGCATCACCACCGTGGCCGAATTCAACGCCGCGGTCCAGGCCATCGAAGCAATGCGCACCTACCAGTGGTCAGTTACCAGCCTGCAGGAGCACGCGGCGGCCCTCGCGGAATCGCAGAAGGCGGCCCTGCAGCATGCCTGAGGTATCCGGCACCAGCACGGTGCCAAGGGCCGGCCGGGAGTCGTTTGGCTCCCGGCTCGGCGCCGCCATGGCCGCCCGCGGCCCGCTCTGCGTCGGCATCGACCCGCACCCCGCCCTGCTGAAGGCATGGGGGCTTGACGACGACGCCGAAGGGCTTCGGCGTTTTTCGCTGACGGCCTTGGAGGCTGTGGCGTCGCTCGCTGCCGCGGTCAAGCCGCAGGTGGCTCTATACGAACGTCATGGATCCGCCGGCCTGGCCGTCCTGGAAGAGGTCCTGGCTGAAGCCCGCAACCAGTCGGTACTTACCGTTGCCGACGCCAAGCGCGGCGACATCGGCTCCACCATGGCCGCCTACGCCGACGCCTGGCTCCGGGACGGCTCTCCGCTCGCGGCTGATTCCGTGACCCTCAGCCCGTACCTTGGCTTCGAGTCGCTGCGCCCCGCGCTGGACCTCGCTGCGGAAACCGGGCGCGGCGTCTTCGTGCTGGCACTGACGTCCAACCCCGAGGGCGCCTCGGTCCAGCACGTCGGCGGGAAGGATTCCGTGGCCCGCCGGATCACGGAGTCCGCGGCGGCGGAGAACTCACGGTACGCCGGAGGCCTCGGCTCCGTCGGACTGGTGGTTGGTGCCACCGTGGGGAGCGCCCTGGCGGACCTGGAACTGGACCTCGCCGCTGTCCGGGGGCCCATCCTGGCGCCCGGGCTCGGTGCCCAGGGAGCAACCCCGGCCGGGCTGCGGGCCACGTTCGGCGATGCCTACCCGCTCGTCCTGGGAACATCCAGCCGCGATATCCTCGCGGCGGGACCGGAAACCCGCGGACTGCGTGAGGCCGCCCTGCGGACGCTGGAAGGACTGCGGGGCGAATAGGCCCCAATTGTCCGGATGCATTGATTCAGGCTGCACCAGAGGGTAGTTTCAGGACAGGTCCAAGGGCGGCCGCCCTTGGATGAAATCCGCCGACTCCGGGGGTGTCCGTGATGGTCCTGCGACCTTTATCCGCGTCTGAACGGGCCGAGGCCCTGGGCAAGGCGGCTGCGGCCAGGGCTACCCGTGCTGCTGCCAAGGAGAGCCTCCGGAACGGTGACAGGTCGGCCGCGGATATCATCAGTTCCGCGCTGGAGGACGACGCGCTGGCCCGCATGCGGGTTTCGGAGCTGCTCGAGGCCCTCCCGGGCATCGGGAAGGTCAGGGCCGCCGCCATCATGCAGCAACTGGGCATCGCGGCGTCCCGCAGGGTCCGTGGGCTGGGCGTCCACCAGCGCCGGGCGCTGGTAGATTTTATAGACGAGCACTGAGGCACAGGCGGCGCCTGTCCTTCCCCAACCGTGGCAAAAGGAATACGTGAGCAAGAAACCGGGACTGACAGTCCTCGCAGGTCCGACGGCTGTTGGCAAAGGCACCGTGTCCACCTACATCCGGGACAACTACCCCGAGGTCTGGCTTTCCGTTTCAGCCACCACCCGGGCCCCCCGGCCCGGCGAAGTGGATGGCATCCACTACTTCTTCAAGACCAAGGAAGAGTTCGAG
Organism: Pseudarthrobacter sp. NPDC058119; assembly: GCF_042884655.1. Lineage (NCBI taxonomy): Bacteria > Bacillati > Actinomycetota > Actinomycetes > Micrococcales > Micrococcaceae > Pseudarthrobacter > Pseudarthrobacter sp. NPDC058119. The sequence goes on from NZ_JBHVTN010000008.1 coordinate 216,406, forward strand.
CAGCTCATCGCCGACGGAGAACTCCTGGAGTGGGCGGTGGTCCACGGGCAGAACACCTACGGCACCCTGAAGAGCACCGTGAACGGGGCCATTGCGGAGGGCCGCTCGGTGCTGCTGGAAATCGACCTCCAGGGCGCGCGGCAGGTTAAAGCCGCCGTTCCCGACGCCCAGTTCGTCTTCCTGGCTCCGCCCACCTGGGATGAAATGGTCCGCCGGCTGGTGGGCCGGGGCACCGAAACCCCCGAAGAACAGCAGCGCCGCCTGGAAACCGCTAAACTGGAACTTGCTGCTGAACCGGAGTTCGACCACACCGTCATCAACGACGACGTCCGCCGGGCAGCGGACGAGCTTGTTTCACTCATGGGGCTGACTCCGCATCCACACCTGCCGGAACCGTCAGCCCGCTAGGAATTTGGAGAATCCGTGTCCACGAACCTTGAAGGCATCATCAACCCGCCGATCGACTCGCTGCTCGAAGCAGCCGACTCCAAGTACGGCCTGGTGATCTTCGGTGCCAAGCGCGCTCGTCAGATCAACGCCTACTACGCCCAGCTTCACGAGGGCCTCTTCGAGTACGTCGGGCCCCTGGTTGACACCAAGCTGAACGAAAAGTCGCTGTCGATCGCCCTGCGCGAGATCAACGAAGGCAAGCTGGTCTCCACGCCGATCGAAGCCGCAGAGTAACCTGCCGCCAACTGACATGCTGACGGAGACCACGTGCGCATAGTCCTCGGAGTCGGGGGAGGGATTGCCGCCTACAAGGTGGCATCCCTCCTCCGGCTTTTTACTGAAGCCGGACACGACGTCACGGTGATCCCCACGGAAGCGTCAACCCGCTTCATCGGCACCGCCACCTGGGAGGCGCTGTCCGGGAACCCGGTCAGCAACAGCGTCTTTGACGACGTCCACCTGGTGAACCACGTCCGGCTTGGCCACGAGGCTGACCTGGTGGTTGTTGCACCCGCGACCGCTGACCTCCTGGCCAAAGCCGCCACCGGCCAGGCCGGGGACCTGTTGACCAACACGCTGCTGATGGCTCACGGCCCGGTGCTGTTCGCGCCCGCGATGCACACGGAAATGTGGCAGCACGCCGCCACCCGCGCCAACGTTGAAACGCTCCGCAGCCGGGGCGCCGCTGTCCTCGAACCCGCCTCCGGCAGGCTGACGGGCGCTGACTCCGGACCGGGAAGGCTGCCTGAACCGCAGGCGATCTTCGACGCCGCCATGGCGCTGGTCCAGGGACAGTCCGACTTCCAGTTGCCCCTTGCCGGCAAGACCGTGACCATCAGCGCCGGCGGCACCCGCGAACCGCTGGACCCTGTCCGGTTCCTGGGCAACCGGTCCTCCGGCAAGCAGGGCGTGGCCCTGGCGGTCGCTGCCCGGAACGCCGGTGCCACCGTCCGGCTGCTGGCGGCACACATGGACGTCCAGCCGCCTGCAGGGATGGAGGTGGTGCGCGTGGAGACCGCATTGCAGCTCCGGGCGGCCGCGCTGGAGGCCGCTCCCGGCTCCGACGTCATCATTATGTCGGCCGCGGTGGCCGATTTCCGCCCGGCCGACGTCTCCGACACCAAGATCAAGAAACGCGACGACACCGCAGACCCCGTCATCACCCTGGTCCGCAACCCGGACATCCTGCAGGAACTGGTGGAGCGACGCGACGCCGGCACGTCCGGGGCCGGGCAGCTCATCGTCGGCTTCGCCGCGGAAACCGGCGACAGCGAGGGCGACGTCCTCGCATACGCCGAAGCGAAACTGCAGCGCAAGGGCTGCGACCTGCTGGTGGTCAACCACGTGGGCACGGACAAAGTCTTCGGGCAGGACTCCAACTCGGTGGTCATACTTTCGCGCGCCGGCTCCGAACCACAGGAGGCTTCCGGCACAAAGACGGAGGTTTCGGAAGCCGTCATTGCCCGCATCGGCTTTGAACTGAACCGTGTTTCGACGAATTGACTGCGTTTCGCCCCGGACCTGAGTGTTCCGCACCACGTTTGCTTCTCGGGAGGACATCTCCCGCGGGGCCGGCGCCTTCCAACCAGTAAGGTAGTTGAGTGACTTTACCGCTGCACCTTCCCCAGACCCATGGGGCCACGCCCTCCGCGCTCCGGCTCTTCACGTCCGAGTCGGTCACCGAAGGCCATCCAGACAAGATCTGCGACCAGATCAGCGACGCCATCCTTGATGCGCTGCTGTCCGCGGACCCGGAGTCCCGCGTGGCTGTGGAGACCATGGCGACCACCGGGTTGGTGCACGTGGCGGGCGAAGTCACCACGGACGCATACGTCGAGATCCCGCAGATCGTCCGCGAAACCATTCTTGGCATCGGCTACGACTCTTCAGCGAACGGTTTCGACGGTGCCCGCTGCGGCGTGTCTGTTTCCATTGGCCAGCAGTCCAACGACATCGCCGGTGGCGTGTTCAACTCGCTGGAAGCCCGCGAGGGCCGCCAGGAGGACGACTACGACCTCCAGGGCGCCGGTGACCAGGGCCTCATGTTCGGCTACGCCAGCGACGAGACACCTTCCTACATGCCCACGCCCATCTGGCTGGCCCACCGGCTCTCCGAACGCCTCACCGACGTCCGGAAGACAGGCCAGCTGGCCTACCTTCGCCCGGACGGCAAGACCCAGGTCACGGTGGGCTACGACAAGGACGTTCCCGTATCGATAGAGACCGTGGTGATTTCGAGCCAGCACGCCGAGGGCGCAAGCCTGGAGCAGTTGCGCGCCGACCTCGCCGCCGTCGTGATTGAACCCGTCCTGGCCGCGGCCAACCTGGACATCTCCCGTGCCGCGAACATCCTCAACCCGGCCGGCGAATTCGTCATCGGCGGCCCCGTGGGCGACGCCGGCCTCACCGGCCGCAAGATCATCGTCGATACCTACGGTGGCATGGCACGCCATGGTGGCGGTGCCTTCTCCGGCAAGGATCCGTCCAAGGTGGACCGCTCTGCCGCCTACGCCATGCGCTGGGTCGCCAAGAACGTGGTGGCCGCCGGGCTGGCCAAGCGTGCAGAGATCCAGATCGCCTATGCCATCGGCCAGGCCCGCCCCGTGGGAACCTACGTCGAGACGTTCGGCACCGAAACCGTGGATCCGGCCCGGATCAGCGACGCCATTGCGGAAATCTTCGACCTCCGTCCCCGGGCCATCATCGATGCCCTTGACCTGAAGCGCCCCATCTACGCCAAGACTGCTGCCCATGGGCACTTCGGCCGCGACGAACCCGACTTCACGTGGGAACGCCTGGACCGGGTAGATGACTTGAAGGCCTTCTTCAACGCGTAGGTGAATTCCTGCCCGGACCCGGAAGCGTCGGGCCTGGGCAGGAAGCACACTGTCAGTGGCCTATGCTTGGCTGTTCATGTCCAACCCGGCAGCTGAACGGAGGGAGCCACAGTGGTCGCTGACAGTTCCGTCCAGCCCTCCCTGCTGCAGGGGTTCCCGGCCCGTGCACTGCCTGTCGGCGTAGACCTGGCCAAGCAGCTTCCCGTGGCGCGGATCCTCGTGGAATCGTCGCTGCCGCACCTGGACCGCCCCTTTGACTATGCGGTCCCGGTTGCGCTGGACCAGGACGCCCAGCCGGGTGTCAGGGTCAAGGTCAAGTTCAACGGCCAGGATCTCAGCGGCTTCCTCCTGGAGCGCCTGCCGGAGTCCGACGCCGGACACACCCTGGTGCCGTTGTCGAAAATAGTGTCCCCGGTTCCGGTCCTCACGCCCGCCGCCCGCGACCTTGCCGGGGCCGTCGCGGCACGGTACGCCGGCACGGTCAGCGACGTCCTCCGCCTGGCCGTACCGCCCCGCGTCGCCCGGCTCGAAAAGGACTACCCGGCATCACTGGACCCTGCAGGACCGGGTGGCCCATCCGGTGTGGAACCTAAGGAACCCGAAGACACCCGCGGTGCTCCCTCTGACCGGGCCGTTTCAGCGTGGACCTACTACCGCACCGGAGCTGCCTTCCTTAGGCACCTGGCCGCCGGCGGATCCCCCCGCGCGGTCATCAATCCCCTCCGGGGCTATGGGCCCGCCGGGTGGCCGGCACTGCTCGCCCAGGCGGCCGCCGCCGCTTACGCCTCAGGCAGGGGCGCGCTGCTGGTGGTGCCCGACTACCGGGACCTGGACCGGCTGGAGCAGGCGCTGATGGAGCTGCTGCCGGGGGAGGCCGTGGCCAGGCTCACGGCGGACGACGGCCCCACGCCGCGGTACCGGAACTTCCTGCGCCTCCTTGCCGGCCGGGCCAGGATCGCGATCGGCACCCGGTCCGCCGCCTTCGCCCCGGTGCAGGACCTGGGCCTCGTTGCCTGCTGGGACGACGGCGACGACCTCCACATCGAGCAGCGCGCACCCTACGCCCATGCCCGGGAAGTCCTCCTCCTCAGGGCAGAACAGGAAGGCACAGCCTGCCTCCTGGCGGGGCACGCCCGCAGCACCGAAGTCCAGCGGCTGGTGGAGGCCGGCTGGGCCGTCCCGGTTGAAGCCGAGCGTTCCATGGTCCGCAGGACCGTTCCGCGCGTGGTCAACACCGCCGACAGTTTTGAGCAGGAACGCGATCCCTTGGCCACCATCGCCCGGCTGCCCCACGCCGCCTGGCAGGCAGCCAAGCAGGGGCTGGATCGTGGCCCCGTCCTGGTCCAGGTTGCCAGGGCCGGCTACGCGCCCTCGCTCGTGTGCGAAACCTGCCGGGAACCCGCGCGGTGTAGCCACTGCCAAGGACCCCTGGCCCTGGCCGGAACAGCCGCCTTGCCCCAGTGCCGCTGGTGTTCCACCCCGGCTCCGGACTGGAAATGCTCCCACTGCGGCGGGCGGCGGCTCCGGAAAGGGGCCACGGGAATCCTGCGCACCGCTGAAGAGCTGGGCCGCGCCTTTCCCGGCACCACCGTCGTCACGTCCTCGGGCGACCAAGTGAAGGCCACGGTGGGCGCCGGCAAGGCGCTGGTGGTGGCAACCGTAGGAGCCGAGCCCGTCGCAGAGGGCGGCTATGCCGCCGCCCTGCTTCTGGACGGCGATTCGCTGCTGCGCCGGGAAACCCTCCGCGCAGGCGAAGACACCCTGCGCCGCTGGTTCAACGCAGCTGCCCTGGTCCGCCCCTCGGCAGCGGAAGGCCTGGTGGTGGTCACTGCCACGGACACCGCCGCCACCGGGGCGCTGCTGCGGTGGGACCCGGCCGGCTATGCCCGGCGCGAGCTCTTGCTGCGGACGGAACTCCAGCTTCCGCCGGCGGTGCGCATCGCCTCCGTGACGGGGCCACGCGCCGCCGTCGAACACTACACGGGGGCCGTGGAAGCGGACCTGGCCGTCGGCGGCATCGCCGTGCGAACGGCGGGCCCGGCGCCGCTGCTGCTCACCGCACCGCCCACGGGCAGGCGCTCGGCCGAGGACGTCCGGACCCTGCTGTTCTTCCCGTACAGCCAAGCTGCCGCCGTCGTCCGCGTCCTGCGGGTCACCCGCGCCGCCGTGGCCGCCAAACGGACCATGGACCCTGTGCAGCTGCGGCTGGACGGCGTCGACGTGCTCTAGCTTTGCCGTGCACCGGGCCGTACGTCAGGCCCGTCGCCTCTTCGCCACAACCTCGTGGGCTGCGTCCACCAGCTGGCGCGCCGATTCGTCCCAACTGAACTCGGCCGCGCGGGCCATGGAGCGGCAGGACAGGTCCTGCCAGTGCTCGTCGTCCTGCAGCTGGCCCACCGCGTCAGCGAACTGTCCGGGTGACTCCGGATCCACATAGATGGCGGCGTCCGACCCCACCTCCCGGAAGATCGGAATGTCACTGGCGATCACCGGGGTGCCCACCGCCATGGCCTCCACCAGGGGCAGCCCGTACCCTTCGGCGCGGGACAGGCTTACCAGGGCCGTGGCCCGGCGCAGGAGTCCGTCATACTCGGCATCCGTCACGCCGTTATGGAACACGACGGCGGCGCCCTGGGGGACGATGCGCTCCAGCTCTGCCCGCCGCTGCGGCGTGATCCGGCTGAGCAGGTGGAGGGTATAGCCGGGCAGCCCGGCCATGCCGGCCACCATGGTCTCCACGTTCTTGTACGGCATGAAGGAGCCCATGTAGATGATCGTCTTATCCGCCCCGGCGGCGGGATCCCGCGGTTCCTGGGCCGGCTGCGGGGCGTTGGCGATGATGCGCACGGGCCGGCGCGTCAGCCGGTACTTGGCCATGAGCGCCTCGGTGGTACGGCTGATGGTGGCAACAATATCTGCCCGGTCCAGGAGCAGGCGCTGCGGCCAGAACGCCTTGTGGTACAGCCGCCACAGGAGGCGGACGGGGGCCGGCAGGAAACCCGGGGGAGCGGGGTGCTCGTAGTAGATCAGGTCGTGCAGGGTCAGGATCAGGCCGTACTTCCGGCCCCAGGTGCCCATGGTTTGCATGGGGCAGACCACCACGTCCGCTCCAAGGGCGTTGACCTTCCGGGCGACGAACAGTTCCAGGGGCGAGAGGGGGCTGCTGATGAGGGTGTAGGGCACGTCAGGCAGGAGCGCCAGCTGCCGCTCGTCGGAGACGAGCATGGAGACGTCCGCGATCTTGGCCGTGGCGGCGATCAGGCTTGCGCCATAGCGGCTGATGCCATCGTGGTGGTCGGTACGGGTGAAACGTGCATCGATGACGATTTTCACGCGGGATGGTCCTTAAGGAAGCTGCGGATGTAACGGGCGGCCGGTTCAGGTGTTTCGTAGTGGATCAGGTGCCCGACGCCGGGAATCACCTTCAGTTCACCGTCCGGGAGCAGGTCCGCGAGGCGGTGCTGGCTGGGGAGGGTGGCGATTTCATCCTTCTCGCCGGCGACCAGCAGCACGGGCATGTGCAGCTGGCCGGCTACCTCGGCCACGTGGTGGCTGACGGAGGCGGTAAAGGACTCCAGGAGGCTGTCCCTGTTGGCGAAGGAACTGAAGTAGGCGTGGTGCTGGCCGTGGATGTAGGCCCTCAGCCCGGGATCGCGGGTCTTGGCCATGGTCTCGCTCATCACCCTGACAATCAGGGGATTGCGCAGCAGTGCCAGTCCGGGCCTGCTGGGAAGCCGCGCAGCCAGCTTGTAGTACAGCACGGCCAGCCGGGTCATGACGCCTTTTGGCCCCTCCAGCGCGGGTGCGGCAATGGGGTTGATGAGGATGAGGGGACGTACCGCCTCCGGGTTGTTGGCCACGAAATGGGCCGCCACGATGGACCCGAATGAGTGCCCCAGCAGTACGGTGTCCCGCCCCAGGCCCAGTGCCGCCATGAAGTCGGTGATGAACTGTCCGTAGCGTTCCACTGAATGCGGGCCGTGGGTAAAGGCATCCGAACTGCCGAAGCCTGGAAGGTCCGGCATGATGATCCGCATGTCCGGGAGCTGGTCGGCCACGCGCAGGAGCCCGTGGTGGTCGCCGCGGAATCCGTGGACCACCAGGATGGTGCGGGTATCCGGGGTGGCTTCCAGCGGTTCATAGGTCCAGAAAGCCACGGTGCCACCGTCGAGGGTGACGGTGGCGGGGCGGGTGCGGCCGGAGAGGCCGGCGCTGACGTACGCGGGCGCAGGGGAGGGCGCCGGGTTCACGGTATCCATGTCCTGCCCTAGTTGACGTTGTCCGGGTGGGACCCGGTCCGCTGCCCGCGGTCCAGCGCGTTGATCGCCGCCAGGTCGCGTGCCGAGAGTTCGAAGTTGAACACATCGAGGTTCTCCCGGATGCGCACCTCCGAACTTGCCTTGGGTATGGCGATGTTGCCCAGTTGCATATGCCAGCGGAGGATCACCTGCGCGGGTGTCCGGCCGTGCTCGGCAGCGCAGGCCTGGATGACAGGGTCTGCCAGTACCTGCCCGCGGCCCAGCGGGCTCCAGGCTTCGGTGCGGATGCCCAGGGCTGCGTGCTTGCTCCGCAGTTCCTCCTGTTGCAGCCAGGGATGGAGTTCGATCTGGTTGACTGCGGGGACCACCTCGGCGCCGGCCAGCAGACGGTCCAGGTGGGCCGGTTGGAAGTTACTGACGCCTATGGCACGCACCCTGCCCTCCCGGTACAGCGTTTCCAGGGCGCGGTAGGTCTCGGTGAAGAGCCCGCGGCGGGGGCATGGCCAATGGATGAGGTACATGTCCACATAGTCCAGGCCCAGGTTGACCATGGAATCGTCAAAGGCGCGCAGCGTGGCGTCGTAGCCGTGGTGGTCGTTCCAAACCTTCGTGGTGACGAAGACGTCCTCGCGGGCCAGGGGCGGGAACAGTTCGCCCGAGCCGCCACTGCCTGACCCCGCGTCCAGCTGGGAGCTGATGCCGCGCGCCACACCGGTCTCGTTCCCGTACATGGCGGCGGTATCGAAGTGGCGGTAACCGGCGGCGAGTGCAGTGGCGACCAGGCCTTCGGCGTCGGCTGCCGGCACCTTGTACAGCCCAAAGCCGAGCTGGTCTATCAGCACGCCGTTGTTCAGGCTGAGCCGGGGTGAGGTTCTCATGGCAACGACTCTACCTACTTCAGCTGGTGAGGCCCTCGTAATCGACCAGGCGGCGTGCGGTGGCTTCGTCCAGGATCAGGTCGGTGGCCAGCCTGGCCGCCAGTGCTCCGCGCAGGCCGTTGATCTTGGAGACCCCGGACACCACGCAGATCCTGCGGCGTACCTGCCGGAGCTGGGCCAGTGAGGGACCGGTGGAGCGTTCGTTGAGGACGATGCCGTCCGAGGACCCGTCGTCCCGGAAGAAGACGGTGGCAACGTCTCCGACGACGTCGGAGTTGGCCAGGGCGTTGAGGTCATCCTCGTCGAGGTAGCCGCCGGCGTAGACGTGGCTTGGGTAGTCGGCGTGGACGGAACCGACGCCGAAGATGGCGATGCTCATCTTCGCCTGCAGTTCCAGGACACGCTGCACGCTGCGCTCGTTCCACATCGCTGTCTTCGTGGCGGCGTGGTCGAAGAAGGCCGGCACGGGGAACTGCTCCACCCGCGCTCCGTAGGCGCTGCCGAAACGCCTCATGATGTCACTTGCGTAGGTGATGCCGGTGGTGTGCATGTTTCCGGCGCCGTTGAGCTGGACGATCACGCTGTCGTGGGTGATCTTCCTGGTGAGGTGCCTGCTCACCGCGCTGAGCGTGGATCCCCAGGCCACGCCGATGATCGCGTTCGAGTCCACCAGGGGTCCGATGGTGCGGGCGGCCTGCATGGCCACCCGGTCCAAAGTCTCGGCTTCGTTGAGCGTCCCGAGGATGGGAACCACATGGACGTCCAGGTTGTACCGGCGCCGGATCATGCCCTCCAGTTCGGGGCCGGTATCGAGGGGATTGCGGATCTGGATCTGCACCAGGCCGGACTCGCGCGCCGACGACAATAACCGTGAAACGGTGGACCGGGACGTTCGCAGTTCGCGTGCGATCGCGTCCATGGTGAGGTCCTGCAGGTAGTACATTTGTGCAGCTCGGAGGGCATCCTGGTCGCGGGAAAGTGCCATCTCACTTCCGTTCTGCACGTTTGTGCATAGTGCTTGACTCCATTTTCCATTTCTCCAAACAATAGAGCAGAACGGCGGTGCCGCACAGTGGCAACCGCAACACACAAAGCCCCAAGGGAGTCGTTTTGGGACCCAAGGATCCATCTGTCCAACCAGCTGCTAATACCCCCCGGCCGGGAGGCGAACGGGCCTCGGTGCACAGCCTGCGGCGCCGTCCGCACGCGAAGGTGCTGGTGGTTGGCGGCGGCATCAACGGAGTGGGCACGTTCCGTGACCTGGCGCTGCAGGGCGTCGATGTGGCACTCGTCGAACGCGGTGACTACTGCCAGGGCGCAAGCGGTGCATCGTCGCACATGATCCACGGCGGCATCCGGTACCTGGAAAACGGTGAGTTCCGCCTAGTCCGCGAATCAGTAGTGGAGCGGAACCGCCTGCTGAAGATCGCCCCGCACTATGTCAAGCCGCTGCAGACCACCATCCCCATCTTCAGCACCTTCTCTGGAATCCTCTCGGCACCCCTGCGCTTCCTGACCCACAAGCAGCAGGGCAAGCCCAAGGAACGCGGCGCGTTCCTCATCAAGGTGGGCCTCAGCCTTTACGATTCGTTTTCCCGCGACGGCGGCACGGTGCCCCGGCACCAGTTCCGGACCCACAAGGCAGCCCTCCAGGAACTGCCCGCGCTGCGGTCCGACGTCAAATACACCGCCACGTACTTCGACGCCTCGGTGCACAACCCGGAGCGGCTCACCCTCGACGTCCTGCAGGACGGCGAAAAGGCCGGCCGGGCCGGCAACCCCCAGGGCGCCGGTGCGCAGGGTGACACCGCCCGGGCCAGCAACTACCTCTCGTTGAAATCCATGTCCCCGGAGCCCAACCCGGGGACCGGACGGGGAAGCACCGTCCGCCTGCGGGACGAACTCAGCGGGGAAGAGTTTGACTTCACCGCGGACATCATCGTGAACACCACCGGCGCGTGGGTGGACATGACCAACGAGGCGATGGGTGCAGCCTCTGCTTTCATGGGCGGCACCAAGGGTTCGCACATCGTGCTGGACCACCCGGGCCTGCTGGCCGCCTGCCGCGGCCGGGAAATCTTCTTCGAACACACCGACGGCCGGATTGTCCTGATCTACCCCATGGGTGACCGCGTGCTGGTTGGCACCACGGACGTCGACGCGGACATGTCGGAAGACGCCGTCTGCACCGACGAGGAAATCCAGTACTTCTTCGACCTGATCGGCCACGTGTTCCCGTCCGTCGACGTGACCCCCGACGACATCGTCTACACGTTCTCGGGGGTGCGCCCCCTGCCGAGCCATGACGCGACCCAGCCCGGCTTCGTGTCCCGCGACTACCGCATTGAACGGCGCGCTTCGGGCACGAATGGAACCGGCGCCGTCGTGCTGAGCCTGGTCGGCGGCAAGTGGACCACGTTCCGGGCCCTCGCCGAGCACATGACCAATGACGTGCTCACCGAGCTCGGGGTTCAGCGCAAGGTGTCGACGGCGCAGCTCCCCATCGGTGGCGGCGCAGGCTTCCCGGCCGACGAGGCAGGCGTGCAGAAATGGATCAAGGCACACATGGGTTCCGGCCGCGATGCGGACCGCACGGCAGGCCTGCTGACGCGGTACGGGACCCGGGCGGACGCCGTGATGGAGTACCTCGACGCTGCCCCGGACCAGCCGCTGCGGTCCACCCGCGAGCTCAGCGTCCGGGAACTGGAGTTCATGGCGGCCAACGAGCAGGTGGGGCACCTGGTGGATGTCCTGATCCGCCGTACCTCCCTGGCCTTCCGGGGGCTGGTGACCGGGGAACTCCTCAACGAAGTGGCCGAGGTGCTCTCAGGGCCGCTCAAGTGGGACGCTGCAGCCAGCGCCGCGGAGATCAGGCACGCGCAGGACGTGCTGCAGCGATTCCACCGCGTGGAAACGCACAGCCTGGTCTCCTGAGGCCGGGCGGCCGGCCGGGGCGCGCCAGCGTCCCGGCCCAACGGTCCTTCACCAGCGGAGGACCGACAACTAAACAAAGAAGGAGTCAAAGATGTCTCTAGGAATAGTCTTCCTCTCCGAAGTCTTTGGCACGGGCATGCTGACCCTGTTGGGTTGCGGCGTCGTTGCCAACGTGGCTTTGCGGGGGACAAAAGGCAACAACGGCGGGTTCCTGATGGTCACATGGGGGTGGGGTATCGCCGTCTTCTGTGGCGTCTTCGTCGCCGCCAAGTCCGGTGCCCACCTGAATCCTGCCGTGACCCTGGGCCTGCTGCTCAACGGCAAGGCCGAGTACGCCCCGGGAGTCGCTGTTGATTTCGGGACCACGCTGACCTACCTCGGCGGCGAGATGGTGGGCGCCTTCCTCGGTGCCGTGGTTTGCTGGCTGGCCTACAAGCAGCATTTTGATGACGAGCCCGAGCCCGCAGGCAAGCTCGGCACGTTCTCCACCGGCCCGGCCATCCGTTCCACAACCTGGAACCTGATCACCGAGATCATCGGCACGTTCGTCCTGGTCTTCGTGATCCTGACCCTCGGCGGCACCCCCTCGGGCCTTGGCCCGCTCGCTGTGGCGCTGCTGGTGGTCGGCATCGGTGTTTCGCTCGGCGGCCCCACCGGATACGCCATCAACCCGGCGCGTGACCTCGGGCCCCGCATTGCCCACGCAGTTCTTCCGATCAAGGGCAAGGGCTCCAGTGACTGGAGCTATGCCTGGATCCCGGTGGTTGGGCCGCTCGTCGGCGGCGCCCTCGCCGGCATCGTTGCAAGGATCGTCCCGATCATCATCACCGCCGCCGCCTAAGCCCCCGGCTAACAGTTCGAACAAGACAAGGACGTCATTATGAACCAGTACGTAATCGCCATCGACCAGGGCACCACCAGCACCCGCGCCATCATCTTTGACCACAGCGGCGCCATTGTCTCCTCCGGCCAGATGGAACACGAGCAGATCTTTCCGCAGGCAGGCTGGGTGGAGCACGACGCCGCGGAGATTTGGAACAACACCCGCGAGGTAATTGGTTCAGCCCTCTCGAAGGCGAACCTGACGCGGCACGATATCGCCGCCGTCGGCATCACCAACCAGCGCGAAACCGCGGTGGTGTGGGACAAGACCACGGGCAAGCCGGTTTACAACGCGATCGTGTGGCAGGACACGCGCACGCAGGACATCGTGGACCAGCTGGCCAAGGACGGCGGAGCGGACCGCTTCAAACAGAAGGTCGGCCTGCCGCTGGCCACCTACTTCTCCGGCACCAAGATCAAGTGGATCCTGGACAACGTTGACGGTGCGAGGGAAAAGGCAGAGGCCGGTGACCTGGTGTTCGGCAACACGGACGCCTGGGTCCTGTGGAACCTGACCGGCGGCGTCGACGGCGGTGTCCACGTCACCGACGTCACCAACGCCTCCCGCACCCTGTTCATGGACCTGGAAACCCTGCAGTGGGACGACGAGATCCTGAGCATTTTCGGGGTGCCGCGCAGCATGATGCCGGAGATCAAGTCCTCCTCCGAGGTATACGGCAACGTCCACAGCTCACAGCTGCTCCGCGAAACACCCGTTGCGGGCATCCTGGGCGACCAGCAGGCAGCAACCTTCGGCCAGGCGGCCTTCGAGACGGGCGAGGCGAAGAACACCTACGGCACGGGCTGCTTCCTGATCTTCAACACGGGCGAGGAGATCGTCCACTCGAAGAACGGGCTCCTGACCACCGTGGGCTACAAGCTGGGCGACGCGAAACCCCACTACGCGCTGGAAGGTTCCATCGCGGTGACCGGTTCGCTGGTCCAGTGGCTGCGGGACAACCTGGGCATGATCAGCAGCGCACCGGAGGTGGAAACCCTCGCTGCATCCGTCAAGGACAACGGCGGCGTGTACATCGTTCCGGCGTTCTCCGGCCTGTTCGCCCCGTACTGGCGTTCGGATGCCCGCGGCGCGATTGTGGGCCTGACCCGGTTCGTCAACAAGAACCACATCGCCCGGGCAGCGCTGGAAGCCACCGCGTTCCAGACCCGCGAGGTGCTGGACGCGGTCAACGCGGACTCCGGCGTGCCGCTGAGTGAGCTGAAGGTCGACGGCGGCATGGTCGCCAATGACGCCCTCATGCAGTTCCAGGCGGACATCCTGGGTGTCCCGGTGATCCGTCCGAAGGTCATTGAGACCACGGCGCTGGGGGCTGCCTACGCGGCAGGCCTGGCCGTTGGTTTCTGGAAGGACCTGGGCGAGTGCTCGGCCAACTGGTCCGAGGACAAGCGCTGGGAACCGCAGATGGACAAGGCTGAACAGGAACGCCAGATGCGGCTCTGGAAGAAGGCTGTCACCAAGTCCATGGAGTGGGTGGACGAGGACGTCAAGTAAGACCTCCGACCCAGGGGCCGTCCTGCCTTTCCGGCAGGGCGGCCCCTTGCCGTGTCCGGGATCCCTTCCGGCAGGCGGATGGGGACGTCAGGGAACGGGCCGCGGCGGCAGATCCTCGGTGGCCGGACCCTGGATGACCTTGCCGTCCACATCGAACCGGGAGCCATGGCAGGGGCAGTCCCACGTCCGGTCCGTCCGGTTGAAGCCGACCGTACAGCCCAGGTGGGTGCAGACCGCCGACACTGCATGGACGTGTCCCGCCTCGTCCCGGTAGCAGGCCGTGCTGGTTCCGCCTGCGTCCACCACCGTTCCATCGCCCGGCGCGAGGTCCCCCGCCTGCACTGCGGGGACTGTGCGGGATTCGCTGTCTCTGCTCCCTGGGGCTGCCTGCGCCGTGGGCCGCCGGGGCGCGCGGTTGCTGTCGAACAGGGCGGCCCAGTCGTTGGGAGTGCCATTGAGGAGGTCCGCCAGCGCCAGTGCTGCGGCCGTACCGTTGGTCAGGCCCCACTTGCGCAGGCCGGTGATCACGAACGCGTGCCGGCTGTCAGGGTTCAGCGGCCCGGCATAAGGCAGCCCGTCCTGGGGCAGGGCATCCTGGGTGGACCAGCGGTATGACGCTTTGCCGGCCCCGAAATGGCTGCGGGCGTAGCCGGCAAGCCGCGCGTAACGCAAAACCGGGTCGACCTGCTCGCCGGCGGGATGGCCACCGCCGCCAACCAGCAGGTACGTTGTCCCGCCCAGCCGCACGGTCAGCAGCGAATGCATCGGTTCATCGGCGCTGATAAAGGTCGCATCCAGGGGAGGGGCCTCAACCGGCGCGGCGACGATGTACGAGCGGTGCGGCCGGCACAGCGCCTCAAAGCGGCCATGGTCTCCGAAGGGAACGCTCGTGGCCACGATTGCGTCCCGGGCCAGCACCGTTCCCGTCCCGGCGGCAACGGTGACGGGCGTCCCCTCGCGAAGATCCACCGCGCGTGTCCGTTCGAAGACAAAACTGCCGCCGCCGTCGACTTTTCCTGCCAGCCCCTGGAGATACTGGACCGCGTGGACCTGGGCCTGGCCGTCGAACCGGACTGCGCCGGCCACCGGAAACGGCAGGGGCACGTCGGTTGTGAAGGTCGACGGGAGGCCGAGGGAAGCCGCAAGTCCGGCTTCCGCCCGCACCTCCGGCAGGGCATCGGGACCTGTCGCAAAGGTGTAGTTGGCAACCCGGCGGAATCCGCAGGAGAGATCCTCTGCCGCCACTGTGCCGCCGATATGTTCCAGGGCGGCCTGGTTTGCCTCCCCGTAGACGCGGGCCGCTGACGTTCCATGGCTGCGCTGCAGTTCCGAGTAGGCGAGGCGGTGCAGCGATGTGACCTTGCCGGTGGTGTGGCCGGTGACGCCCGTGCCGATCCGGCCGGCTTCGAGGACGGCCACCGAGCGGCCCGAGCGTTTCAAGGCGAGAGCCGCGGTCAACCCGGCTATGCCCCCGCCGATGACTGCCACGTCCACTTCCACGGTGCCGCGAAGTTGCGGGAAATCGGTGGAGCCCGCGGAGGCCAACCACAGGGAGAGGGGCTGTCCTTCGGCTGCGCCACCGGTGGTTGCCTCTGCCATCGTGTGCCCCTCCCAACGTCTGGGAATGATCATGCGCGCCTGCCCCTGGCAATGCAACGGGCCGTTGGGCCCGGCTGAGGCAGGCAACCTGCCGGTGCGCTAAAGTAGAACCATGCGTGCGATCCTTCTGCTTAGTTAGCCGCCGGCTCCGATTATCGGACAGCTGAGCGGCAGCCCCTCCATGGAGAGGGGCTTTTGTGTGTCCGGGGCATGGCGCCGGACCGGCAGCAGGAGGATCAGGCCGTTATGGCAGCACCGATGCCGTAACAGAACAGAAGAGGGCAGCAGTGGGCGTTCAGCCGGAGACAGAGACCGGAACAGCAGCAACAGTATCGGCGGAGCCTGAAGAGGGCACCTACAGTTTCGCCGCCATGGAGGCCAAATGGCCCCAGGTGTGGGAAGACCTCAAGGTCTTCACCCCGGTGGACGACGGGTCGCGGGAGCGCCGCTACGTTCTTGACATGTTCCCGTACCCGTCCGGCGACCTGCACATGGGCCACGCCGAGGCGTTTGCCATGGGCGACGTGGTGGCCCGCTACCTGCGGCAGAAGGGCTATGACGTCCTGCACCCCATCGGCTGGGACTCCTTCGGCCTGCCGGCGGAGAACGCAGCCATCAAACGCAACGCCCACCCCAGCGAGTGGACGTACGCCAACATCGATACCCAGGCAGCGTCCTTCAAGCGGTATGCCATCTCCGCCGACTGGTCGCGCCGCCTGCACACCTCCGATCCCGAGTACTACCGATGGACCCAGTGGCTTTTCAAGCGCTTCTACGAGCGCGGCCTGGCCTACCGCAAGAACTCCCCGGTCAACTGGTGCCCCAAGGACCAGACAGTCCTGGCCAATGAACAGGTTGTCAACGGCGCCTGCGAGCGCTGCGGCACCACCGTCACCAAGAAGTCCCTGAACCAGTGGTACTTCAAGATCACCGACTACGCGGACCGCCTGCTGGATGACATGGACGAACTCCGCGGCCACTGGCCCGAACGCGTCCTGGCTATGCAGAAGAACTGGATCGGCCGGTCCGAGGGCGCGCACGTGAACTTCGTGATCGAGGCCGACGGCGGCAAGCCCGCCAAGGACGTCACGGTCTTCACCACCCGCCCGGACACCCTGTACGGCGCAACTTTCTTCGTGGTCGCCGCGGACGCGCCACTCGCCGTCGAACTTGTCACGGACGAACACGCTGCGGACCTGGACGAATACCGCGAGCGGGTCAAGGCACTGTCGGAGATCGAACGCCAGTCCACGGAGCGCGAGAAGACCGGCGTCTTCACCGGCCGTTACGCCATCAACCCGCTGAACGGTGAGAAGCTGCCCGTGTGGGCTGCCGACTACGTCCTGGCCGACTACGGAACGGGCGCCATCATGGCCGTCCCGGCCCACGACCAGCGCGACCTCGACTTCGCCAAGGCCTTCGATTTGCCGGTCCGCGCGGTCCTGGATACCGGCGAGGAGGACCCGGCCGTGTCCGGCACCGCCACGGCGGGGGAGGGGACCCTGATCAACTCCGGCGAGCTGGATGGCCTGCCCAAGGGTGAGGCCATCCCTGCAGCCATTGCCATGCTGGAGAAGCAGGGGACCGGCGAGAAGTTCGTGAACTTCCGGCTCCGGGACTGGCTGCTCAGCCGCCAGCGCTTCTGGGGCACGCCCATCCCCATCATCCACTGCCCGTCCTGCGGCGAAGTTCCCGTCCCGGATGAGCAGCTGCCGGTTACCCTGCCCGCGGACCTGCGAGGTGAGGACCTGGCGCCCAAGGGCACCTCGCCGCTGGCAGCGGCCGAGTCGTGGGTCAACGTGGCGTGCCCCACCTGCAACGGCCCGGCGAAGCGGGACACCGACACCATGGACACGTTCGTTGACTCGTCCTGGTACTTCCTGCGCTTCGTTTCGCCGCACTTCACCGAGGGCCCTTTCGATCCGCAGAAGATCAACGACTGGATGCCGGTGGGCCAGTACGTGGGCGGTGTGGAGCACGCCATCCTCCACCTGCTTTACGCCCGCTTCTTCACCAAGGTCATCCACGACCTCGGCATGATCGATGCCGACGAACCCTTCAGTGCACTGCTGAACCAGGGCCAGGTCCTCAACGGCGGCAAGGCCATGAGCAAATCCCTGGGCAACGGTGTTGACCTCGGCGAACAGCTGGACAAGTTCGGCGTGGACGCCGTGCGCCTGACCATGGTGTTCGCCTCCCCGCCCGAGGACGACGTGGACTGGGCTGACGTGTCGCCGTCCGGCTCAGCCAAGTTCCTGGCCCGGGCCTGGCGCCTGGCGCAGGACGTCACCAGTGAACCAGGTGTGGACGCAGCCGGCGGAGACCGCGGGCTGCGGTCGGTCACCCACCGCACCATCGCCGATGCCGCCGAGCTGCTGGACGCCAACAAGTTCAACGTGGTGGTGGCCAAGCTCATGGAGCTGGTCAACGCCACCCGCAAGGCCATCGACTCCGGTGCCGGTGCCGCGGACCCAGCGGTCCGCGAAGCCGCCGAAGCGGTGGCCGTGATCCTCAGCCTGTTCGCGCCGTACACCGCCGAGGACATGTGGAACCTGCTGGGGCACCCGGCATCGGTTGCCAACGCGGGCTGGCCGGCCCATGATCCCGCCCTCCTGGTCCAGGACACGGTGACCGCCGTTGTCCAGGTGCAGGGCAAGGTCCGTGACCGGCTGGAAGTGTCCCCGGACGTTTCTGAAGACGAGCTGCGCGAGCTGGCGCTGGCGTCGGAGAACGTGCAGCGGGCCATGGACGGCCGGGGCATCCGGACTGTGATCGTCCGTGCCCCTAAGCTGGTGAACATCGTTCCGGCCTAGCTGCTGTACCCGCAGTGAATTGCCGGCCGTCGGAAGCTTTCCGGCGGCCGGTGCCGGTTGAGCCGGACGCCGATTCCAGGAGGCACCTTGCCCGACAGTAATGCCGCCGCCTGGCCGTGGGTCCGTGCCCGGCTGTCGGGCCTGCGTCCAGCCGCCCGGCCGGGGTCCAGGCGTCCCGTCCCAGGCACTGTGGTGCGCACCGCCGTCGTCACCGACTCAGCCGCTGCCCTCCCGGCGGCCTATGTCAGCGCACTCCCGCTGGACGGGATCCTGACGGTGACCCCAATGCCCGTCATGGTGGGCGCCGAAATCTACGGCGAGGGCGAAGACGACATCCTCGAGACCATTGCCGTGGCCCTGGCCGCCGGGACTCCGGTCAAAACGTCAAGGCCTTCGCCGGGACAGTTCGAGCAGGCCTACCGCGCCGCGGAACTTAGGGGCTTCGAGGGCGTAGTCTCGGTCCACATCTCGGGCGAACTCTCGGGCACGGCTGACGCGGCGCGGCTGGCCGCCGGCAGGGTGGGGATTCCCGTGGAGGTGGTGGACACGCGCACCGTTGGCATGGCGCAGGGAATGGCGGTGCAGGCTGCCGTTGAAACCGCATCAGCCGGTGGAGACCGGTCTGCTGTGGCAGCGGCTGCAGCGGCCCAGGCCGAACACACCCGGGTCTTCTTCTACGTGCCCAGCCTTGAGCAGTTGCGGCGCGGGGGACGCATCGGGGCGGCGGCATCGCTCCTGGGTACCATGCTCGCCATCAAGCCGATCCTGGCGGTCGACGGCGGGAGGATAGTCCCGCTGGAAAAGGTGCGTTCAGCGGCCAGGGCCGTGGCACGCCTGGAGGAAATCGTCGTGGCGGAGGCGGAGGCGCATTCCGGCGACTCCGTGGTCCTGGCCGTCCACCACTTCGGCAATCCGGAGGAAGCGGAGAGCCTGGCGGTGCGCCTGGAGGCGGCCCTTCCACAGTGCCCTCCGGCCCAGATCAGTTCCCTTCCCGCGGTCCTGGCAGCACACGCCGGCCTTGGGGTGCTGGCCGTCATTGTTGGCAGGACGGCTGAGGTTCATGGCGATGCGGGGCCGGGCTAGGCGGGTGACAGGCGGCGGGCCGCTACCCCACCAACTGCCGGGTCCTTGGCCTCTGGTGGCTGTTCGTTCGAGTCCGTAGCGTCGCCCCATCAGCTACGTTCCGGTTCGGGACAGCAGTTGGAGGGGCGGAGGAAATCATGCGTGCTCCCGGAGCCCGCGCTCCTGGACATTGCCAATGGTCCTGGCCGCACTGGTCGTCGGACTCGCAGGATGCCTACAGGGCGGCAGCACCACGTCGCCTTCCCAGGCCAAACCAGCAGGATCAGGGAATCCGGCCTGCGACTTGATCACTCCTGCCATCGCTGCCAAGGTCAATCCCGATTTGGTCCAGATGGGGCTGGGAGGGAAACCGGCAGGGAGTTCAGCCTACGGGTGCGGATTTATGAGTAAATCGAAGAAGAGCCCGACGCTCTCCGTCTCGTTGACGTCGCCGGCGTCGACGGCGCAAATTGACGACACGAAGAAGACCCCTGACTGCTCAGCAGTTGAGGGCATCGGCGACTTCGCCTGCATGCAGTGGACGGGTTGGTTCCGCGGAGAGCCTGGCGGGGCATCGGCAAACACCGTGCTCAAGGCGGTCCGGGGCAACGAGTCCCTCGACCTGCGCATCATCGACTTCCCGCCGATATCATCGGATTTTCCGGTACCGGACGGTGACGCCAGCGCCCACGCCCTGGCCCAGGCACTTGTCGATGCAGGATGGGGCAACGGCGCTGAACTACGTGTTCCCGCCGCGCCGCCTGTCGCTCCGCAGGCTTCTACGGACAACCCTGTCTGTGCCCTGGTCAGCCCGGACGCAGTCAAGAACGCGTTCGGTGCCACCACCCAGGCGCAGGTACTTCCCGGTGAGGGCAACTGCCGCTACATGTTCGGAGCGCCGAGTACGCCTGGGCTGGATTCGCTCATGTTCTCCATCGAGCTCCAGGATGGCGGTGCTTCCCTTCTTTCCGGTGTTGTGCCGCCGGATGGCCAAAAAATCCAAGGCGTCGGCGACAGGGCCATACTGGTTGTCCGGTCGGAACCCGGTGGCCCGAAGGCCCTCAGGCCGGAAAGCAATGACCCGGTCACCTACATGTCCTTGATGGTGGCCCGTGGCCGGAACACGGCCTTCTTCACCGCGCAAATACTGATTTCACCGGAAGGTCCCACCGAAGAACAGGTCAAGGATCAGTTCGTCACCCTGGTCAAGGGCATCGACTTCTGAAGCGGTATGTGCCCGCTGCGCCAACAAAACCAGGGGAGTACACGCAGGAGGGGATCAGGGTGGCAAGCGAGACCAGTTCCGTGCCGCAGCCCACGTGTGCCGCTCGGTTCAGGAGAGTTGGATTCATGGCGACCAGTAGCAAAGTCCTTGAGCCGCATGGCGGAAGAGCCGGGGACACGGCCATGGCACGCAGGTCGTACGCGTTGATGACCCAGCCACCGGGGAACATCACTGGAGTCGGGCGCAGGAATTTATCGCGGAGGCAAGGAACCAGTAGCCGCCGCCACGGGCCCTGTGCACTGAGCACCTTTCCACATAGCGGCCATGGCCGGTGCGGCGTGCCGCCGGAGGTTCCTAAGGTGGAACCATGTCACGCCGGGACGCTGAAGCAGCACGTCAGCAGGCAAGGCATGCGAGGGACCGGTTGCAGGCGGCACTGGGAGAGGCAGCCCCCATGCTCCTGGAGGAGGGAGCCGGCGCTGGTGGTTTCCAATACCGCGGCACCGGCGGAGCAGCGGGAACCGAAGCCGGCAGCGGGACCCAGGCCGGCCGCGCGTTGGCGCTCCGGTGGCGGATAGGACTGCGGGTCGCCCTGCTGCTGGGTGCCCTGGCGGTGGCGGCCGGCGCCTGGTTCTGGTGGCAGGCAGGTTTGGCATCCCCCGATGTCCTTCCACTCAGCGGCGCCAGTTCCGGTGGCAGCACTGCCAGGGGATCCGGTGCCGATCCTGACACGACGCCACCTGCGGATCGTGCCGGCGGGCTCGTGGTGGTGCATGTTGCAGGGGCGGTGGCCACGCCCGGCGTCATTCGGCTCCAGCAGGGCGGCCGGGTTGATGACGCCATTGCAGCCGCGGGCGGTGCCGCCCCGGACGCCGACGTGAACCGGCTCAACCTTGCCCTGGTGGTGGAGGACGGGCAAAAGATCTACGTGCCGCAGCGTGGGGAGCCCGTGCCTGCCGGACCGGACGCCGCAGGTGCGGAAGGTGCCGGTCCAGGCAACCCCGCTCCCGCCGGCGCGCAACCCGGTGCACCCGGCGGGAAGGTCAACCTCAACACGGCAGACGCTGCCGAGCTGGACACGCTGCCAAAAGTCGGTCCGGTACTCGCCCAGCGGATCGTGGACTGGCGAAAAGACCATGGACCTTTCAAGAGCGTCGAAGAACTGGACGCGGTGGACGGCGTCGGACCGAAGATGCTTGAAGCCCTGTTGCCCCTGGTGACGGTCTAGGGGGTTCGATGGCTGCAAGGACAGACAAAACGCAAGGAGCCGGACCGCCGAGGCGGGGCGGGTCCACCGGCGGAGCAGGAGCGGGGAGTCCTTGGAGCCGGTTCGTCGAATCCGCCGTCCAGGGTGGTAGGCACGGACCGGAAGCCGCTACTCCCACGGATGCCGTGCGGGCTGCCCAACCAAAGTCCCGCTCCGGGGGAGTGCTGCCGCCACCAACCCAGGAACGCTTGGGCTCAAGGTGCCTGCCCGGGCACCGCCGCAAGGTGGCCCAAGGGCTCCTGGCGCAGGGCAGCGCCCGCGTCCGGCAGCAGATGGCCGACCGCGGCGGGGCTCGGAAGGAAAAGGAACTGGAATCCGGGCAGCCTCTCCACCGCCTCGACCTCCGGCTCGCCCTCCCTGCCGCACTGGTATGGGCAGCATCGCTGGCAGGGCTTTGGCTGCCGCCCATCGAGCTCGCCGCGCTGTGCTGCACCCTGGCAGCAGCCGGCGGCCTCGTGCTGGCCCGGGTGGCCACGGGCGGCAGGGCGCCACGGATCGCCAACGCCGCCGGTCGTGCCGGAACTCCCGCGACCCGCTCGCGGGTCCGGAGCTTCCCGGCCGCTGCGGGGGCAGCCCTGCTGTTGGCTGCCGCGGCCGCGGCCCACTCTGCAACAGCCTCCAGCCAACGGTTCACCGGACCACTTGCCGAGGCCGTCACGGCTGGCAAGTCCGCTGTCGCCGTTGTCGAAGTAGCCGAAACTCCCCGGGCTGTGGCAGGTCCTGGCGGGTCGGACGGACGTTGGTCCGTGCCGGTGTGGACGAAGGAAGTGACTACGGGAGGGAACGTGGTCCGGACCCGCGCCAGGCTGTTGGTAATGGGCGGCCAGGGATGGGGCCGCGTTGTGCCGGGGCAGACGCTCCGGGCCGCGGGCAAGCTGCGGCCGGCGGACCCCGGCGTGCCGGAAGCGGGAAACCTGGCAGCGTCCACACCGCCGGGCCCCGCGGTGGGCGGGTCACTGCTGGAAGGGTCCGCCAAGGACCTTCGGGAGCGTTACGTTGCCGCCGCAGCCTTCCTGCCGCCCGACGCCCGCGGGCTCCTTCCGGGCATGGTTACCGGGGACACCGGCGAGCTGGACGAGGGGTTGAACAACGCCATGAAGGCCGTAGGCATGACCCACCTGACCGCCGTCAGCGGGGCAAACTGCAGCCTGGTGCTGGGGGCCCTGCTGCTCCTGTGCCGGCGGCTCCGGCTGCCCCGCGCACCGGCTGCGGCCGCTGCCCTTGCGGGCCTGGCCCTTTTCGTGGTTCTGGTTGGGCCCGATGCCAGTGTCCTGCGGGCAGCGCTGATGGGGGCCATCGGGGTGGCTTCCCTGGCCGGTGGCCGTTCGGGGCGGGGTCTCAGTCTTCTTTGCCTCGCCGTTCTGGGACTCCTGCTGGCCGACCCGGGCCTGGGCTCGAGTTTCGGGTTCCTGCTCTCGGTGCTGGCCACGCTCGGGATCATCCTGCTGGGCCGGCGGATCATCAGCTGGATCCCCGCGGCCGTTCCGCGGTGGGCAGCCGCGTCAGTAGCTGTTCCGTTATCCGCCCAACTGCTGTGTGGGCCCGTTATCGTGCTTCTTCAGCCCCAGTTTTCGACCTATTCGCTGGCGGCAAACGTCGTCTCGTCGCCCCTGGTGGCACCGGTTACCCTGTTGGGAACAGCCGCAGTGCCACTGGTGGTGCTGGTGCCCTGGGCCGCCACGGCGTTGATTGCCGTTGCCGGAACGTTCAGTGCCGGAGTTGCCGCCACGGCCAGGTTCGCAGCCCATTTGCCGGGTTCGGCGCTGCCATGGCCGGAAGGGGTGCCCGGCATGCTGTCGATGGTGCTGCTGTCGCTCCTGTCGCTGGCCACGATCTGGGCGGCGGCCCGGCCCCTCAGGGTTGCCCGGTGGGTCCGCAGGGCGCACGCCGCAACTGCCGTGTTGCTGGACGGTGTTGAGCGTCGGCTGCCCGGTCGACGGACCCCGGGCAGCTTGGACCGCGGGCACAGACGTGGCAGGCTGGGTTATTGCAATAAAACCTCCGGAAGGAACATTCGATGGCCGCTGCGCAAAAGCGAGCACCCCGCTCCCCGGCATCGAACACAGCTTCCTGGCGGGACGTAACCCCGGCCCGGATTGTCCTGGTGAGGGGGCCGGAAGAGTACCTGGGCATCAGGGCCATGGACAGGATCCGATCCCAAGTCAGGGCGGCAGCGCCGGATGTGGAAGTCAGCCGCATCAACGCGGCCGGTTATGAGGCCGGCAGCCTGACCATGCAGGTGAGCCCATCGCTGTTCGGTGAAAGCAAGCTGATCGAGGTGGAAGCCGTCGAGGGCATGAATGACACCTTCCTCGCCGACGCCCTCCAGTATCTTCAGCACCCGGAGGAGGACGCTGTCGTGGTTCTTCGCCATGCCGGCGGAGTCCGCGGGAAAAAGCTCCTTGACGCCGTCAGGAAGGCCGGCTGGCCGGTAGTTGAGTGCCAGCCGCTAAAAAAGGACACGGACAAGGTCCAGTTCGTTGCCGCAGAGTTCAAGGCAGCCGGACGCCGCATCAACCAGGACGCCGTGCAGGCACTGGTGAATGCTGTTGGGGCAGACTTGTCAGAACTTGCTGCCGCGTGCGCACAGTTGATCGCCGACGCCGCCAGCACGGTCACCACCGACACCGTGGATAAGTATTACGGGGGCCGGGTGGAAGCGACTGCGTTCAAGGTCGCGGACGCTGCCATGGCAGGAAATGCACCCGTTGCCCTTTCGACGCTGCGCCACGCCCTGGCCACCGGCGCTGACCCGGTTCCGCTGGTGGCCGCACTCGCATCGAAGCTGCGGACGGTGGCGCGGGTTGCCGGTGCCTCCGGCTCATCAGCGCAGATTGCGGCGGAATTGGGCATGCAGCCCTGGCTGGTGGAACAGGCGCAGCGGGACGTCCGGCGCTGGACCCCCGAGGGCCTGGTGCGGTCCATCCAGGCCACCGCAGAGGCGGACGCGCAGGTCAAAGGATTGTCCCGGGACCCCGTCTACGCCGTCGAGCACGCCGTCACGGTCATTGCCATGTCCGTCCAGGGAAGATAGCACCCACCGGCCGCTAGAGGCGCCGGGCCCCACGACTTCCCCGCGGCGTCCGACGGCGTGCTGCCGCGGCCCGGCGGGACAGCTTAAAGGCGTGTGGCCGGTACCCGAGGGTACCGGCCACACCATCAGTTCGTGGGAACTGGAAACCTTAGAGTGCGTTGACCTTCTTGGAGATCGCCGACTTGCGGTTCGCTGCGTTGTTCTTGTGCAGAACACCCTTGCTGACAGCCTTGTCCAGCTTACGGCTGGCAGAAACGAGCGCAGTAGTAGCAGCTTCCTTGTCAGCGGACTCAACAGCAGTGTTGACGGCGCGGATGGCCGTCTTCAGCTCAGACTTGACTGCGTTGTTGCGCAGGCGGGCCTTCTCGTTGGTCAGGATGCGCTTCTTCTGGGACTTGATATTCGCCACGTGTGAACTCTCTTTGTAATGCGGAAATGGTCTAGAGGGCTTTCAGGCTGGCCTTGACTGAGCGGCGTGGGGATACCTATGGCGGCCAACCATCAGTGACCGTCGACCTGCACGGACACACAGCAATAAAGACTAGCAGGTCAGCGGCGGCTCTGGCCATTTCCAGGCCGTCACTCCCAGCCGTGTCGCCGCCGGAGTCCCGAAGCCACCTTTTCAAAGCGGGCCCGGTCCAGCACCGCGCCCTCGCGCCGGATGGATTCCGCGCGGATCTGCAGGATACGGTCCAGCCGTACTTCGCTGGGCCTGCCCTGCTTGTCCCAGCCGCCGGAGCCCAGGTCCACATAGTTCGCGGACGACGAACCGGCGGGAACCCTGTCCTTGCTGGTCAGCATCAGCCCCAAGAGGAACGGGCCGTTGTGGCCCACCAGCAGCACCGGCCGGTCCTTTCCCTTCCCGTGGTCCTCCTCGTACGGGACCCAGGCCCACACCACCTCTCCCGGATCCGGGTCTCCGTCCGGTTGGGGTGCATAGCGGGCGGCGACCCGGCCGCGGTAATCACCGGGATAGGAAGCAGGCCCGGCGAAGCCGCCGGACGCGGGGCTGCCGTCGCCGGTGCGATGTTTCCGGGACGCCCACTGGTTCTTGGGCCGGTTCTGCAGCATGCGCAGGCCGCGGCGGACAGCGTTTCCCAGGGAGCCCAGATTCATTGCCATCGGAACAGCCTACCGGCGGACCTGCGGTACCCGGGTTGTGGACGTGCCGCCAGGATGCGGAGGCGGGGTCCGGGACGTGGGACACTGGAAGTTCAAGATGTGCGGCTGGACCGCGGGCGCCTTTCAGTGTGCCTGGCGGAGGGCTGCAGAAAAGCCAACAGTAAGGACCCTGCGTGTCTCCCATGGCCCGCACCGCACCGGTGCCCGCCGCGACAGATCCGGCCATTATTCGGAACTTTTGCATCATCGCGCATATCGACCACGGCAAGTCCACCCTCGCTGACCGCATGCTGCAGTCCACCGGGGTGGTCCAGGCGCGCGACATGAAGGCCCAGTACCTGGACCGGATGGACATTGAGCGCGAACGCGGCATCACCATCAAGTCCCAGGCTGTTCGCATGCCGTGGGAGGTGGACGGCGTCAGTTATGCGCTGAACATGATCGACACCCCCGGCCACGTGGACTTCACCTATGAGGTGTCCAGGTCGCTGGCTGCGTGCGAGGGCGCGATTCTGTTGGTCGACGCGGCCCAGGGCATTGAGGCCCAGACGCTCGCGAACCTTTACCTGGCCATGGAGAACAATCTCGCCATCATCCCGGTCCTGAACAAGATCGACCTCCCGGCCGCGCAGCCTGAAAAGTACGCAGCCGAACTGGCCAGCCTGATCGGCGGCGACCCCGAGGATGTCCTGCGGGTGTCCGGCAAAACCGGCGTTGGCGTGGAGGCCCTCCTGGACAAGATCGTCCACGACCTGCCGGCGCCGAAGGGCGACCCGGACGCACCTGCCCGGGCCATGATTTTCGACTCCGTCTACGATACCTACCGGGGCGTTGTGACCTACGTGCGCGTGGTGGACGGCATGCTCCACCCCCGTGAACGCATCCAGATGATGTCCACCAGGGCCTCGCACGAGCTCCTGGAAATCGGCGTCAGCTCTCCGGAGCCCACACCCTCCAAGGGCCTCGGCGTGGGCGAAGTGGGCTACCTGATTACCGGTGTGAAGGACGTCCGCCAGTCCAAGGTGGGCGACACCGTCACCAACCTGGCCAAGCCGGCGGCAGAGTCCCTGCCCGGCTACGCCGATGCCAAACCCATGGTGTTCTCGGGACTGTACCCCCTGGACGGCGCCGACTACCCGGTCCTCCGCGACGCCCTCGAAAAGCTCATGCTCAACGACGCCGCCCTGGTCTACGAACCGGAGACTTCGGCCGCACTGGGATTCGGCTTCCGGGTGGGCTTCCTGGGCCTGCTGCACCTTGAGATCACCCGCGAACGCCTGGAGCGTGAATACAACCTCGACCTGATCTCCACGGCACCGAACGTGGAATACGAGGTGACGCTGGAGGACAAGAAGGTGGTCCGCGTGACCAACCCCAGCGAGTACCCCACGGGCAAAATCGCCGAGGTCCGCGAACCGATGGTTTCAGCCACTATCCTGGCCCCCAACGAATTCGTCGGCGCCATCATGGAACTATGCCAGTCCCGCCGCGGCGTCATGGGCGGCATGGACTACCTCTCCGAGGACCGGGTGGAAATCCGGTACCGCCTGCCGCTGGCGGAAATCGTGTTCGATTTCTTCGACATCCTGAAGTCCAAGACCCGCGGCTACGGCTCCCTGGACTGGAAGGCCGACGGCGAGCAGGTTGCCGACCTCGTGAAGGTGGACATCATGCTCCAGGGCGAACAGGTGGACGCCTTCAGCGCCATCACCCACCGGGACAAGGCCTACGCCTACGGAGTGATGATGACCGGCAAGCTCCGCGAACTCATCCCGCGGCAGCAGTTCGAGGTGCCTATCCAGGCGGCCATCGGCTCCAGGATCATCGCCCGCGAAAGCATCCGGGCCATCCGCAAGGACGTGCTGGCCAAGTGCTACGGCGGTGACATCTCACGAAAGCGCAAACTGCTGGAGAAGCAAAAAGAAGGCAAGAAGCGCATGAAGATGGTGGGCACGGTGGAGGTTCCGCAGGAGGCGTTCATCGCCGCCCTCACCACCGACGAATCGAAGGACAAGGCCAAGAAGAAGTGACCACCGCGCAGCAGGGGACCCGCTGATGCCCAGCGCCCTTCCCCTCGCCGACCCGGCGCCGTCGGACGGCCTGCTGCCTGCCCAGGCAGCGGACGGTGCGCCGGCCCGGGCCTTCGGCCTGTACGTCCACATCCCGTTCTGCGCCGTGCGCTGCGGGTACTGCGACTTCAACACCTACACCGCCACGGAACTGGGCGGCGGCGCGTCACAGGATGCCTATGCCCAAACCGCGGTGTCGGAGGTGTACTTTGCCGCCAACGCAATGAGCCGTTCCGGGCTGCCGGAGCGCAAGCTCAGCACAGTCTTTTTCGGGGGCGGCACACCCACCCTGCTGCCGGCCGATGACCTTGCGCTGATCCTGCGGGCCGCCATTGACCGGTGGGGCATCGAGGACGGCGCAGAAGTCACCACCGAAGCCAACCCCGATTCGGTCACCCGCGAGTCCCTCGCCGTCCTAAAGGAGGCGGGCTTCACCAGGGTCTCCTTCGGCATGCAGTCCGCCGTCCCGCATGTGCTCAAGGTCCTGGACCGCACCCACACACCCAGCCGGGTTCCACAGGTGGTGCAGTGGGCGCGGGAGGCCGGACTGGACGTCAGCCTCGACCTGATTTACGGGACGCCGGGGGAGTCGCTGGACGATTGGCGCCACTCCCTGGAAACCGCACTGTCCTACCAGCCGGACCACATCAGCGCCTACGCGCTGATCGTCGAGGACGGGACCAAGCTGGCCGCGCAGATGCGCCGCGGCGAGGTGCCGGGAATTGACGACGACGACCACGCCGACAAGTACGAACTCGCCGACCAGCTCATCACCGCCGCCGGACTTGGCTGGTATGAGGTCAGCAACTGGGCGCGGAGTCCGGAGCACGCGTGCCGCCACAACCTGGCCTACTGGCGTGGCGACGACTGGTGGGGCATCGGGCCGGGCGCCCATTCGCATGTGGGCGGGGTGCGCTGGTGGAACGTGAAGCACCCGTCCGCCTACGCCAACCGCCTGTCCCAGGGGCAATCGCCCGCGGCCGGCCGGGAAACCCTTGATGCCGAAACCAGGAACATGGAGCGGGTGATGCTGGAGGCGCGCCTGCAGTCAGGGCTTGAGGTTTCGGCACTAAGCGCCGGCGGCAGGCACCAGGTCGCCGGCCTCATCGCTGACGGCCTGGTGGAGCCAGCCGCCGCTTTCCAGGGCCGCCTTGTCCTCACACTGAAGGGCAGGCTCCTGGCGGACGCTGTGGTCCGCCGCGTCCTTCCCGACTGACGCCGGCCCGCGCGTGCGCGGAGGCCTGCGCCGCTACTTGATCCAGCGCAGGTTGTACTGGTAGCGGTGCGGCTGGCCCTTGTTGACGTGGATTCCCGCGGCCACGGAGAAGCAGGTCAGCGCTACCCAGATCAGGGTGGCGATCACGGCGAAGATGTTGCCCACGTAGGGAATGAACACCAGGATGTTGGCCAGTACGGCGGCGATGGTGGGCGGCAGGCTGAAGTTCAGCGCCTCTTTGGATTCCTGCGCGGTGAACGGGCCGCGGTCGCGGAAGATCAGGTAGATCAGCAGCGACGGGACACAGCCAAGGATCCCGCCAAAGTGTGCCAGCGTGGCCCATTGGCGGTCTTCGCTGGCCGTGAGCGGCAGGGCGTTGGCGGGGACGCCATGGTACTCGGAGCGGCCCTGGCCGTCCCTGTGTTCACGTGCGTTTTCTGCCACAGTCTGTTCCTTCGGAGATGCAAGTGGTGCTGACGTCAAATACGGGCGCAGTGTGCAATACCCCCGGAAACGGTGGCATTGCACTACCAAGAATACTGGCTCCCGGCGCGGGGTCCGCCCTTCAGGGCACGGTCAGGAAGTCGATGACTTCCTCAACCCGGCCCAGCAGGGATGCTTCCAGGTCGGCGTAGGTGCGTACGGCGCCCAGCAGCTTCTGCCATCCCAGGCCGACGTCCTCCTTGGTCGCGTGCGGCCAGCCGAAGGCTTTCAGGATCCCGGTTTTCCAGTCCTGTCCGCGCGGCACGGCCGGCCACTTGTCGATGCCCAGGACCGCCGGCCGGATGGCCTGCCAGACGTCGACATAGGGGTGACCCACGATCAGGACATTCCCTGCCGCGCCGGGGGATGCCATGACGGCATCGGCAATGCGGGACTCCTTGGAATCCGGAACGAGGTGGTCCACGAGGACACCGAGGCGCCGGCCGGGACCGGGGTTGAAGGCGGCAACCGCCGCGGCGAGATCGTCGATGCCGTGCAGGGGTTCGACGACGATGCCCTCCACCCGGAGGTCGTCGCCCCAGACCTTTTCCACCAGTTCGGCATCGTGCTTGCCCTCCACCCAGATGCGGCTGGCCTTGGCCACCTGGGCCCGCTGGCCGGCAACCCGGACAGAACCGGAGGCCGTCCGGCCGGCGACCGCACCGCCGGCGGCCGCGCGCGGCGCCGGGGGCATGAGCCTGATGGGCCGGCCCTCTAGGAGGAAACCGAAGCCCAGCTTGAAGGACCGCGATTTCCCGCGGCGGTCCTCCAGGGCCACCACGTGCATCCCGCCGGACTTTTCCACCCGCGTCACGGCGCCCACCCAGCCGGACTGCACATCCTCCAGCACCATGCCCCGCTCCACGGGCACCTCAGGCAATTCCGCTTTGGCCGGGGCGGATATGCCGCGGGGCCCCCAGTTTTGGTAATCCATGGATTCGATCCGCCTAGCGCTAGGTCCTCCGCACCGGAATTTCGCCCGGAGCGGTACCAATGCTAACAACGGGCCAAGGCATAATAGACTGTTAGCACTTAGGCATGTCGAGTGCTAACAAGGTGGCACCTGGCGGGGGTATGGGTCCCGCACCATGGATGGAGGTGGAGAGTGAGCGAGCCACGCAAACTGGAAGTGCTGCGGGCCATCGTGGAGGATTACGTCCACTCCCGCGAGCCGGTCGGGTCCAAAGCCCTGGTTGAGCGGCATCATCTTGGGGTTTCCAGTGCAACCATCCGGAACGACATGGCGGCCCTTGAGGACGAGGGATTAATCACGGCCCCCCACACCAGTGCGGGGCGGATTCCCACGGACAAGGGCTACCGGCTTTTCGTCGACCAGATCTCGGCGGTCAAGCCGCTGTCGGCGGCCGAACGCCGAGCCATCCAGTCCCTGCTTGAAGGCGCAGACGATCTCGACGACGTCCTGGACCGCACCGTCCGGCTGTTGTCGCAGCTGACCAACCAGGTGGCCGTGGTCCAGTACCCGCACCTCAGCAAGGCCCTGGTGCGCCACATCGAATTCGTGCTGCTTGCCCCCCGCAAGGTGCTGGTGGTGCTCATTGCCAACAGCGGCAAGGTGGAGCAACGCGTCATCGACGTCGGCCAGGACCTGGGCGACGACGCAGTGGCGGCACTCCGGACGCGCTTCCTCGCCGCACTGTCCGGGACGCCGCTGAGCCGGCTTGCCGCGGCCCTTCCCTCCGTCGTGGCCGCCACGGCGCAGGCACAACGCCAGGCCGCGCACGCGCTGGCACTTGGCCTCGAGGGGCTCGCGCACAACACCAGGGAGGACCGGATGGTCATGGCCGGGACAGCCAACCTGGCCCGGTCCAACGTGGACTTCCCGCTCAGCATCGGCCCCGTGCTGGAGGCCCTTGAGGAGCAGGTGGTGATGCTGCGGTTGCTGAGCGAGATGGCCCAGGACCACCGCGGCGTTGCCGTGAGCATCGGAAGGGAGAACCCTTACGACGGCCTGGCCGAAGCCTCGGTAGTTGCTACCGGCTACGGTCCCGACAGTGCCGCCAAGGTAGGGATCCTCGGCCCCACCAGGATGGACTATCCCACCACCATGGCCGCCGTCCGGGCAGTGGCCCGCTACCTTTCCAGGATTTTGGGGCCCTGACCCGCGCGGCCGGAACCTGTTCCGGCCGGGAACAAAGAGCCGGGCCGCCCGACTGAACGCAGTACAACAAGGAAGAGATACGAACTTTGAGCAGCCACTATGACGTCCTTGGAGTCTCACCCGAAGCTACGGGCGAAGAGATCAAAAAGGCCTACCGCAAACTGGCCCGCACCCTCCACCCGGACGTAAACCCCGGTGAGGATGCCTCGGAACGCTTCAAGGCAGTAACTCACGCCTACGAGGTCCTCTCCGACCCCCAGAAGCGGCGGATCTACGACACCACGGGCAACGAAAATGGCACGGACAACGGCTTCGGCGGTGCCGGTTACGCGGGCCAGGGCTTCGCCTTCCAGGACATTTTCGACACCTTCTTCGGCGCCGGGGGCACCTCCGGTCCGGCTTCGCGTGTCCGCCGCGGCCAGGACGCCCTCATCAGCGTCCGGATCGACCTTCGCGACGCCGTATTCGGCGTGAACAAGAAGCTCGAAGTGGACACCGCCGTCGTCTGCCCCACTTGTGAGGGCTCCTGCTGCCGGCCCGGCACCCACCCCGAGCGCTGCGACATCTGCGGCGGCAGCGGCCAGGTCCAGCGGGCCGTCCGCTCCATCCTGGGCCAGGTCATGACGGCCGCCCCCTGCGGCACGTGCGAAGGCTTCGGCACCGTCATCAAGGACCCCTGCAACGAATGCAGCGGCCAGGGCCGAATCCGCAGCCGGCGGTCACTGACCATCAAGGTTCCCGCCGGCGTGGCCACCGGAACCAGGATCCAGCTCTCCGGGCAGGGTGAGGCCGGTCCCGCCGGCGGTCCCGCCGGGGACCTGTACGTGGAAATCCGGGTTAACAATGACGCCACCTATGTACGGGAAGGCGATGACCTCCACGCCACCTTGCACATCCCCATGACTGCCGCGGCCCTGGGCACCGACGTCAACCTGGAAACCTTCGACGGAACCCAGGACATCGACGTCAAGCCCGGAACCCAGTCCGGCGAGATCATCACGCTGCGCGGCCTTGGTGTCACCCACCTGCGCGGCTACGGACGCGGGGACCTGAAGGTCCACCTCCAGGTGGATACGCCGGCCAAGCTCGACTCGGCGCAGGAAGACCTCCTCCGGCAGCTCGCCAAGCTTCGCGGGGAACAGATCACCGAGGGAAAGCTCGCCGCCAGCGGCGGCATGTTCGCCAAGCTCCGGGACCGGTTCGGTAACCTGTAGCGGTGAGCAATCCCGTCTTCTTCACGCCCGCCGGCTCGCTGGCCGGGATGGCCCCCGGCCGCCACTTTGTCCTGGACGGATCGGAGGCACGCCACGCCGTGACGGTCAAACGGCTGTCTCCGGGAGAGCCGGTGGACATCGTCGACGGCGCCGGCACCCGCATGACCGGAAAGGTCGTCTCCGCTGCACCGTCCGGTCTCGAAGTGGAGTGCGGCGGCGTGGCCACCGATGAAAGGCCGGACGTCCGGCTGGTGCTGGCGCAGGCCCTGGCGAAGGGGGACCGTGACGAGCTGGCGATCGAGACGGCCACCGAATTAGGGATCGACGCCGTCATCCCGTGGCAGTCCGAACGGTCGATCGTCCGTTGGAAGGGCGACAGGGCCACCCGCGCCCATGCCAAGTGGGAATCAGCCGTAGCGGCGGCCGCCAAGCAGGCGCGGCGCGCCTGGATCCCCGAGGTCCGGGGCGCCGTCGAAACAGCAGGGCTGTCCGCTGCCGTGGAGGCCGCTGACCTGGCGGTCATCCTGCACGAAGACGCGGTGCGCCCGCTGCGAACTGTACTGGAAGAGTGGCAGGGGAGTGCCCAGTCCGGGATCCGGGAAGTCCTGCTGATCGTCGGTCCGGAGGGTGGAATCAGCCCCCGGGAAGTAACGAAGCTGTGCGACAAAGGTGCTGTGACTGCCCTGCTGGGGCACCACGTCCTGCGGTCCTCCACGGCCGGTCCGGCCGCCGTCGTGCTTGCCAGTGACGTCCTTGGCCGGTGGGCCGCTACCTGACTTTGAAGGACCTCGTGTCCTCATTGCGGTCCGGCTCCCCGGCGGAACCTGCCTGGGCCACCCGGAGCTCGTAGTCGCCCGCCGGCAGGTTCAGCGCCAGCGTGAACACTCCTGCCTGCCCCTGCCCGGCGCCGGCCGTGGTTTCTCCGGTCAGGAAGGGCGATTTGCTGCCGCCATCCGCGGACTGCAGGATTTGCCAGTGGAGCTTCGCCCCGGGCGACGTGCTCCGGCCGGTGATCTTGACGCTGCCGCTGGGCACCTCGGTATTTTCCTGGGGATCGATGATCCACACCGGCGCCACCAGGCCGGCGGCCCGGGTCATCAGGGCGCCCAGCTGGACTTTGCCAAACGCCACGTAGTCCGTGTGGCCGTCCACCAGGATCCGCACGCGGATCTGCTGTCCGGTGTCGATCAGGCCCGAGCTGGCAGCGGCCGCGGTCGCCGTGTAGATCAGCTGCTGGATGGCGCGGGCCGCCATATCAGCGTCGAGGTTGCTGTTGAAGGCATCGGCGGAGACGTCAACGGTGATAATGTCCTTGCCTGAAATCGACGTGGCAAGCTTGTCCGGATTTTGCCATGGCGTGAAGAAATCAGGGTCAAGCGGTTTCTCCGACATCATGGCGCGCAGGGCCCGTGTCACCGGGTTTTCCTGTTCCGGGACGTCCCGGAACTCGCGGTAGAGGAAGACGTTCCCGCCGGTGCGGCCGATCCAGTAGACGGGCGCCTTGTTCGAGGACTGTGTGGTTTCCAGCGGGGCGCTGGTGTTGGGTGCGTCCGGCATGGTGCCGCCTGTGGCGGGGACCGAGGCTGCGGTCCCCGTGGGGGCTGGTCCGCCTTCGGCAGTGCAGGCGGCAAGGACCGGAACGAGCACCAGGATCCCCGCAAAGACGGCCGGGCGCAGGCGGCCCATGGGCAGTCCTGCCCGTTTGGGCACAGAGGTATCCGGCACTGTCCTGCCCTTGTCCTTTCCTGGCGTGGCGGGCCGATCCCCCTGCGGCCTGGCGTTCCAGCAGATGCTGGATTTCCAGCATTACACAGGGGAGTGCCGCCGGAACCGCTCTTTCGCCTCCCTGGCAGCAACTGCAACGGGAACGATATGAGGCCGATATGAAGTTGATACCAAACGCTGCTTTTCGTAGCCGGCGGATGGCCCTTCCGGGTGGCGAAGGTACATGCCACCGGCCCGCCGGGTATCCGGCCTGGGCGTCTGCTGGCGTAAGATAAAGGGATCGCTGGGGCAGGGTGCACCGTGCAACCTGGACCGGCTGCAGCAAACAACTGATGTCGATCTTCGAGGGGACCACGGGCCTGCGGGCCAGCACCATGACTGAATCAGCAAATGGTAAGCGCCGGCTCAACACAGGCGACGGCAGTCCGGGGGAATTCCCGCACTCCCTTCCCGGCATCCGGACCGAAGTAGTCCTCTTCGAGAACTCCGACCAGATGGTTCAGTCGCTCGGCAGCCATGACGAGGCGCTGCGGTTCATCGAAGATCAGTTCCCGGACGTCAACTTCCACGCCCGCGGCAACGAACTGTCCATCAGCGGCCCCGTCAGTGATGTGCCCCGCATCATGCGGCTCCTCCAGGAGGTCCGCGGTCTTGTGGCCCGCGGCACCGTCATCACCCCCGCGGTGCTGCAGCAGCTGGTCGCCCTCCTGCGCACGCAGTCGCTGCAGAACCCCGTGGACGTGCTCACCCACGACATCCTCTCCAGCCGCGGCAGGACCATCCGGCCCAAGACGCTCAACCAGAAGAATTATGTTGACGCCATTGACGCCAACACGGTGATTTTCGGCATCGGTCCGGCGGGTACCGGCAAGACCTACCTGGCCATGGCGAAAGCCGTGCAGGCACTGCAGCAGAAGGAAGTCAGCCGGATTATCCTGACGCGCCCCGCGGTGGAGGCGGGAGAGCGGCTCGGGTTCCTGCCCGGTACCCTCAGCGACAAGATCGACCCCTACCTGCGGCCGCTCTACGACGCCCTGCACGACATGATGGACCCCGAATCCATTCCACGGCTCATGGCCGCCGGCACCATCGAAGTGGCACCCCTCGCCTACATGCGCGGACGCACCCTCAACGACGCCTTTATCATCCTCGACGAAGCCCAGAACACCACGCCGGAACAGATGAAGATGTTCCTCACCAGGCTCGGGTTCGGGTCCAAGATGGTGGTCACCGGAGACGTGACCCAGGTGGACCTTCCCTTTGGGACGCGTTCCGGGCTGCGGATCGTCGAGGAAATCCTGCAGGGCATCGAGGGCGTGAACTTCTCCGTCCTGGACGCCGCCGACGTCGTCAGGCACCGGTTGGTTGGCGACATCGTCAATGCGTACAGCCTCTGGGACGAAGCCCAAAGGAACAGGGTCAAGCATTCAGCAAGCCGCGAAAAACGGGGGGAACACGCGTGAGTATCGAGGTCAACAACGAGTCCGGCATCCAGGTGGATGAATCCGCGCTCGTGGCCCTGTCGCGGTACATTTTCGAACAGCTCTACATCCATCCGCAGGCTGAACTCTCCATCCTCCTTGTGGATGAGCCGGCCATGGAGAAGCTGCACATCGAACTGATGGACGAACCGGGCGCCACGGACGTGCTCTCGGTTCCCATGGACGAATTGACCCCCGGGACGCCAGGCCGGCCCACGCCCCAGGGCATGCTGGGGGACATTGCCATCTGCCCGCAGGTCGCCAAGGTCCAGGCCAGGAACGCCGGGCACCCGCTGCAGGACGAAATGCTGCTGCTCACCACGCACGGCATCCTGCACCTGCTGGGCTATGACCACGCCGAACCGGAGGAGAAGGCGGAGATGTTCGGGCTCCAGCGGGAACTCCTGTCCGGCTTCACCGGCAAAGAAGCACCTGCCGAGACCACCCAGTGACACAACTGCTGCTGGTTGCGGTGGCACTGGTCTTCCTTGCCGTCGCGGCGCTGCTGACAGCAGCCGAGGCTGCCTTCAGCTTCCTTCCCCGGCACGACGCTGAAGAGGCGCTCCACAGGAGCCGGGGCACCGCAATGCGCCGCATCCTGGCTGAACCCGTGGCCCACACCCGGGCGCTTCGCTTTTGGCGCGTCTGGTTCGAAATGGCCTCCGCGGTGGCCGTTGCCGTCCTGATCGCAAGCCTGCTCGACAACGTCTGGCTCGCGGGACTGGTGGCCACCGGCATCATGGCCCTCCTGGGGTTCGTGATCGTTGGGGTCTCACCCCGCCAGCTCGGCAGGCTGCACTCCTCTGCCGTGGTCCGCTTCACCGCTCCGATGGTCCGGTTCCTCACCAGCGTGCTGGGTCCCATCCCGGGCTGGTTGGTGGCCTTGGGAAGTTCGGCAGCGCCAGGCGCACCCGGCGGCGACGACGCGTTTTTCAGCGAGCAGGAGTTCCGCGAACTCCTTGACCGCGCCAGCGAGTCGGACATGATCGAGGACACCGAAGCCGAAATGATCCAGTCGGTCTTCGATTTCGGGGACACCTTGGTGCGGGCCGTCATGGTGCCCAGGACGGACATCGTCAGCATCGACGCCGGTTCCAGCCTCCACCAGGCGATGTCGCTGTTCCTGCGCTCGGGATATTCGCGGATCCCGGTCATCAATGAGAACACGGACCACATCCTCGGCATCGTCTACCTTAAGGACGTGGCCGCCGTCATCCACCAGATGGGCGTTGGCCAGGAGCCGCCCCTGGTGGAATCGCTGGCCCGCGAGGTGCGCTACGTGCCGGAGTCGAAGCCTGTCAGCGACCTCCTGCGCGAGCTGCAGAAGGAATCCACGCACGTGGCCATCGTGATCGACGAGTACGGCGGCACCGCCGGGCTGGTGACCCTCGAGGACCTGATTGAGGAGATCGTGGGCGAGATCGTGGACGAATACGATACCGAGAGCGCTGAAGCCGTGGCCTTGGGTGACGGCTCCTACCGGGTCAGCGCCCGCATGGGCATCGATGACCTCGGCGAGCTCTTCGACCTCGAGATTGACGACGACGAGGTGGACACCGTGGGCGGCCTCCTCGCGAAGGCGCTCGGCCGGGTCCCCATCGTGGGCAGCAGCGTTGACGTGCAGGGCGTCTCGCTGCGGGCGGACCGGCTCGAGGGCCGGCGGAACCGGGTCAGCCACATCATTGCGGCGCCCGTACCAAGAGTAGAGACTGACCTTGAAGGCCTCCTGGAAGAGGCCGAAGCAACCCAGCAGGGAGTTCCACGTGAGCAAGAAAAATAAGGCTGCCGAACCGGACGACTTCGGCGGTTTCCGCGCCGGGTTCTCCGTCCTGGTCGGCAGGCCCAACGCGGGCAAGTCCACCCTGACCAACGCATTGGTTGGGAAGAAGGTGGCCATCACCTCCGCCAAGCCGCAGACTACCCGGCACACCATCCGGGGCATCGTCCACCGCGACGACGCCCAGCTGATCCTGGTGGACACGCCGGGCCTGCACCGTCCCCGCACCCTCCTGGGCAAGCGCCTCAACGACCTGGTGGCCGACACCCTCGCCGAGGTGGACGCCATCGGCTTCTGCCTGCCCGCCAACGAAAAGATCGGGCCCGGCGACAAGTTCATCGCCGCCCAACTTGCAGCCGTTGGCCGCAAGCCCGTGATCGCCATCGTCACCAAGGCCGACCTCGTGGACAAGCAGGCGCTGACCGAACAGCTCCTGGCCGTGGCGGCCCTGGGCCGCGAGGTGATGGGGGAGGACGGCTGGAAGGACATCGTTCCCGTCTCCGCCGCCGACGGTTTCCAGGTGGAAACGGTCGCCGACGTATTGATCAGCCACATGCCGCCGTCACCCCCGCTGTACCCGGACGGGGAACTGACTGACGAACCCGAGGCTGTCATGGTGGCAGAACTGATCCGCGAGGCAGCCCTGGAGGGTGTCCGGGACGAGCTTCCACACTCCCTCGCCGTCGTAGTGGAGGAAATTGTTCCCCGGGAAGACCGGCCGGAAGACAACCCCCTGCTGGATGTGCGTGTCAACCTATATGTCGAACGCCCCTCGCAGAAGGCCATCATCATTGGCAAGGGCGGCGCCCGGCTGCGTGAAGTCGGCACCAACGCACGCAAGGGAATCGAAGCCCTGCTTGGCACCCGCATCTACCTTGACCTTCACGTCAAGGTGGCAAAAGACTGGCAGCGGGACCCGAAACAGCTGGTCAAACTCGGTTTCTGACCCGCGTTCGGGCTTTGCGCGGGCGCGTGCACGGCAAGTTCACCAGACTGGACCACTAAAATGGACCGGATTTCGTTTTTAGAGGAAGGTTCACCACGTGGGTCGAGGCCGCGACAATCGCGACAACGAGGCTGACCTGTCAGCCGGACCGGGACCGGTATCCCGGCACGCGGACAGCCACACCGTGGGCGCCGCCCGGCACCTCGGTCCCCTGCGGAGCATGCCCTTGTGGCTGAAGGTCGTCACCGGTGTGGTGGCGCTGGTCCTCGTGGGGGCTGCCGCGTTCGCCGGATTCTGGTTCTTCCGGCTCCAGAACAACATCTCCAAGGCGCCGTTGAACGCCGGCGGGGAGAGCACCGAGTCCCCGGGGAACGATGCCACGGGCCGGTTGCAGATCCTGATCCTCGGCTCGGATACGCGCGACGGCAAGAACTCCGATTACGGAACTGCCGATGACTCGACCGGTTACGGCAAGTCCGACGTAATGATGCTGATGGACATCTCCGAGGACAACAAGCGCGTCAACGTCATCAGCTTTCCGCGTGACCTGCTGGTGGACATCCCCGACTGCAAGGATACGAAGACCAAGAAGGACTACCCGGCCCGCACCGGAGTCATGATCAATGAGGCGATGAGCGAGGCGGGCATTGGTTGCGCCGTGGACACGGTCAACAAGCTCACGGGCATGCAGGTGGATCACTTCATGATGGCGGACTTCAACGCCGTGAAGGAGCTGTCCAATGCCGTCGGCGGCGTGGACGTCTGCATAAGCGACGCCGTGTACGATCCTGATTCACGGCTGCGGTTGCCGGCCGGGACGTCGTCGGTGCAGGGCGAAATGGCGCTTGCGTTCCTCCGCACCCGTCATGCCTTTGCCGACGGCGGTGACCTGGGCCGCATCAAGGCGCAGCAGGGATTCCTCTCCTCGCTGACGCGGAAGATCAAGGACGAAGGCACCCTGTCTGACCCCGCGAAGATGCTGAAGATCGCCGACGTCGTAACCCAGAACCTGACGGTGGATGACGGACTCGCGTCCGTTCCCACATTGCTGACCATCGGCAACCGGCTCAAGAACATCGACATCGGCAAGGTGGCGTTCGTTGCGGTGCCCACGACGCCGGCGCCCGTCGACCCCAACCGGCTGGTCATTGCAGAACCCGCAGGGGCCCAACTGTTTTCGGCACTGCGGAAGAACGTGGACCTGACCGATCCCACCGCACCCACCACGCCGTCGCCCACCGAGTCGGCGTCGCCGTCGGCAGCCCCAACTGAGACCGCTCCGCCGGTGCCGCCGTACAACAAGGCCATCCAGCCCGTTACAGTCGCCAACGGAAGCGGCGTCAACGGCCGCGCCCAGGAGCTGGTCCAGGCTCTGGTGGCCGGCGGCTTCACCCAGACCGGCCAGTTCCTCGCGCAGCCGGTTGCCAAGTCCGCGGTCTACTACGGCAATGGCTTCGCCGATGTGGCCGCCGATGTGGCCGCGCTGCTGGGGATCCCTGCCACCCTCATGATTCCTGCTCCGGGTGTCTCCGGCGTCCAGGTGTATGTCGGCAGCGACTTCACCACCGGCACGGCTTACGGGGCGGCAGGTGGCGGAAATGCCGCTGCCTTGCCGCAGGACATCGTCAACCAGACCGCAGGTGACAAGGTCTGCCAG
Organism: Pseudarthrobacter sp. NPDC058119; assembly: GCF_042884655.1. NCBI lineage: Bacteria > Bacillati > Actinomycetota > Actinomycetes > Micrococcales > Micrococcaceae > Pseudarthrobacter > Pseudarthrobacter sp. NPDC058119. The sequence goes on from NZ_JBHVTN010000008.1 coordinate 256,968, forward strand.
CAGGCCAATCCCGAGCTGATCGTCCGATAGCCGCAGCGGTTCCTCCGGCGGACAGACGTCAGTGGCAACAGAAAATGGGCCCCGCCAAAGGCGGGGCCCATTTTCCTGCGCTCCGGCTACCAGATGCTGACCCGCTCGGCGGCCGGCATCCACATGCCATCGTCCTCGGTGACTTCGAAGGCCTCGTGGAACGAATCCAGGTTCTTCGCTATGGCGTTGGTCCGGAACTCGTTCGGTGAATGGGGATCGGTCGCAAGCCGGCGGATGGCTTCTTCCTGCCGGATGACCTGGCGCCAGCCCGCTGCCCAGGACGCGAAGAAGCGCTGCTGACCGGTCAGGCCGTCAAGGACCTCGGGCTCCCTGCCGTCCAGGCTGATCAGGTAGGCCTTGTAAGCGATGGTGAGCCCGGCCAGGTCGCCGATGTTCTCGCCCAGGGTGAGCCGGCCGTTGACGTGGTGCCCGGGCGCGGCGGTGGGGGAGAGTGCGTCGTACTGCGCCACGAGCCGGGCCGTCAGCGCTTCGAAAGCCTGCCGGTCCTGTTCGGTCCACCAGTTCCGGAGGGCCCCGCCGCCGTCGAACTGTGAGCCCTGGTCATCGAAGCCGTGACCAATCTCGTGGCCGATTACAGCACCGATGCCGCCGTAGTTGACGGCGTCGTCGGCGTCGGCGGTGAAGAACGGAGGCTGCAGGATGGCCGCGGGGAATACGATCTCGTTCATCATCGGGTGGTAGTACGCATTGACCGTCTGCGGCGTCATCAGCCACTTGTTCCGGTCCACGGGCTTGCCCACCTCATCAAGGTGCCTGTCGACATCGGCGTTGTGGGCGCGTTCGACGTTGCCCAGCAGGTCCTGGGGATCGATTTCCACGGCCGAATAGTCGATCCACTCGTCCGGGTAGCCGATCTTCGCCCTGAACGCCTCCAGCTTGCGCAGGGCTTCGGCTTTGGTGTCCTCTCCCATCCAGCCGACGTCAGTGATGCTGCGGCGGTAGGCCTCGATGAGGTTCGCCACCAAAGTCTGCATGCGCGCCTTGTGGGACTCGGGAAAGTGGCGTGCCACGTAGATCTGGCCGACGGCCTCACCGAGGCCGGCTTCGACGACCGCCACGCCGCGCTTCCACCGGTCCTTGTTTCGGGGCGTGCCGCTGATTGTGGTGCCGTAGAAGGCGAAGTTGGCGTCCACAAACTCCGAGGACAGGTAGGGCGCGGCCGCACTGACTACGCGCATGGCCAGCCACTCCTGCCACGTGCTGACCGGGACTTCGTCCACGAGGCCGGCAGCGCCGGCGAAGAAGTCGGGCGTGCTGACCACGATTTCGGTGCGCTTGTCCGCGTCGATTCCGGCGGCGTCGAACCAGGTGGCAAGGAGGGGGAAGAGCTCGGCGGCTTCATCCGCAGTCTTCAGGTTGTAGGTCTTCTGCGGATCCCGAAGGGTGACGTTGTCCCAGTGGTGGGACGCGAGCTTTGTCTCCAGCCCGACCACGCGCGCTGCTGCACCCTTCGGATCCGTAACGCCGGCCAGGTCGAACATCTTCTCCACGTGCGCTGTATACGCTGCAACGATCGGTGCGAACTTCGCGTCCCGGTAGTAGGACTCATCGGGAAGGCCCAGGCCGCCCTGCCCGGTGTAGAGAAGGACCCGGTCGGGGTTGCCCGCATCCGGTGCCGGGTAGATGTAGAACAAACCGCCCACGTCCTTGCGGAACAGCCGTCCCGCCAGGGCAATGAGGTCGCGCACTGAGGCTGTGGCGAAAACTTCCGCGAGCCGCCCGCGGATGGGCTCCATGCCCTTGCCCTCAACGGTGGCTTCGTCCATGAAGCTGTTGTACAGCCCGCCGATCTTCCGCTCGATCCCGGTGGCAGCCGCTCCCTTGGCGGCTGCTTCTTCGATGATGTCCCGCACGGCGATTTCGGAGCCATCCCGGAGGGCGGTGAAGGTTCCCTCCAGGGGACGGTCATCGGGAATTTCGGTGGCCTTCAACCAGGCGCCATTGACGTGCTGGTAAAGGTCGTCCTGCGGCCGGACTGTGTGATCAATGGTGGACAGATCGATCCCCGAAATGGGCACTGCAACTCCTTTGCTCGGACGCCGCTGCCGGGCGGAACACCGGAGAGCGTCTGCATGCTGGACTTTACGGACGGTAGTGCCCTTTCATCTTACGCACCCGTGTTACCCTCAAAGTGTGCGTGCAGAGCTCCTTCTCCTTAGCTGCCGCGGCGAGGCCACAGACGCTATCTAGCGCACGGCCCACCCTCGCTGCGGAGTTTGTGTTGCCCGGCCACCCTTTCACTGAAGATCGATAGAAAAGGCCACGAACATCATGCGAAACGCACAGAAGCCATCAGGAATGCCCGCCCACCGGTACACGCCGTTCCAAGACCAGATCAAGGTTGAACTGCCGGACCGCACCTGGCCGGACAAGGTCATCACCAAGGCCCCGCGCTGGTGCGCCGTCGACCTGCGCGACGGCAACCAGGCGCTGATCGACCCCATGAGCCCCGCCCGCAAGATGAAGATGTTCGACCTGCTGGTCCGCATGGGATACAAGGAAATCGAGGTCGGTTTCCCCTCGGCGTCGCAGACGGACTTCGACTTTGTCCGCCAGCTCATCGAGGGCAACCACATCCCGGATGACGTCACCATCCAGGTCCTGACGCAGGCACGGGAACACCTGATCGAACGGACCTACGAGTCCCTGGTCGGCGCCAAGCAGGCCATCGTGCATCTCTACAACTCCACGTCCGTGCTGCAGCGGCGCGTCGTGTTCAACCAGGACGAGGACGGCATCCTGGACATCGCCCTGCAGGGTGCGCGCCTGTGCAAAAAGTATGAGGAAACCCTCGCGGACACGCACGTGACGTACGAGTACTCGCCGGAGTCCTTCACCGGTACGGAACTCGAGTACGCCGTCCGGGTGTGCAACGCCGTCGCCGATGTCTTTGAAGCCTCCGCCGACCGCCAGGTGATCATCAACCTGCCCGCCACGGTGGAAATGGCCACCCCCAACGTCTACGCCGATTCCATCGAGTGGATGAGCCGGCACCTGCACCCCCGCGAAGGCATCATCCTCTCGCTGCACCCGCACAACGACCGGGGAACGGGGGTCGCCGCCGCCGAACTGGGCTACATGGCCGGTGCCGACCGGATCGAGGGGTGCCTGTTCGGCAACGGTGAACGGACCGGCAACGTGGACCTGGTGACCCTGGGCCTGAACATGTTCGTCCAGGGCATCGACCCCATGATCGACTTTTCCAACATCGACGACGTCCGGCGCACCGTTGAGTACTGCAACCAGCTGCCGGTTCCGGAGCGTTCGCCGTATGGTGGCGACCTGGTGTTCACCGCCTTCTCCGGTTCGCACCAGGACGCGATCAAGAAGGGTTTTGAAGCACTGGAGCGCGACGCCGCCGCCGCCGGCAAGGCCGTTGATGACTTCACCTGGCAGGTTCCCTACCTGCCGGTGGACCCCAAGGACCTGGGCCGCAGCTACGAAGCAGTCATCCGCGTGAACTCCCAGTCCGGCAAGGGCGGCGTGGCCTACCTGCTGAAGAACGAGCACAGCCTGGACCTGCCGCGCCGCGCGCAGATTGAGTTTTCCGGAGTTATCCAGCGCCGCACCGACACCGTGGGCGGGGAGGTCAGCGGCGCACAGCTGTGGCAGATCTTCCAGGACGAGTACTTGCCGTCCGGCCAGGCCGAGGGGCAGTGGGGCCGCTACTCCCTGGGCGCGGTCAAGACGGAAACGGATGCCGACGGCGGGATGACGCTGCACGCCTCGCTCACCATCGATGGTGCCCAGGCCAGCCGGACCGGGACGGGCAACGGTCCCATCGCCGCCCTGCTGAACATCCTTCACGAGGACGGTGTGGACGTGCGGGTGCTGGACTACAGCGAGCACGCACTGTCTGAAGGCGGTAACGCCGCGGCGGCTGCGTATGTCGAATGCGCCGTGGGGGAGCGGGTCCTGTGGGGCGTTGGCATCGACGCGAACACCAGCATGTCGTCCCTCAAGGCCGTCATTTCGGCGGTCAACCGCGCCATCCGGGACGCCCGGGCCTGACACCTGCACGTGGTGCTGCCGGTTCCATCCGGCGGCACCACCGTGGCCTGTCGGCATGCTGCCGGGCAGGATGGGAAGATAGATCGTGGTCCAACAGTCTTTTGCCTCCCGCGCGTACCGGGATGACGCCGTGGTACTCCGTACCCACAAGCTGGGTGAGGCGGACCGTATCATCACGCTCCTGACCAAGCACCACGGCCAGGTCCGCGCCGTCGCCAAGGGTGTGCGCCGCACCAGCAGCCGGTTTGGTGCCCGGCTTGAACCCTTCATGGTGGCGGACCTGCAACTGGTGTCCGGCCGCACGCTGGACATCGTCACACAGGCAGTCGCCAAAGGGGCCTACGGTGGCAGTATTGCCGCGGACTACGGGAGGTACACGGTCGCCGCCGCCATGACAGAGACCGCGGAGAAACTGACCGATGTGGACGGCGAAGCTGGAACCGCCCAGTACAACCTGCTGGTGGGCGCCCTCGCTGCACTGAGCCGCGACGACCACGCCGCAGGCCTCATCCTGGACTCCTACCTGCTGCGTGCCCTGGCCACCGGCGGTTGGGCCCCCAGCTTTACGGATTGCTCCCGCTGCGGAATGCCCGGCCCGCACACAGCGTTTTCCGCACCCCTTGGCGGCATGGTCTGCGCACAGTGCAGGCCGCCCGGGTCACCTGCACCTGCATCCGAAACCGTTGTCCTGCTGGCAGCCCTGCTGACCGGTGACTGGGCCACTGCGGATGCGTCGTTGCCGCAGCACCGCAAGGAGGCCGCAGGACTGGTGGCCGCGTACCTGCAATGGCATCTTGAACGAGTACTGAAATCCCTCAAACATGTGGAGCGCAGCTGACAGTGGCCTTGGGAAAAAAGAACACCTCACCCCGGAAGCGCACCCATCCCGTGGTGGCCCCATACCCTCATCCTTCAGGCGCGGTGGCACCAGCCATCCCCGCTGAATTCATTCCCCGGCACGTGGCCATCGTCATGGACGGCAACGGCCGCTGGGCCAACCAGCGCGGCCTGCCCCGGATCGAGGGCCACAAGGCGGGGGAGCCCGCCCTGCTTGATGTGATGGCCGGTGCCATCGAGCTGGGCATTGAGTACGTCAGCGTATACGCGTTCTCCACCGAGAATTGGCGCCGTTCGCCGGAGGAGGTCCGCTTCCTGATGGGATTTAACAAGGACGTGCTTCGACGGCAGCGGAACCAGTTGGATGACTGGGGCGTGCGCGTGCGCTGGGCAGGGCGCCGGCCGCGCCTTTGGGGTTCCGTGATCCGGGAACTGGAGGAGGCCGAAGAGTTCACCGCGGGCAACACCACCTGTAATTTGACCATGTGTGTTAATTACGGCGGCCGCGCCGAGATTACCGACGCGGTCTCCGCGATTGCCGCTGACGTCGCCGCAGGCAGGCTGAAGCCCGGCTCCATCACCGAGCGGACCATCCAAAAGTACCTGGATGAGCCCGACCTCCCTGACGTGGACCTGTTCCTGCGCAGCTCAGGGGAGCAGCGGCTCTCCAACTTCCTGCTCTGGCAGTCCGCGTATGCGGAGTTCGTCTTCATGGACACGCTGTGGCCCGATGTCGACAGGCGGACCCTTTGGACCGCCGTTGAGGAATATGCCAGGCGGGACCGCCGCTACGGCGGTGCCGTCGATGCTGCCGCTGCCCCGGCGGACCCGCAGGCGGACTAGCTTTCGCCATACGCGCGCAGCCAGCGGGCGAGCCGGGCATAGGCGTCGGACCGGACCGGGCCGGGGGAGAGGAAGACGTCGTGCAGCGCACCGTCGATCCGCTCGATGGTCACGGTGCGGCCCAGGGTGAGTGCCCGGGTGCTGATGATATTCACATCCAGGACGGCGTCAGTCCGCCGCATTTCCTCGGACCAGAGCAGGCCGTTGGCACTTTCCCTGGACAGCAAAACCAGGATCGGCGCCTCGATGTCCAGGCCGCGGGCCACCCGGGCATGCCCGGCGAGGACTGCCCGCAGCCACCCTGCCCGCACCGGAAATGCCAGGCGGGGCCGGTAGCGCTCATCAACCGGCCACTCGCCGTCGGCCGCGTCGCTGATGGTACGCCAGTAGTGGCCACGCTCAGGAAGGCGGAGGACCGCCTCGGGCCGGAAGCGGGCCACCGGACGCACCATGCTCGAGGCTGCGCGCCGGACCAGTGAACTTCCGTGCATCTCCAGCCAGGGACTGTTCAGGATCAGCAGGGAGACGGCCTCCGGATGCCGGCTGGTCCACAGGGCCGCCACCAGTCCGCCGGTCGAATGGCCCATCAAAGCCAGCGGTCCGGGCACGCCCTCCTGGCGGATGACTCGGGTGGCTTCTTCGATTTCGGCGTCGTAAGCGGCCAGGTCCGCTACGTAACCTCCGGGTGACTCCGGGCGCAGGCTCCGTCCGTGATTATGCATGTCCAGGGCGTAGAACTCATAGCCGGCGCCAGCCCAGAACCGGGCCAGGTCGACGTTGAAAAAGTAGTCGCTCCAGCCGTGCAGGAAGAGCACCGCCCGGCGCCGTCCGCCGTCCGACGCATTGTCCGGGCCTGGCCGGAGCCGCACCAAGGTTGCTGTCCGGTCCACCCCGTCAGGTCCGGCGGCCGAAAAGGTGTGTGACTCGAAATCGTCCCCCAGGATGTCCTGCTGCCACTGCATGCCCTCATGCTAGACCGGGCCGCCGCGGGCCGCCGGTGCCGTTCGCCCGCTTCTCCGTTTTGGTGTGGCGCCCCCGGAGACGGGAAACTAAAGGCATGCGCGTTTATCCCACTTTCTTCAGGCTGGCCTTTTCATGGATGGACGCCGAGCGCGCCCACAAAATCGGATTCAAGGGCATCCGGCTCGCGCATGCGTCGGGAGCAGGGAGGGTTTTGCAGAAGCTGACTGCTCCGGCGCCGTCGCTGCAAACCACCGCCTTCGGCGTGACTTTTCCGTCACCGTTCGGGCTTGCCGCGGGCTTTGACAAGGAAGGCCACGGCATCGAGGCCCTGGCCGACCTTGGATTTGGTCACATTGAAGTGGGCACCATCACCGGCCAGGCGCAGCCAGGCAATGAGAAGCCCCGGCTTTTCCGCCTGGTCCAGGACCGGGCCGTCATCAACCGGATGGGGTTCAACAACGACGGCGCGTCCGCCGTCGCGCCCCGGCTGAAGGCAGCGCGGGCCGCACTCCAACGCCGCCACCCGTCCGTGCGTCCGGTCATCGGCGTCAACATCGGCAAAACCAAAGTAGTGGAACTTGCCGACGCCGTGGAGGACTACCTGGTGAGTGCCCGCAGCCTGGCACCTGCCGCCGACTACCTGGTGGTAAACGTCAGTTCCCCCAACACCCCCGGACTGCGGCTCCTCCAGGACGTCGAAACACTTCGTCCGCTGTTGACTGCAGTAGGACAGGAAGCGGACCGCGCCGCCGGACGGCACGTACCCCTGCTGGTGAAGATCGCCCCGGACCTCAGTGACGAGGACATCGACGACGTGGCACGCCTTGCGCTGGACCTGAAGCTGGACGGCATCATTGCCACCAACACCACGATCGCCCGCGAAGGGCTGGCATCGCCCGCGGAAACGGTGCAGAAATGCGGCGCCGGCGGGTTGTCCGGAGCTCCCCTGAAGCAGCGTTCCCTTGAGGTGCTGAAGCGGCTCAAGCACGCCACCGGCGACGCCCTGAGCCTGGTATCGGTAGGCGGCGTGGAGTCGGCGCAGGACGTCCAGGAAAGGCTCGACGCCGGAGCCACCCTGGTGCAGGGCTACACGGCTTTCCTCTACGAGGGACCGTTCTGGGCGGCGCGGATCAACAAACAGTTGGCAAAGAACCGCCGCTCCTGACCCCCGAACCCCGTGGCGCCTTTGGCGGCCGACCTTGTTAACCACAGGCACCCCGGCGGTTTTCCGCCGGGGTGCCTGTGGTTAACGGTTGATGGATGGTCAGGCGGGGTACTGGCCGCGCTGGACCTGGGGCTTGGGCAGCCGCAGTTTCCGGAACTGGAGGGACCGCATGGAGCCGTACCAGACCGTGCCGCGCTCCACCTCGCCGAACTTTTCCGCCAGCCGCTTGCGGAGCTTGCGGGAAAGGATGAACACGTCCACGAACACGGCAAGGAACATCACCCAAAAGGCTCCCAGGACGTAGATCATCATGTCGCTGGAGGCCGGAACCACCAGGGACACCAGTACGAAGACCAGGGCACCGAACATCAGGTACTCGCCCAGGTTGAACCGGGCATCCACGAATCCGCGGGCAAACCGTTTCTGCGGACCCTTGTCGCGAAGCGGCAGGAATTTCTCATCGCCGGTATCAAGGGCGCGGCGCATCTTGAGGCGCTGGTCCTGCACGGCCTGGCGTTCGGCGGCCTTGGATGCCTTGCGGTCCTCGGGTACCAGCGGCCGCTTGCGGGCAGCTTCCTGGGCCTTCCGCGTTGGGGTGGGTGCGCCCTTGCCCGTCACGTTGCCTTGCCGTGCCGCCGCCTCCGCTGCCTGCTGGTCTATGGTTTCCTGCGCCGTGGGCGCTTCTTTTCTACGTCCGAACACCTGACCAGAATACCTTGCAGCAGCGTGCCTCCTGCCTGCGGCGCAGGTCCTGCCGACCGGCGGCCAAAAGTGACGGGGGTAATGTTTTGGCCATGACTTCATCACCTGCGGCAACCCCGCGCAGCACGACCACCACGACAGGACCGGGCCGCGAGGCCAGCGGCGGTACGGAGGACCTTCGTTCTGCAGTAGACCGTTCCTTTGACCACACCCTTGCACGGCTCAAGGAGTTGGTTGCCATCCCGGGGATTGCGTGGCCCAGCTTCGAGCGCACCCCCCTGGAGCGAAGCGCCCAAGCCGTCGCGGAGCTCCTTCGTGCCGCGGGGATCGGGGAGGTCCAGGTGCTGACCGTTGACAAGGCCGACGGTACGCCCGGCGGCCCGGCCGTCGTCGCCCGTCGCCCTGCCGCCGAAGGAAAGCCGACAGTCCTCCTCTACGCCCACCACGACGTCCAACCCGTCGGCGATGAGTCGCTGTGGGATACCCGGCCCTTTACCGCCGTCGAGAAGGACGGACGACTGTACGGGCGCGGCGCCGCCGACGACAAGGCCGGCATCATGGTGCACATTGCCGCTTACGCAGCTGCCGCCGAGGTCCTCGGCAGCTCCCTGGGCCTCGGCGTGACATTCTTCATCGAGGGTGAGGAAGAAGCGGGATCGCCCACGTTCCGGACCTTCCTGGAAGCAAACCGGGAACTGCTCCGGGCCGATGTCATTGTGGTTGCCGACTCCAGCAACTGGAAGGTCGGCACGCCTGCCCTCACCACCAGCCTCCGCGGACTTGTCGACGGCACCATCGAGGTGCAGGTACTTGACCACGCGGTGCATTCCGGCATGTTCGGTGGACCGGTCCTGGACGCCCCCACCCTCCTGTCCCGGTTGATTGCCACGCTCCACGACGCCGACGGAAACGTCGCCATCGAGGGGTTGGTGGGCACGGATACGGCTGCCGTGGAGATGCCTGAAGCGGACTACCGCGCCGACGCGTCAGTGCTCGACGGCGTCCGCCTGGCAGGGACGGGTAGCATCGCCTCGAGGCTGTGGACCAAACCGGCCTTGTGCATCATCGGGTTCGACGCTCCCGCCGTCGAAGTGGCTTCCAACACGCTGATTCCGCGGGCCAGGGCAAAGTTCAGCCTGCGGCTGGCGCCCGGCCAGGTCCCGGCCGAGGCCATGGACGCAGTGCGCAGGCACGTGGAAACCAACGCGCCCTTCGGGGCAAAGGTGGTCTTCACCCCGGGCGAGGCAGGCAACCCCTTCCAGACCGATACGTCGTCCGCCGCCGCAACTGTGGCCATGTGGGCATTGGGGGAGGCCTGGGGCGTTCAGGCCGTCGAAACGGGCATCGGCGGGTCCATCCCCTTCATTGCCGACCTGACGGAGTTGTATCCCGACTCCCAGATCCTGGTGACCGGGGTGGAAGATCCCGATTCCCGTGCGCACAGTGCCAACGAGTCCCTGCACATCGGTGACTTCCGCAATGCCATCCTGGCTGAAGCGCTCATGCTCAGCCGGTTGAACAGCGAAGGCCTCAACACAGGGAAATGACGACTGTTCGGCGTACCGGCACCTGCCCTGCTTCCAGGGAACAACCGGAGTTCTTTGACGGTTACGCCAGGAGTTAGAGCTACAGGACTGCCGCGCGTAGCATGTAGCTATAGCCCATACCGTATTTGTAGGGGCAGGCGCCGTTACGGCGACGCCGCCAGACCGTCCTAAGAAGGTAGGCCAATGAGCACCTCAACCAACGAAAACAGCACCGCCACCACCGTGGCCAGCGACGAACTGCCCGTTCACGAGGTCAACCTGACCGATGTCGCCGCCGGCAAGGTGCGCAGCCTCCTCGAGCAGGAAGGCCGCACGGACCTGCGCCTGCGCGTTGCCGTGCAGCCCGGTGGCTGCTCGGGGTTGATTTACCAGCTCTACTTCGACGAACGGCTCCTCGATGGTGACGCTGTCCGGGACTACGACGGAGTGGAAGTCGTCGTCGACAAGATGAGCGTGCCGTACCTGAGCGGTGCAAGCATCGATTTCGAGGACACCATCTCGAAGCAGGGTTTCACCATCGACAATCCGAACGCCGGCGGCTCCTGCGCCTGCGGCGATTCATTCCACTAAGCCGGTTATTTCGCCTGATGTCGGCGCCGGGCTTCCAGCCGTTTAAAACGGCACGGGGGCTCGGCGCCGACATGTGGGCGAAACGCCCGGCGGAGCGGTAAGCTCTACACCGAGTAGTAAAACTTTTTTGTGCCCGGAGCGCCGATGGGCTGCCCGGACAACAGCAACAAGTAGGAAGGGCCGTCTGTGAGTTCGCAGAACCGAACCGGCAGCCGACGCAAAACGATCACCACGATCTCAAGCTTGGCTATAGCCGGCGCGTTGGTTTTGACCGGATGTTCGCCAGAGGTAGAGAAAGGCTGGATGCCCACTGAACGGGGCACCACCAGCAACACCGACCGCATCATGGACCTCTGGGTCAACTCATGGATTGCTGCGCTCGTGGTTGGCACCATTACATGGGGCCTGATCATCTGGTGTATTGTCGCCTACCGCCGCCGCAAGGGAACCGTCGGCTTCCCGCGGCAGACGAGCTTCAACCTTCCGCTGGAAGTCTTCTACCTCACCATCCCCATCTTCATGGTCCTGGTGTTCTTCTACTTCACGGACCGCGACCAGCAGGCGATCGATGACCGATCACAGCCTGCCGACGTCGTCGTTGACGTCCGCGGCAAGCAGTGGGCCTGGGACTTCAACTACAAGTCCGGCCAGGTCATCCAGGAAGACCTCCACGAGGCGGGCGTCCAGGCACACCTCACCGGTAACACCATCGACATGGAAAAGCTCCCCACCCTGTACCTGCCGGTCAACAAGTCGGTTGACCTCGAGCTCAATTCCCGCGATGTCATCCACTCCTTCTGGGTTCCCGCCTTCCTGCAGAAGCGCGACATGATTCCCGGCAAGACCAACTACATCCGGTTCACCCCCACTAAAGAGGGCACCTACGACGGTAAGTGTGCCGAACTCTGCGGCGAGTACCACTCCGAAATGCTGTTCCGCGTGAAGGTGGTCTCGGAATCCGAATTCCAGGCCCACATGGACCAGCTCAAAGCTGCAGGCAACACCGGCCTGCTCGGTGTTGAGTACGACCGCAACCCGAACCTGAACGAAACCAAGTAAGGGGAGCGACGTGGCTACGTACACCCAATCCGCACCTGCGGGAGTCCTGTCGGCTCCCGTAGTACCCAAATCCAAGGGGCGCATCGTCGTCAACTGGATCACCTCCACCGACCACAAGACCATCGGGTACATGTACCTGATCGCGTCCTTCGTGTTCTTCTGCCTGGGCGGCGTGATGGCGCTGCTGATCCGTGCCGAACTCTTTGAGCCGGGCATGCAGATCCTGCAGACCAAGGAACAGTACAACCAGCTGTTCACCATGCACGGCACCGTCATGCTGCTGATGTTCGCCACCCCGCTGTTCGCAGGGTTCGCCAACGTGATCATGCCGCTGCAGATCGGTGCACCCGACGTGGCGTTCCCGCGGCTGAACGCGCTGGCCTTCTGGTTCTTCCTGTTCGGCTCCACCATCGCCGTGTCCGGCTTCATCACCCCGCAGGGCGCGGCATCCTTCGGCTGGTTTGCCTACGCGCCGCTGTCCAACACCACCTTCACTCCCGGCATCGGTGGCGACCTCTGGGTGTTCGGCCTGGCACTGTCCGGCTTCGGCACCATCCTCGGGGCCGTCAACTTCATCACCACCATCATCTGCATGCGCGCCCCGGGCATGACCATGTGGCGGATGCCGATCTTCACCTGGAACACCCTGATCACCGCCATCCTGGTGCTCATGGCCTTCCCGCCGCTGGCTGCGGCGCTGTTCGCCCTCGGCGCGGACCGCAAGTTCGGTGCCCACATCTTCGATCCCGCCAACGGCGGCGCCGTGCTGTGGCAGCACCTGTTCTGGTTCTTCGGCCACCCGGAGGTGTACATCATCGCGCTGCCGTTCTTCGGCATCGTCTCGGAGATCTTCCCGGTGTTCAGCCGCAAGCCGATCTTCGGCTACAAGGGCCTGGTTTACGCCACGATCGCCATCGCAGCCCTCTCGGTCACCGTGTGGGCCCACCACATGTACGTTACCGGCGCGGTCCTGCTTCCGTTCTTCTCGTTCATGACCATGCTCATCGCAGTGCCCACCGGCGTGAAGTTCTTCAACTGGATCGGCACCATGTGGCGGGGATCGTTGACCTTCGAAACCCCCATGCTGTGGAGCCTCGGCTTCCTCATCACCTTCCTGTTCGGCGGCCTCACCGGCATCATCCTCGCCTCCCCGCCGCTGGACTTCCACGTCTCGGACTCCTACTTCGTGGTGGCGCACTTCCACTACGTGGTGTTCGGCACTGTCGTGTTCGCCATGTTCGCCGGCTTCTACTTCTGGTGGCCGAAGTGGACCGGCAAGATGCTCAACGAGCGCCTGGGCAAGATCCACTTCTGGATGCTGTTCCTGGGCTTCCACGGCACCTTCCTGATCCAGCACTGGCTCGGCGTCATGGGCATGCCCCGCCGCTACGCGGACTACCTGCCGGAGGACAACTTCACCTGGATGAACCAGTTCTCCACCGTCGCCTCCTTCGTGCTGGGCGCGTCCCTGATCCCGTTCTTCTGGAACGTGTACATCACCTGGCGCAAGGCTGAAAAGGTCCAGGTTGACGATCCCTGGGGCTTCGGCGCCTCGCTGGAATGGGCCACGTCCTGCCCGCCGCCGCGGCACAACTTCACGTCCCTGCCCCGGATCCGTTCGGAGCGTCCCGCCCTGGACCTGCACCACCCGGAACTCCGCCAGGTCCACACCGTCGATTCGCCGGCTCCCGCGGCCGCAGTTCTCGGTAACGCCGACCAGAAGGACACAGCACAGTGAAAATCGAATCCTGGATCTTTGGCTCCGGAGTTTTCTTCTTCGTACCCGTCGCCCTGGTCTACGGCTTCCTGACCAACTGGGGCGAGTGGGTGGGCATCCTGGGCATCCTCCTCGTGGGCGGCCTGGCTGGCATGATCGGTGCGTACCTGGGCTTCACGGGCAAGCGTGTCGGACTGCGCCCCGAAGATCGCAGCGATGCTGAGATCCATGAGGGTGCCGGCGAACAGGGGCACTTCAGCCCCTGGAGCTGGTGGCCGCTGGTCCTCGGGATCGCCTGCGCGACCGGCTTCCTCGGCCTGGCAGTTGGCCCCTGGATCGTCTTCATCGCCGGCGGCATCGCCGTCGTAGCCCTCGTGGGCTGGGTGTACGAGTACAGCCGCGGAGACCACGCACACTAGGCAACAAACAGAATAACGACGGCGGGCCCCACCGAATCGGTGGGGCCCGCCGTCGTTTAATACCCTTCAGGGCCCTCAGGCTGCTCCCTGTGACTCCAAAAGATCGCGAAGCTCACGGAGTGCAGCTTCGGCCCGTTCGAGCCACTGAGCGTCACCCAGCGAGGTCCCACTCACTGACAGCTCCACCTCACAGCCCTGGGCGAAATCCGCGCCCATTACCTGGAGCAGCGACCGGGCATCCACTTCCGCGGCGCCGGCCTTGCTGATGGTGACAGGAAGCCCGGTGTCCGTCACGGCCCGGACGAATACCGCGGCGGAGCGTGCGTGCAGGCCTGCCGGCGCTGCCACCACAGCCTTCTTTGTTGGCAAAGGGACTCCTTTTCGAGAGACGGCCCCCTCCGTCTTTGGTGAATTTCCAGACCAAATATAGCCGCCAAGGCACTGTGGCTGCCAAAGACGGCCAGTGACCCGGCGCTGGTCTAGACCGTCCTAAAATTGAGTGAACCCAAAGGCAGGAGAAAGATCATGGCAGCTGGCGCCGCGGCAATCACGGGCGACATCGACCGCACCAGCGGCACGGCCATCTACGTCCAGCTTCGCGAGATCCTCCGCGCGTACATCGCCCAGTCCTGTCCGCCGGGATCTGCGCTGCCATCCGAACGGGACCTGGCGGAGCGGTTCGGCCTGGCACGGATGACGGTGCGGCAGGCCATCGATGCCTTGGTGGGGGAGGAGGTCATCGAGCGCGTTGTGGGCCTGGGGACGTTCGTGCGGCGGCCGAAGCTTGATCTCCAGGTGAAGCTCACCTCTTACAGTGAAGAGATGCAGCGGCGCGGCATGGTGCCCGCAGCCAAGGTGTTGAGCTTTGAGCAGATAGGCGCCAGCGCGTTCCTGGCGCGCGAGCTCCAGCTCGATGAGGGTACGCCGCTGGTCCGCTTCCGCAGGCTGCTGCTGGCGGATGGGGAACCGATGAGCGTGGATGAGAACTTCATCCCCGCCCACCGCGTCCCCGGCCTGCTGGATGGTGAACCGCCCACGTCCCTGTACAACGTCCTGAGTGAGCAGTTCGGGCTGGTGATGGAGTGGGGTGAGGACATGATTGAAGCCACGGCCGCTTCGCCGTCCACCGCGCGGCTCCTGAATGTAGAGGTAGGGGCGCCCTTGCTGAAGATTCAGCGGCATGCCTTCGTGGCCCGGGCGATGGTTGACTACTCCGTCTCCTACTACCGGGCGGACCGGTACAAGCTCTGGGTACCCCTCCAACGGCCCGGAGCCCGCCGCGCACGCAACCACTGACAGGTTTACGCTGCCTCCTTGCAGGGGCAGGCACGACCGGCCTTGCCGCGGCCCGGAGCTTAAACAGTGAAGGCCCGATCCATGCGGATCGGGCCTTCACTGTTGGAACCAAGAGCTAGTGTGTCAGGCTCTTGGAGCCTTCACTTGCTTCGACTGCTTCGTGGCCATGGCCGTGGGCTGCCTCAAGCTCTGCGGGCGTTGCCGGAGCAACCCGATCCTCGAAGAACCAGCGCGACAGGAACGCGCGGCGCTTTTCCTTGCGGGTCACGACGCCGTGCTCGTTCGGCACGGCCGGCAGTACCTGGGGCGACTCGAAGCCAACCAGCTTGTACCGCTTGTACTCGTCCAGCGGCGCGTGGACCTCGATGAATTCGCCGTGCGGAAGCCTGACGATTCGACCGGTCTCGCGGCCGTGGAGGGCGATCTCCCGGTCCTTGCGCTGCAGCGCCAGGGCGACGCGCTTGGCGACAATGAAGCCGATGACCGGTCCAACGAAGAACAGGGCTCGCAGCCAGTAGGTGACGTCGTTGAGGGACACATGGAAGTGCGTGGCGATAAGGTCCGAACCTGCAGCCGCCCACATCACGCAGTACCAGATGAATCCAGCAACACCGATGCCCGTACGGGTCGGGGCGTTGCGCGGACGGTCCAGGACGTGGTGCTCGCGATCGTCCTTGGTGATCCAGCGCTCAATCCACGGGTAGGTGAACATTACGGTGAACAGGATTCCGGCGGGGACCAGTGCCGGGAGCAGCACGTTGAAGGTGAATACGTGTCCGAAGAAGATCTGCTCGACGTGCCAGTTGCCGAGCGTGCCGGGCATGAGCCGGAGTGCACCATCGACGAAGCCGATGTACCAGTCAGGCTGGGTACCGGCCGACACGGGGGAGGGGTCGTACGGACCGTAGTTCCAGATCGGGTTGATGGTGAAGAATGCCGCCATCAGCGCGATGACACCGAAGACGATGAAGAAGAATCCACCGGCCTTCGCTGCGTAGACAGGACCCAGAGGATAGCCGACAACGTTGTTGTCGTTGCGGCCGGGGCCGGGGTACTGGGTGTGCTTGTGGACGACAACCATGAAGAGGTGCAGGACGATCATCAGCAGGATCAAAGCCGGCACCAGCAGGATGTGGAGCATGTAGAGCCGGCTGATGATTGCCGTGCCCGGGAACTCGCCGCCGAACAGGAAGAACGAAATGTACGTTCCGATGACCGGGATTGACTTGATGACGCCGTCGATGATGCGCAGGCCGTTGCCGGACAGCAGGTCGTCAGGGAGTGAGTAGCCGGTGAAGCCGGCAGCCATGGCCAGGATCAGCAGGACGCTGCCCACCACCCAGTTCATTTCACGCGGCCGGCGGAATGCGCCGGTGAAGAACACCCTCAGCATGTGGACTGCGATGGAGGCGACGAACAGCAGTGCAGCCCAGTGGTGCACCTGGCGCATGAAGAGTCCGCCACGGATGTCAAAGGAGATGTTAAGCGAGGAGCTGTATGCCACCGACATCTCCACGCCCTTGAGGGGAATGTAGCCGCCGTCGTAATGGGTCTCCGCCATGGACGGATCAAAGAAGAACGTCAGGAAGGTTCCGGACAGCAGGAGGATGACGAAGGAGTACAGCGCCACTTCACCGAACATGAAGGACCAGTGGTCGGGGAAGACCTTGCGGCCGAACTCCCGGAGGATTCCGGAGCCGCCAACACGCGAGTCGACAAAGTCGGTGATCCGGCCTGTCTTGGTTTTGGCGACGAAAGCCGGCTCAGCTGTTGATGCTGCGCTCATGCGAATCACGCTCCCAGTAACTTGGTCCTACGGGTTCATGGAAGTCGCTGGTAGCGACGAGGTAGCCCTCGTCATCAACTGCGATGGGCAGCTGGGGGAGAGGACGGCTGGCGGGGCCGAAGATCACCTTGCACTCTTGCGTGAGGTCGAAGGTGGACTGGTGGCACGGGCACAGCAGGTGGTGCGTCTGCTGCTCGTACAGAGCAACAGGGCAGCCAACGTGGGTGCAGATCTTGGAGTAGGCAACGATGCCGTTGTAACCCCATTCTTCGCGGCCCTTTGAGGGGTTCAGCGAGGCGGGATCAAGGCGCATCAGCAGCACAACGGACTTTGCCTTCTCGTTGAGCTTGCCTTCCTGCAGTTCATTCAGGCCCTCGGGGATGACGTGGAAGGCAGAACCGATGGTGACGTCCGAGGCCTTGATGGGGGTTCCATCGGGGTCGCGGGTGAGGCGCTTGCGCTTTCCGTCCTGCGGAGCCCACATGGTGTGCGCGAGCTTGTCGTCAGGGCGGGGACCGAGGTCACCAAAGATGGCGACGGCGGGAAGCGGTGCCAGCGCGACCGCACCCAGGAGGGTGTTGCGGATCAGCGGGCGGCGCTTGATGCCGGTCTCTTCCACAATGTCGTCAACGATGCGCACCGCGGCCTGGCGGTCCTCTTCGTAACGGATCGCGTGGCGCTCCTCGGAGACTTCGTGGTCCGGCATCAGGGCCTTGGCCCAGTGCACGATGCCGGTACCGATACCCAGCATGGCGAAGGCAGTGCCAATGCCGAGCAGGGCATTCTGGAGCCGGATGGTGGCAATGCTGGAGTCATCACCCAGATCAATGGCGAAGTACGCCACCAGGAAGATCAGGGTTCCAACAACAGAAATGCCAAATAGTAAGGCGACCTGCCGTTCTGCCCGCTTTGCGGCCTTCGGGTCCGTGTCAGCCAGGCGCAAACGATGCGGGGGAATTCCAGGATCCTGGAACTTCTCCACCTCATTCTGACCAGCCGTAGCTACGGTGCCCGAGTGGTTCGGACTGCCGTCACTATGGTTGCCCATAATTCGCCTCATCCTTCTCTCGTCCCGGCAGTCGCCGGGTTAGTTTCTAATTTCAAGCTGCTGACTGGGCAGCAGAAGTTGTGGGTTCCTGCGGAAAGTCAGGACGTCCTGGACGTAAGCCAGATGGTGAAGGCAATGATGACGCCAAGGCCAGCTACCCAAACGAACAGGCCTTCGGCAACCGGACCCAGCGAGCCGAGGTCAGCTCCACCGGGCGAGCCGGAGGTTTCGATCTGCTTCAGGAAGGTGATGATGTCCTTCTTGCCTTCAGGAGTGATGTTGGCGTCGTTGAACACCGGCATGTTCTGCGGGCCCGTGACCATGGCCTCGTAGATGTGCTTGCCGGAGACGTCCGCAAGGGCCGGTGCGAACTTGCCGCGGGTCAGTGCACCACCGGCTGCGGCGGCGTTGTGGCACATGGCGCAGTTGGTCCGGAAGAGCTCACCGCCGGCAGCTGCATCGCCGCCACCGTTTGTCAGGTCGTCTGCAGGAACTGCCGGGCCGGCTCCCAGGGACGCAACGTAGGCTGCAAGCTGGTGGGTCTGCTCATCGTTGAACTGGACAGGCTTCTTCATGGCCTGCGGGCCGTTCATCTGCATCGGCATGCGGCCGGTGCCCACCTGGAAATCAACGGCGGCTGCACCGACACCCACCAGCGACGGACCATCCTTGGAACCACTGGCACCCATGCCGTGGCAGGTGGCGCAGTTGGCGGCGAAGAGTTTGCCGCCTTCTTCTGTGTCGCTTGCACTGAACGTGGTGGTGGAAGCCTTGGCCTGGTTGACGGTGGTTGCCACGGCGTACAGCCCACCCGTGATGAGGAGCCCCATCAGAAGCAGCGCTATTGCTGCAAGTGGGTGACGCCGCTTTTGTGAGAGTGCCTTCACGTGGTGGTTCCTTTATTCGATCCTGCGCCGGCTCCGGGAGCCGCTACCTGAAATTCTGCCTCTTGTAGAAAAAGAATCAAAGCTGGCTACTTGAGTACGTAGATGACCAGGAAGAGGCCGATCCACACGACGTCAACGAAGTGCCAGTAGTAAGAGGTGACGATCGCGGACGTTGCTTCGAAATGTCCGAACTTCTTCGCGGCGAACGACCGGCCCATGATGAGCAGGAAGGCGATGAGGCCGCCGATAACGTGGAGGCCGTGGAAGCCCGTGGTCATGTAGAAGGCCGAGCCGTATGCATTGGAGGAGAGCGAGACGTGCTCGGAAACCAGCATGGCGTACTCGGTGGTCTGGCCGGCAACGAAGAACGCACCCATGAGGAACGTCAGGGTGAACCATTCGTTCATTCCCCAGCGGCCAAACTGCAGGGCACCGCCGGTGCGCCGTGGCTGCAGCCGCTCTGCGGCGAAGACGCCCATCTGGCAAGTGAAGGAACTGGCCACGAGGACGATCGTGTTGACGAGCGCAAAGGGGAAGTTGAGCTTGGCCGTCTCTTCCGCCCACATCTGTCCGCTCGTGGAGCGCAGAGTGAAGTACATGGCAAAGAGACCGGCGAAGAACATCAACTCGCTGGACAGCCACACAACGGTTCCGACAGAAACCATATTGGGGCGGTTCAGCGTGGGGTGCGCCGGGGTACTGGGGGCATGGGTCGCAGATGTCACATAGACATTATGTCTGTAAAAGTCCGTGCTGCCCAACGCAAACCGCCTTTTCGGAGGACTTTTTCTACAAAGACGCGAAATTGCCCGGAAAAGTTCCCGCGACGGTTCACATTGGTCACTGGCCGCCATCGCTCGATAGCATCAGCAGGTGACTTCTCAGGCAACTAAAGCGTCCGGCAACACCTGGCCCCGGTTGATCTCGGCGCTCATCAAGGGCAACGACCTCACTGCGGAGAACACCTCCTGGGCCATGGACACCATCATGTCCGGGGAAGCAACACCGGCCCAGATCGCCGGTTTCCTTGTCGCCCTCAGTGCCAAAGGCGAGACGGTCGATGAGCTCTCAGGCCTCGTGGAGGCAATGCTTGCCCATGCCAACCCGGTGAGCATCAGCGGGGAAAAACTCGACATTGTCGGCACCGGTGGTGACCAACTTAACACCATCAACATCTCCACCATGGCCGCCCTGGTCTCTGCCGGGGCCGGGGCCAAGGTGGTCAAGCACGGGAACCGCGCGTCGTCGTCGTCGTCCGGTTCCGCTGACGTACTTGAAGCGCTCGGCGTCCGCCTGGACCTGCCTATCGCGCAGGTGGCCCGGAACGCGGAGGAGGCAGGAATCACGTTCTGCTTTGCGCAGGTGTTCCACCCGTCCTTCCGGCACACTGCCGTCCCGCGGCGGGAACTCGCGGTACCCACGGCCTTCAATTTCCTGGGACCGCTCACCAACCCTGCCAACGTGCAGGCGTCAGCCGTGGGCGTCGCCAATGCGCGGATGGCACCGCTCGTTGCCGGCGTCCTGGCCCGCCGGGGGAGCAGGGGACTGGTCTTCCGCGGCAATGACGGACTGGACGAGCTGACCACAACCGGCCCGTCCACCGTGTGGGAGATCCGCGATGGTGCCGTCAGTGAACTGCGTTTCTCGCCGGAGGACCTTGGCATCAGGCTGGCTACTGTTGAACAACTCCGCGGCGGGAATGCGGCCGCCAACGCCGGAGTTGTCCGGGAAGTGCTGGCCGGCAGTGAGGGCCCTGCCCGCGACGCGGTGCTGGTGAACGCCGCAGCGGGTTTGGTCGCGTTCGACCGCAACGCAGAGAGGCCGTTCCTTGACCGCATGAAGGACGCATTCGCGCGGGCGGCGGACTCGATCGATTCCGGTGCCGCGGCCGCCGTTCTTGACCGATGGGTGTCCCTCTCGAGGGCCTAAACGGCGGTTATTGTTCGAATCCCAGGGAGAAAGCAGCGTCAAGGTCGTGCTGCGAGTACGCCCTGAACGCGATGTGGGTGGTGGTGTGGACCACTGCGGGAACTTTGGAAAGCCGGTCCGCGATGACGTCGGCGAGGTCCTCGTGCCTGCGGACCCGCGCTACCGCGATAAGGTCCCATTCCCCGGTGACCGAATACACCTCGCTGATGCCCTCGATCGCTGAAATCTCTTCAGCCGTCTCGGGGATACGTGCGGCGTCAGTCTTGATCAGAACAAATGCGGTAACCACGCTTGAACCCCTTCAATCAGTGCCGCCGCGAAGACCCACGGCAGGCTTTTCTCTGCAGCCAGCCTATTACACGGGCGCCGGACCCGGCTGACACCCTGCGCCGTCCGTTTCCGTTGCCGCTACCCGCCCTGCCGTTGGCGGAGGCGCACCACACCGGCCAGCAGGAGGCGGTAGCCCACCAGCAATACGGCGAGGGCCAGAGTGGCAACGATGATGAAGGGAAGGACCACCGCCTGCCCCGTCAGGGCCCGGAGGAGCATGCCGCCCACCAGGGTGGCGAGCCAGACGGGAACGCCTGCCCGGGCGATGGCCAACGGACGGCGCCACACTCTGGCAAGGCCCCATCCTGCTGCTGCACCGGCAAGGAACGGCCAGGCGGTCAGCAGCACGCCGAGGATGGGCTCTTCACGGTGGTGCGCATCCCGGCCTATCGCGGCGAAAACAAGGATCAGCACAACGTCGGCCGCTGCTGCAGCCGCTGCTGCCCGTGCGGGTGAGGTAGGTGCAGGCTTGGTTTTCAGGGAACTCATGTTTCGAGCTTAGCTGCCGACGGGAGGTGCGCTGGCTCCATAGCCGGCATCGCACTTTCCATCGTGGATTACGCCTTGCCCCGGCGCGACCGGATAACCGTCCGGGGGGTCGAAGATGGCGGTGCTTGTTCCCGTCACCTTGCGCGCGCAGTTCCGGACGAAAGACTGCGCCTCACCCTTGCCGCCGATCCACATGTCGATCCATAGCTTGGCATGGCCGTATTTTTCGGCGCCCGTATGGCAGGGGCCGTCCTCAGGAGCAGGGCCGTCCCCGCAGGTATCTTCGACGATGAAATAGCGGCGGACGTCCGGGAGGTAGATCCGCGTGCCTGCAGGGATGTCCAGAACGTCGTCACCGGTCTCGCGGGAATGTCCGACGGCGATGGTCACCGGATCGGCATACGTTCCGGTACCGCCCGCCGCTTTGTGCAGGATCGGGTGGCTGATCGCGGTGGAGCCGGGTGGAGTGTTGTCGAACCAGGTGTAGGCCGTGACGAAGACGTCCTTCCGGGTATCCCCGGCCTGGGCTTGCCGGGGCGTCCCTACGCATCCGCTGGCCGCGAGCACAATGCAGCAGGCAACTGCGGCAGCCATGCCGTTCTTGCACGCACGCACCCCTCCTGCCCCGCGAGCCATGTGGCCGCCGCCTTGCTTGGATCCTGCCCACGGCACGATACTCAACTGCCACCCGTGAAGCCTTTGCCAAGTTCTTTGGCAAAGTCACCTGCGTCCTGGCTGACGCCGCTGCAGCCACTCGACGGACGTTCCACGTTTTCCTGGGCCTCCCAGGGACAGTACGTATCCCTGTTGATGGACCAGAAGGAAAGCCTTCCCAGTCCACGGTCGGCCGCGAAGGCGTTGAGTCCAGCAGCGTCCTGCAATGAAAACGTGTTGCCCTCTACATCGTTGTCTCCGATCATGGGCGTGAGCCCCAGGCTCCGCCACAACTTTGCAGCGTCCCGGGAGCCCTCGGCCTTGAAAGGCAACTGTTCCAGGTAGTGGTGGGTCGCCTCCGCTGCACCCGTGGATGCGCTGAGCATGGTTTCGCCGTCTCCGAGGCGGCCGAAGTTCATGGTCATCAGGTTGACTCCTTCCAGCGTGACTCCGGCCGCGAGCATCGCCTCGATGCTCCGTCTGCCGCCTTCATCCAGTCCATCCCTTCTGACAGGGAGCGTCAACCAGATCCTGAGGGGGCGGTCCTTTGGCCGACGCTCCTGAAGCCGGGCCATGGCCTCGGCGCGACGTTGGTCCGCGGCCGGTTCAGCCGCCCGTCCCTCGATGTCCAGGTCCACCACATCCAGTGCATACCGGTCGATGACAGCTCCGTAGGCGTCGGCCAGGGCACTGGCTTCCCGGCATGTGGTTGCGAGTTCCTGGCCGCGGTGGCCGCCGAACGAGACGGCAATGTTGCCACCGGCCGCACGGGCCTGCCGTATCTGCGTGTCGAGTTGCAGCTGACTGCCGGCGGCCTCCATGCCCAGCGTCCCGCCCCAGGCGGGAGTGCAGGGCTGTGAGGGATCCGCGGTGATAAAGGCCAGTACCGTGGTGGCTCCCCGGGAAGCATCATGCTGCAGGGCGGGACCTGGCGGCAGGGTGACGTCCAGGTATCCGCCGAACCATCCGGCGGCGCTTCGGGCCGGGGTGGCTTCAGCTGGAGGTCCCGCGCCCTGCGTTGGGGAGGAACTGCAGCCTGTGAGGGCCATCGCGGCGCTTAAAAGCACGGGATTCCAGCGCCTGGTGCGAAACAGTGCTTTCATCGTTTGCGTGGTCAGGCGGATGTGGGGGAGAGGTGCCGCGGGGCAGCGGCGGGGGCGGGCAACGTGGCGCTGTTGGTCCTCTGGGGTTTGTACCACCCGACGGCGGAACCCCTCAGCGCCCGGATCACCGAGCCAAAAACGACGTAGGCCCGCAGCGGTTCGTAGATGAGCCGGTAGATCGGCACGATGAGCAGGTGCAGCGGGCTCTCGCGCACCATGACCACCGCCACCACGGAGACCACCATGTGGGTGGTCGCAACGAATGCTGAGAACAGGGCGATGGCTTGCCACTCGCCGCGTGCGAGGCTGAGCGCAGCCACGCCCGCAGCCAGCGGCATGAAGATCAGCGGCACCAGGACGGAAATCAGTGCGTAGGGCATGGTCAGCATGCCGAGGGCGCCGAACTTTGGGTTGAACAGCATGGAGCGGTGCTTGTACAGCGTCTGGATGTTCCCATAGGTCCAGCGGAGCCGCTGCTTGAAGAGTCCTTTGAGGGTAAGCGGCGCCTCGGTCCAGGCCACGGCATTGTTCTCCTGCATGATGCTGTAGCCCATCCTTTGCAGGGAGAGGGTCAGGTCCGCATCCTCTGCGAGTGTCTCGTCCGAGTAGCCGCCGGCTGCGACCAAGGCTTCCCTTCGCCACGCCGCGCATGCACCGGGACAGATCGAGATCGCCCCCATCAGGCCTTCCGCCATCCGGGTAACACAGATACCGGACAGGTACTCCAGGCTTTGCCAGCCGGCAACCAGGTTCCGCCTGTTCCCGACCTTCACGTGGCCGGCGACTGCGCCTACTTGCTTGGACCCTGCGTCAGCCACGAAGTGCCTGGCCAGCATCCGGATGGTCTGCGGTTCGAACAGGGTGTCACCGTCCAGGGTCACCACGATGTCGCCCCGGGACTGGAAGATTCCCTTGTTGCTCGCTGCCGGTTTGCCCGCGTTCGACTGGGAGTAGACGCGCAGTTGCGGCCAGCCGGCGGCGTACTTTTCGAGGACTTCAAGGGTGGCGTCGGTGGATCCGTCATTGACCGCGACCACTTCGAAGTTGGGGTAGTCGCTCGCCTTCAGGGCATCGAGTGTCTTGGTAACCACGGGCTCCTCGTTGAAGACAGGCAGGACAACGCTGACCTGTGGCCAGTCGCTGATGTCGGCCACGTCCCATTTGCGCTTGCGCTGCCGGGCATTGTTGATGAGGGCCAGGACAACGAACAGGAACGTCAGGACGGTCAATGATCCGACGCCGAACCAAAACAGCCAGTTCATGACCACGTTGGGGGTGACCAAATAGGCGGTGAGGGCTCCGAAGGTCAGGTTGTCCTGGAAGCCGGCCATGACGCTGCGCTGGGGGGTGAATCCGGCCGGAAGCATGGGTTCGAGGGTGGTGAACCGGTAGCCCTGCGCCCTGGCTTTGGGGATGAAGTCCTTCAGCATTTCGATGGTCGCTGTCCGGTCCCCGCCGCCGTCATGGACCAACATAACGTGCCCGAGTCCGTCGAGTTCTGGAGTGGGGACCTGGGCGCCGGGCTTGTACTCCCAGTCGCGGGTATCTAGGTCCATGTTGACGTGAAGGTACCCCAGCTGCTGCGACTGCAGAAGCGCCAGCGTGTTGTTCTCCGGATTGCCGGTCGGAATCCGGAAGAGCCTTGAGGCGTAGTTGTCCACCGCCCGGAGCACCCTGTCTTCGCCAATGATTTGCTGGCGGTTATAGGCGTCGTCATGCGCCCAGAAGTCGATGTGGCTCATGGTGTGGTTTCCCACCATGTGGCCTTCCCGCACCATCCGCCGGAAGATGTCGGGGTTTTCCACCACCTGCTCCCCAATAACGAAAAAGGTTGCAGGAACGCCCTCACGCGACAGCAGATCCAGGATCTGCGGGGTGAAGGTGGGGTCCGGACCGTCGTCGAACGTGAGCATCAGTGTGTGGTCTGGAGGAAGGCCGTAGGCCTCAACGGCATATGGCCGGTCGCCAATGGCCGCAGCTTCCTCTGCCGTGGCTTCGCGAAGTACTTCGTTGCTGAACGGGTCAGTGAGGTAGTCGATGCCGTCGCGCCTCTCCACCAGGTCGATCCGGTGGAAGATTTCGTTCCCCTGTTCGTAGCCGACGCGGGGAATGTCCCTTATGTCCTGCTGGGCAAGCAGTTGGCGCGGATATCCGGGTGCCTGGTTCAATTGGCCCGGGCGCAGGGGAGCGGTGGCTGCGGGCAACACGGCACACAGGATCAAAACGATGGACAGCACTGCGGCGAGGAGGCCGTTCAGGATTCGGTACCAGCGGGTGCCGCTGGTATCGAAAAAAACGGGCCGGTGAACAGTGCTGCTGGTGGAGGAAAGGTCTGTCATTGGGTCCCCTGCGTGGAAACCTGCAAAAGCAATGGCGAGAACCCCCAGACGGGGAGGACCGCCTGTTCAGGGCGGCTGCAAGTCTCCGTCCTGAGGACGAGAGTAGGTTTGGGTGTGCTGGGCCGGCACGCGTAAGCGGTACGTCATTGAAGATTTGGGGGCTACTTACCTACGGTGCGTGCGTATCCCGCAACAATCCCCAGCAGATGGTCCGCGGCCCCCTACAGTCAGCCCGCCCTGCGTCGGACGAGCCAGCTGGCCTCCCATCTGAGGTGGTAAGTGGAGTCCTCGGTCCACTCCACCAGGACATCGGTAACCGTGTAGGCGACCGCCTGGCCCAGGTTCGAGCGGACCGTGACGGCTGCCGGGTGGAGAAGGACGACTGGCCTGCCGGGGGCTTGCCGCAGCGCTTCCTCCCGCATTTGTGCCCGGCAACGGGTGCAGGAAGTTGAGCAGTTTGTGCAGCTGTTGAGGCGGGGGAGTTCGCGCATGGGGCGTCCTAGGGGGAAACAGGAAACCGGGCGCCGCCGCCGTCTGCTTGAACAAGGGAGGGGCCTATAGGGCTTTCCTCCGTCGCGTGCCCGAGGCGGCCCTAGTGGGCCAGCCGCCTTGACCACAGATTATGATCCGCCACGAGCCCGCGCACCGACGTGAGCTACCCGACTTCACGGCAGACCTCCCCGTTCTTGGGCACGTAGGGGATAGGGATGCAGTAATCTCGCTGCAGTAGGTGAGGCCCCCTAGCCATGACGGAGACACCGTGAATAAAGCCCTATGGATCTGCAGCCTGGTGGGAGCCGCTTTGGGGATCAGCCTGGGCCTGGCGATCTTCCACACCCCGTTTTGGGGTTTCGCGTTGGGGCTCGGCGTGGGTGCCGTGGTGGGGGCATCAATGAGACGGCGCCACTAGTGGCTGCCCGATGGCGGGTTTGGGTTGTGCCGCAGGAAGGCACCCCGAAGGCTGTATGAGGGAGTGCGAGTTCTGCGTTACTGGCATCCCTGCGGATTCGAGACCGGCGTATTTGTGGGCAGCACGCCCGGCGGAATGATGAGTCAGATCGAAGTGGGTATACGGTGTCCACTTCAAGGACCCCGGCTAACGTTCACCATAGATTTCCTGGCGTGAAAGCCCATACGGTGCAGAAGAGGCAGATGGCGCCCAACATCCAGGGAGCTATTTTTGCGCAATAGAGGGCAAATTTGGAGGCATCGTCTCGAAACGGGCTTCTTCCTTTCCTGCGGTAAAACCACAGCATCAAGACCCAGAAGACGAGCATGGCCCCGCTCAGGACTGCAAGAAAGACTTCGCCGACACTTGCCGTATCCGTGAAGTAAGTCATATCCCAAAAGGAGTCGCGTCCCACTCCTCCGTAGCTGGGCAGTAAACGCGCCATGTATCCCCAATTCTGGCGGTAGGAGTGTTGCACTCATCGGTTTTGAAATGACCATACGCCCGGCGGCCGACGTCAGGAAGGTCGGTGTGGATTTTCAGCGGCGGTATCAGGGTTTGGTGCGCAGGTTGACGTAGCGTGACCAGGCGTCGCCTGCTGCGTCGGCGTGGAGGAAGGCTACTTGGTGGCTATAGCCAAGGGCGTCGGCGACCAGCGGCGGTGGTGAGGCTAAGAGGTGTTCGTCGAGGGCCGTGTTTCGTGCGCCCCGAAGATCGATGCCCAAGCTTCGGAGCCTATCCATGATGCCGTTTGGGTGAAGTGGTTGTCCGGCCCGGGTCCCCGGGAAGAGCCAAGGGCTTTGTGCGTCTGATCCTGTTCTAAGATTCGGACGGCCTTTAAGGTGCTCTCGAAGCAAGTCGGCGAAGGGCTCGGGAATGGGCACTGGGTGCGGGCCGAAGGTGATCCGCATGTTGCCGGTGCTTTCATTGGTTTCGATAGCGTCGGTCCGGAGTTTGGCGACCCGCACGAGCGGCTGGGCGTAGAGAAGCAGCAGGATGCCTGCGACTCGGTAGGGCATGGACTCGCTGGTGCCTGTAAGCAGTTCCCGGAGCCAGGCCACGCGCTGGTCCTGGGTGATCGCGGGGCGGGTCTTGGCTGTGTAGTGGCCCATGTCCACTCGGTGGTTCGTGCCGGTGTTCTTGATGAAGACGATGAAGGTGCGAATGGCTTTTCTGGTCGTGGGACCGGTTGCGAGCCAGGTTTCGATGTCTTGTTGAGTGCAGTTCGCCGCTGTCCGCTGGTGGGTTTCCCAGAGCCAGTCCAGAAACTTGATGGTTTCGGTGATCTCTTGCTTGGCGGAGTGGACCGGGGCTTGGGCGCTCTTCTCCGGTGTTGTGATGGACCGGATGCGCCGGAGGTGATGCCAGGTGGCGAACTGTGCGACGGGTTTGGCGACCTCCTCGGGCAAGTGGCGGAGCTTGTCGTCAATCCAGGTTTCGAACCGGGCCAGATACGGGTCTTGGTAGGGGAGGAGTCCGTGATGAATGAACAGGGCGCGCAGGTGATTGGCTTCGCGGTTCGCTGACTCAGCGGCGGCATCGAGTCCTTCGTGCGTCAGCGGAGTCTCCCCGCTCGATAGAGAGCCGAGGAGTGCTTGGACTTTGGGGGATCGCTTCCACGTGATGATGCTTTCAGGCCGGTCTGCTTTGCAGAGGACATCAACGATTTTGCGGGCTGTTTCGGGGTCGGGGCCGGACGAGCCTGGCGACAGTAGTTCGTTGAGGTCCTCCCGGAGAGCGCAGCGGGCGCATATGCCGCGCCGGTAGAACTCGCCCTCCGTATTGCAACGGGTGCAGTGGAAGTCATGGAGGATGCCGGCGCAGGGCGCGCAGCGTGGCCCTCCGCTGATGTCCGGTGGCCCGGGTAGAAGTCTGTGCTGGCCGCACTCCGGGCAGGTTCCGTGGGTGCGGGTGGCGGTGGTGAAGCAGGGGCCGCAGATTCGGCCCTCGGGCCAGGTGGCGCGTGTTCGGCCGGCGGACCGGCCGCAGCGTGCGCAGGTTGCCGTTCCGGTGGTGCGGGGCCGGCCGCGGTTGGTGCTGCGGGGGCTGAGGCCTTGGGGTTTGTCAGTGATCATTGTCGATGATGCGCGCCCGTCGTGGTCTGACGGTGCGGTTCAGGTCGACGACGTTGGGGGCGCTGGTTCCGGTTTTGCGGGCGCGGGCGTCGGCGGCTGTGACGGTGATGAGGTCCTCGGGTCCGCAGGAGAAGATGTCGCAGATCGCGGCGATGACCTGCAGTGCGACGCGTTCGGGTTTCTGGTTGACGAGACGGTAGACCTGTGGCCGGGACAAGGTGATGCCACGCTCGGCCAGCAGGGGGATGAGGTCGGTTGTGTTGTGCAGTCCCCGTGCTGCCATGAGCTCGGAGAGCCGCCATTTGTATTCGACTTCGCGCCTCACCATTGACCTCGCATCTGCACGCCCAGGACCTCATCGATGGTGCGGTCCAGCGCCGCACGGAGAGTCGTGTTGCGGAAGTCGTCGCTGACGAACTGGTAGATCCCGGTGGTGGAGGCGTGTTCGTGGCCCATCTGATGTTGCACGAATCTAGGATCCCATCCGTCCTCCAGCAGGTGCGTTGCATAGGAGCGCCGGAGTGAATGCAGGTCCAGGCCATCCATTGGCAGGCCCAGCTCGTTGAGGTAGCGCCGGAGCCGGCGCAGCAGGGTGGATTCACAGATTAGGCCGCCGCGTTCGCTGGGGAACAGGTCCAGGGTGTCGAGCGTGCCGCGTCCGTTGGCGAGCCAGTCTTCGAGAACGCCGGCGGTCCAGTCGAAGACCGTCAGGACGCTGCGGGGTTTGTGGGGGGAGCCCTTGCGTGATTTGCCGAACCGGACCTTGCAGACGCCGGCCTTGCCGAACCTTCGTGCTTGGGGGTTGGCGGCAAAGTCGATGGTTTGCAGGTGCCGGAGCTCGTTGAATCTGAGCCCGTACGAGTAGGCGATTTTCAGCATGACGGCGTCCCGGTAGGCTGCCTGCCAGCCTTTCTTGCCTGAGGCGGCGATGAGTTCGACCTGGTCGTCGGCGTGATCGAACAGCATCTGCAGTTCCGTCTTTGTGAACGGCCGCTTGGAGGCGCGTCCTTCGTACTCCTGTGTGTGGGAGGCGGTGTTCCAGTCAAAGAAGACCTGGGACGGGTGTGTGCCGAAGCGCTGTTCGCAGACCTGGTCCCAGCCGTAGTCGGGGTTCGACACGTATGACGTGAACCGGCGGAGCGTGGACTGGTAGCCGCGGACGGTGGAGTGCTTCAGCTGGTGGATCGAGCGGAGGTCACCGAAATACTCCTCGACATGCTCCGGTGCCCAGTTCCAGGGGAACTCGTTCACGTGGTTGACGAACCTGCGGACACTTGCGATTCCCTTATCGATCGTCTCGAACTGGAGGTTCCTGGAGAGCTGCTGGTTGCGCCACCCGGTCAGCATGTCCTTGCGGATCCGGGGGATCGGGATGATTGATTCATCTGATGCAATACGCAGAGTACTACTTGACATAATGTAGATTATCGGCGCTTTGGGCAGGACTGGAAGCGGAGCATGGATCAGCCTGCGCCGCGTCCACGCAACACGCAAAACCTTGCACTGTGCTGCACTGTGTGGCGTCCCAACCCGGCGGAGCCCATTGTCTTT
This sequence comes from Pseudarthrobacter sp. NPDC058119, assembly GCF_042884655.1. NCBI lineage: Bacteria > Bacillati > Actinomycetota > Actinomycetes > Micrococcales > Micrococcaceae > Pseudarthrobacter > Pseudarthrobacter sp. NPDC058119. Next base: position 287,288 of record NZ_JBHVTN010000008.1, read on the forward strand.
ATCCAGCTGCCCGTCAAGAATGACGTGATGACGGTTTACGTGCGTTCACTTGAAACTGCAGTTCCGACGACAAAGCTGATCCAGTCCGAAGCCCGTGATGTCTTTGCAGCCCAACCCGGACTTTCCCGGCTCGGATCCCGCCTGGTCACCACCTGTTTCGACGGCGCAGCGATCGACACGAGATTCACCGCCGTCGAGGAACTCACCAACACGTGCCGCTCGGAAAACCCCCAGTTCTACGACCCGGACACCGGGCTCCTGCTGAACCCCAGCACCAAGGTCCGCAACGATATTTTCGCCCGGGAAGCCACCAAACTGTTCGTGGAGGCTGCCCGGGCCGCCCTGCAGGCCGCCCCGGAACTGGATTTACTTGACATAACTCACCTCGTGACAGTGTCGTGTACGGGCTTCTTCAATCCTGGCCCGGACTACAAGGTGGTCCGCGAGCTCGGGCTCAGTCCTTCCGTCCAGCGGTACCACCTGGGCTTCATGGGCTGCTACGCCGCTTTTCCTGCTCTCCGCGCGGCCAAGCTGTTCTGTGAATCGGACCCGAATGCGGTCGTTCTGGTGGTCTGCGCGGAACTCTGCTCACTGCACGTGCGCACGTCCAATGATCCGGACACCATCATGGGGTCGGCCCTGTTCGCCGATGGTGCCGCTGCCGCCGTCGTAACTGCACGCCCCGGCGCGGAGGAAGCCGCCCTGTTGAAGCTGGACCACTTCGAAACAGTCCTCACCCCCGTTGGTGAGGACTCAATGGCGTGGAACATCGGCGACCATGGGTTCGAGATGGTCCTGGGCAACTATGTGCCCCACATCATCGATGACCACATCGTAGGCGCCTTGCAGCCGCTGCTGGCAAAAGACCCGGAATTGGCGGGACTCCCCTACCCCGCAATCCCCCACTGGGCGATCCATCCCGGGGGGCGCAGCATCCTTGACAAGGTACAGTCCAGGCTTGGCCTCAGCGATGCGCAGCTTTTCCCAGCCAGGGAGATCCTCCGGAGCTACGGCAACATGAGCAGCGCCACAGTCCTCTTCGTCCTCAAGCACATCCTGGAACAGCCACTGCACCCGGACAATCCCCACGGCGGTGAGGCCATCTGTTCCATGGCGTTCGGTCCAGGGCTCACGGTGGAGACGGGCCTGTTCACCAAGCTCCGGCAGGCCGCGGCCGGCACCCGGGACCCGGGACTGGCGGAATCAGCTGCGGCAGGCCACCCCAAGCCGGCCCAGGACCGGATGCCCGCAGAGATGGCCTGACGGAATCCGCGTGGGGATCCTGCTGCGGACGCGCGCTGCCGGAGAGGTGGAGCAGATGGACCGCGCCGACTGCGATGCCCGGCTCCTGGACAATACATATCGGCAGTTCTGGGTCATTAACCGGATGCTGTCCGGTTGGCGGGGGCTGTACCGCACGGAGCTGCGCACCATCACAGCAGCGCAACAACGCCCGTTGACCGTGCTGGACGTCGGCTCCGGTGGCGGCGACCTTGCCGTCATGCTTGCGCGCTGGGCCAAGCGGGACGGCCTGCCAATCCACGTCACCGGCATCGATCCGGACCCCCGCGCCGCCTCTTTCGCCCGCCGCCGTCCGCCAACCCCGGGCGTCGACTTCCGGCAGGCGCACAGCGGCGACCTGGTCCGGGAAGGCGCCCGGTTCGACGTCGTGATCTCCAACCACGTACTTCACCATCTTGAGCCCGCCGAGCTCCGGGAGCTGCTGGCAGACTCAGAAATCCTGGCCACCAGGAAGTCGCTGCATAACGACCTGATCCGCAGCCCCGCCGCCTTTGCCTTCTTCGGTGTGGCCGCGCTGCCGTTCAGGAAGTCCTACATCCGGGAGGACGGCCTCACCTCCATCCGGCGAAGCTATACGCACGCGGAGCTGGCCGCTTCCGCTCCCCCGGGCTGGTCCGTGGAGCGCCCTTCGGCCTTCCACCAGGTCCTGGCCTGCCGGAGGGACTGAGATGGACGCCGAGGTCCTGATCGCGGGCGGCGGTCCTGTCGGCCTCTACCTGGCGGCCGCGCTGCTGCAGGAAGGCGTCACGGTGAAGGTCTTTGAGCAGCGGCAGGCGCCGATCCTGCACACCCGGGCCATCGGCATCCATCCGCCGGCCCTGCAGGCACTTGCCGGGGTGCAGGTGGCATCCAGCATGGTCCATGAAGGCGTCCGCATCCGTGCCGGCATGGCGGTCAGCGGCGGGAAGACGGTGGGAACCATGGTGTTCGACCGTGTTTCCAGGGACTTTCCGTTCGTGCTGGCACTCCCGCAGTTCAGGACCGAGCAACTCCTGGAAGAGCGTGTCCTCGCCCTTGATCCGGGCGCAATCGCCAGGGGTGCCCGCGTCACGGGGGTTGCGGACGACGGCGGCAAGGTCACCGCTGCTGTGGAGGCGGGCCCCGGTGCCACGAGTCCCAGCGGCGGCGTGACCGGAGCGCTGCTCGTTGCGGCCGACGGTGCCCGGTCGACGCTGCGAGAGCGGCTCGGCATCCCGGTGGTCCGCAGGACGTATCCGGACCACTACCTCATGGGCGATTTCGAGGACGGCACGGAGTACGGGGACAAGGCCGTCCTGTTCCTCGAGCCCGGCGGCATCGTTGAGTCCTTTCCACTGCCGGGAGGTGTCCGGCGCTGGGTGGTGCGGCTGGACTCCCCCGCTAAGGCGGCTGCAGGGCCCGGCGATCTTGCGCAGCTGGTGCACCGCCGGACCGGGATTCGACCCGATCCAGCCACGAACTCCATGCTTAGCGCCTTCAGCGTGCGTTCCTGTACCGCGCAAAGGACGATTGCCGGACGCGCAGTGCTGCTGGGCGACGCCGCCCATGAGATCAGCCCCATCGGTGGGCAGGGCATGAACCTGGGCTGGTTGGGCGCCCGGGACCTGGCGCCCCTGATCTGCGCCGCCTTGGCGGGTAAACCTATGGGCCCCCAGTTCCGGGAATTCGAGCGTAACCGCCGCCGGGCAGCCAATGTGGCGCGCCGGCAGGCGGAAATCAACATGATGCTGGGCAGGCCGCTGCCGCAGCCGCTCCTGCGGTTCCGTGTTGCCGGCATTGGCTTGGCCGCCGCAATACCCCCGGTAAACAGGTGGGCCGCGGCGCGCTTCACGATGCAGTAGGAGCTTTCCGGCGCGTGGAGGCGTGGTTACCTGAAGTAGCAGTCGTAGCTGTCCTGGCTCACAATCACACCGTCGCTGACCTCAAAGACGGACGACGTCCTGGCCTGGATTGTCTCGCCGCGGTCCCAATACCGCAGGTCTATCAGCACGGTGGCGGACCAGTCGGCCTCCACCACCACCCGGCCGCCCTCACACGTGGTGCGCCGGACAGTGAACTGCTGGTCCTTGACCACTTCACGGCTTTGGTCGGCTCCGGCCAGCACTGCCGCCAGCGTCCGCGTGGAACCTTCCGGGGCCAGCAGGTGCGGGGCCTCCATCAGCACGAACTGCTCGGCCAGGAACGGCCGGATGTCCGCCGCACCGCCGCCCGCTTCAAGGACCCGGATGAAGGCCAGGACGTGTTCCAGCGGGGACAGCACAGGAAGGGTTTCTTCAGCCATGCAGTAGACCCTAGCGGACTGATCCTGCGTGCCGTCCGCCAGTAGGCTGTCCCCATGACCCAGACTGTTCCCCAGACCACCGCCGGTGCCGGCCAGATCCGCGAGATTGTCGAACAGATTCTCTCCGCCGGAACCCTCCCGCCCATTGTCCAGGCCGGGCATCCGGCGCTCCGCCAGCGTGCCGCGGACTTCGATGGCCAGCTGTCCGACGACCAACTGGGCCGCCTGATCGGTATCATGCGCCAGGTCATGCATGAAGCTCCCGGAGTAGGCCTCGCCGCGCCGCAGCTTGGCATCCCCCTGCGGCTGGCCGTCCTGGAGGACCAGTACGACATCGATCCCGCTGCCGCGGCCCTCCGGAACCGGAGTCCCCTGGAATTCCTCGCCATCCTCAACCCCCGCTACACACCGGTTGGGCCCGGGCGCGCCTCGTTTTTTGAAGGATGCCTCTCCCTCAACGGGCTGCAGGCAGTGGTGGCGCGTCCCGAAACCGTGCTGCTAGAGTACGCAACGCCCGACGGCGCGGCGGAGCGGCGCGAGTTTTCCGGGTGGCAGGCGCGCATCGTGCAGCACGAGACGGACCACCTCGACGGCATCCTGTACATAGACCGCGCCCAGCTTCGGTCATTGAGCAGCAACGCCGAGTACGCAGCGCACTGGTCAGAAGCGGGCATCACCAGGGCGCGGGAGGGGCTGGGTTTCGACGACGGACCTGCCGGGATCTCCCTCGGCTGACGTTCACCGCTTCCCCCGGCGTACAGGGCCGGCAGGGCTGAAGGCCCGGGCCGCCCTAAACTGGTTCCCATGCCTGCCGCGGACCTCCCCCTCCTGTGCCCCGTCTGCTCACTTCCGCTGGAGTACCTGGCTGCCGAAGCCACGCGCCAGGCCCGCCTGGCGTGCCCTCAGGGGCACAACTTCGACGCTGCCCGCCAAGGCTACTTCAACCTGCTGGTGGGCAAAGGCACACCCTTCGAACCGGACAGCGCCGCGATGGTCGCATCCCGGTTCGCCTTCCTGGGGAACGGGCACTACGCGCCGCTGGCACACGCCCTGGCCTCCGCCGTCGTACCCGTCCTCCGCGAGGAAGGCGCCGTGGTTCTGGATTCCGGGACCGGCACCGGCCATTACCTGCGGGAGATTCTCGACGCTGCAGCCACTGCGGGCCGCCGGGCCTCCGCGATTGGCCTGGACATCTCGAAGTTTGCCCTTCGCCGGGCTGCCCGCCTTAACCCGGAGGCCGTCAACCTGGTCTGGGACATCTGGCGGCCGCTGCCGGTGGCGGACAACTCGGTGGACGCGGTCGCCGTGGTCTTCGCGCCGCGGAACCCCGGCGAGTTCGCCCGGGTCCTGCGTCCCGGGGGCGTGCTGGCAGTGGTGACTCCCCGGCCCGGACATCTGGCGGGCATCGCGGCGGTAACCGGCATGCTCGGCATTGAAGAGGGCAAGGATGAGCGGCTGGCCGAGGCAATGGCGGGGCACTTCCAACCCGAAAAGTCCGTTGACGTGGACATTCAGCTCAAGCTGGGCCGCGTGGCCGCCGCGGACCTGGCATTCATGGGGCCTGCCGGCCACCACCTGGACCGGGACCAGATCGCGGCCCGGCTGGAAGACTCCCCGGAACCGGTGCAGGCCGACGCAAGGTTCCGCGTTTCCGTGTTCCGGCCGCGGGCCCACGTCGCCCCGTAACGACTTGGCCACTATCCCCCGGCGCCCGCTGCGAACCGGCCCACGAGCCAGGTCCGCGGACTACGATGAAGAGACAGTTACTGGCGTGTCCGCATCAACAGCGGCGCCGTGACGAAGGGGGAAACAGGGATGTTCGAGTGGCTTGGGGAAAACTGGTGGGCGTTGTGGCTCACGGCTTTCCTGGCGTTTGCAGTGATCGAGATGATCACCCTTGACCTGTTTTTCATCATGCTTGGCGGCGGATCGCTTGCCGCCCTGGTCGCCGATTTCGCCGGCGCCGAGCCCTGGCTCCAGGTGGTCATCTTCTGCATCGTGTCACTGCTCATGGTCGCCTTCGTCCGGCCCGTGGCACTGTCGCACCTGAAGAAGGGACCCTCCGAACAGCGGACCAACGTGGACCGTCTGATTGGTGAGCCGGCCGTCGTAATGGAACCCGTGACGTCGGACGGCGGACTGGTGAAAATCGGCGGCGATATTTGGAGTGCGCGCTCCGCTGCGGGAGTGCTTCCCGCAGGCCAAACGGTGGTCGTCGCGGCCATCGACGGCGCAACAGCAGTGGTTTCGGTGCCGCCGGAGGCGGCCACCGGGTCCGATACAGCCTGACAATTGGGGAACAAGGAGTTGTATGGAAAACGCAGGCGGAACCGCACTGGCCATTGTGCTGGTGGTTCTGATCGTCTTTGTCATCATAGTTTTGGTCCGGTCCGTCCGGATCATTCCGCAGGCCCGCGCCGGCGTCGTTGAACGGCTGGGTAAGTACCAGCGAACCCTGAATCCGGGCCTGACCATCCTGATTCCCTTTGTGGACCGGCTCCTGCCGCTCCTGGACCTGCGTGAACAGGTCGTATCCTTTCCGCCGCAGCCTGTCATCACCGAGGACAACCTGGTGGTCTCCATCGACACGGTGGTCTACTTCCAGGTAACAGATCCCCGCGCCGCGACGTACGAAATCGCCAACTACATCCAGGCCGTCGAACAGCTCACCACCACCACCCTGCGCAACGTGGTGGGTGGACTCAACCTGGAGGAAGCCCTCACCTCCCGGGACCAGATCAACGGGCAACTCCGCGGCGTCCTGGACGAGGCCACCGGCCGCTGGGGTATCCGCGTTTCGCGGGTTGAACTGAAGGCCATCGATCCGCCCCACTCCATCCAGGACTCCATGGAGAAGCAAATGCGCGCCGAGCGCGACCGCCGGGCCGCGATCCTGACCGCCGAAGGAACCAAACAGTCGGCTATCCTTACCGCCGAAGGCCAGCGCCAGGCGTCCATCCTGGCTGCCGAGGGTGAAGCCAAGGCCGCCATCCTCCGGGCGGACGGCGAATCGCAGGCCATCCAGAAGGTCTTTGACGCCATCCACAAGGGAAACCCGGACCAGAAACTGCTGGCCTACCAGTACTTGCAGACGCTGCCCAAGCTCGCCGAAGGCTCGGCCAACAAGCTGTGGATCATCCCCAGCGAAGTCGGGGAAGCCCTGAAGGGAATCGGGAACGCCCTGGGCGGCACCACCGGGGAGGCCGGAGAGGCCGCGACGCTGTTCCGGGACGCGCCCGCTGAGCGCACGCAACCGTAGGTATCCGGAACATTGGGAGGGTTTGGCGGTGGACGCCAAACCCTCCTGTTTTGTCTCCGGTGAGATAAGAGTCGTATAATTGGGTATTTGTCCGGCAGGATAATATCCGCTGGAACAACCAAGCTTCGCAATGCGTTGAATCCTATGATGCAACACAGTGCACCAAATAGTCCGGTGGTGCCACAACGCCACCGGCTAGCGCGGAGAGTTCATCCGCGAACCGACCAGAGGGAGAAATCATGAGCGATCGCAGCCTGCGGGGCATGCGCCTTGGTGCGCAGAGCATGGAGACCGAGTCCGGAGTTGAGCCGGCTCCGCGCCAGCGGGTCGAATACCGTTGCGCGGATGGCGAGCAGGTCTTCGTCACGTTCTCCTCCGAGGCGGAAATTCCCCCGGTCTGGGTCTCCAAGACCGGTAAGGAAGCGCTCCTGGTCGACGGCGAAAAGCCGGACACCAGCAACGACAAAGCCGTCCGCACCCACTGGGACATGCTGCTTGAACGCCGCTCCCTGCCTGAACTCGAGCAGATCCTCGAGGACCGCCTCACCATCCTGCGCGAACGCCGCGGAGAGCGCCGCTCGGCATAAGGCCCAGCCGCAAAACAGGGGGCGGGCCCCCCCCCAAGTGGGGGGGCCCCCCCCGGGTTTGTGGCCGCCGGGGGCCGGGGCGCCCCCCGCG
>NZ_JBHVTN010000009.1:0-208109 GCF_042884655.1 Pseudarthrobacter sp. NPDC058119
GCCGCACCCAACAATCAAAGGGGCCCGTCCTCGGCCCGGCGCCGGGGGGGCCCGCGCAATCCACACCCAACGGCGGGGGGGGGCTGCCCGGGCCCCCCCCGCCTCTCTTTGGCATCAGATCATGTGAGAGCGGCCCGCATCGCTGTGGGGGCGGCAGCCAGTCTTTCGGTCCAGCGACGCCCGAAGCCCCAGACCCTTCCCGCGCCCGTTGCTGCCAGCGCAATCATCGCGGCAGCGTAGATGATGTGCTCATCCATGACCGGGTTGGTTTTGATGGGCAGGGCAGTGAGCCACATAAGGAACATCAGTGCCGTGCCGCCCACGGCCGCGGCCCGAAGAGCAACCCCCAAGACCAGTGCTGCACCAACGAGCAGGAGCCCGAGCATGAAAGCCGCGTCCACGGCCGGGTTCCCCGCAAGAGGCTGGAACGCCCCGGCGAGCGACCCCTTCAGGCTACCGAGATAGCCCGCGGTAGGGGAACCACCAGCGAGCCAGCCTTTGGCCGTTGGAGTGGCAAAGCCGAGACCGAACACCTTATCGGCAAAGGCCCACAAGAGGATTCCGCCGAGCAGGATGCGCAGCACTGCCAGCGAGCGGCCAGCGGCCGCACCCCCGGGCAAGTCATGGATTGCGGCGGCGGAAGGTGTGGCAGGGCGGGTCGGGACGCTCTGGTCAATGACGTTGACGGGCATAAGTTTCCTTAATAATGGGTGCAAGTGATTTTTTGGATTAGGTCATCAAAGTGTTACCTAATTCCACGGACAGCCTATCGAGTTAGGTAACCCTTACCCAAGACGTCGCACTTTGTTTCGCCTCAACCCTCGAAGGGAATCCTTTCGTCGCGCTCGACCAGACGGAACCTGCAAGCCGGCAACCACGCCTCGCACTGTCCTGCACGATCGTCGAAGAGACTTTTCCCTTCGGGCTAACTCCCAGCTTCTGCCCCACCAAATGCCAGCCCCGGTATGCGACAGTGACTCCAACGCTGGGACGTGGACGATTTGCCGGCCCGACCGTTTACGGTCGGGGCGGCGGCGGAGGAACCAGATCAAGGACTGCACGTGAAACGTAGGCGGGAGTACCATTCCGTGAGCCAGGCTTGGCGGTGGTCCGGCTTGTTGCTGGTCGCAGCCCTGGTGCCGCTACTTGCCGGATGCGAACCAATGTCCCCCACCCCGGCAGCATCCACCGATTCAGCCACGACGGCCACGGCACCGCAGTCTTTGGACCCCGGACAGGAAGCGGGCGAAGCGGTGCCGTCTCCGTCCGCCACAGACCAACCTGCCACCACGGAAGCCCCTCAGCCCGCGGCAGCACCAAAACGCCCGGGGACGCCCGATCACATTTTTGTCGTCAACCTTGAGAATAAAGGCTTTGACACTACCTGGGGGGCGACGTCACCGGCACCCTATCTCTCCGGAGCACTCCGCGGACAGGGCGTGCTTTTGGAAAACTACTACGGCATCGCCCATAACTCCCTGCCGAACTACCTGGCGCAGATCTCCGGGCAACCGCCGAACGCAGTGACCAAGCGCGATTGCCACACCTACACCCCCTTCAATGGTTCCGGCACCGATGAGAGGGGCAGGATGCAGGGCGAGGGCTGCGTCTACCCCGCGGAGATCCCCACGATAGCGGGCCAGCTCAGCGCTGCTGGAAAGACCTGGAAAGGCTACATGGAGGACATGACAAGCCCCTGCCAGCACCCACAATTAGGTGCAGTGGACAGCCATACGAAAGCGACATCCGCCACGGACCAATACGCCACAAGGCACAACCCGTTCGTCTACTTCCAGTCCATCACCTCATCCCCGGACTGCGCGAAAAACGTGGTCAGCCTAGCCGCGCTCCCGCAAGACCTCGCATCGGTAAGCACCACGCCCAACCTGTCCTACATCACACCGAACCTGTGCCACGACGGACATGACCACCCCTGCGTCGACGGCAGCGAAGGGGGGCTCGCCAGCTCCGACCAGTGGCTGGCCCAGCAGGTCCCGCCGATCCTGGACTCGCCGGCGTTCAAACAGGACGGCATGCTGATAATCACCTTCGACGAGACAGACGGCGGCACCGTCGGGCCATCGGAGGGCACCACCGGAAGCCCGCCAGGAGGAACTGCAGGGGGGAGAACCGGCGCGCTCGTCATCTCCCCTTTCAGCGCCGCAGGGGGTACCTCATTGCAGCCCTACAACCACTACAGCCTCCTGGCCAGTATCGAAGACTTCCTGAGCCTCCCCCGCCTGGGGACCGCCAGCGAGCCCGGCGTGACACCTTTTGGCGCCGACGTCTATCAGCGCAACTCCTAAGCCAGCCGACAGCGTCGCACGAAAGGGGACGGCCGAGGAGAAACCGCGCAGGAGTGCTTTCGTAATACGTCACGTTTGGTTTGCGTAATGACGCCGAGTACCCTCTTCCTTAGGCCTGCCTAAGTAAGGCTTACCTGAGTGAAAGAACTTTCCATGACCGTCAACTTCCTTATCGGCCTGCGCGAAGGACTCGAAGCCACCCTGGTGGTAGTCCTGCTCATGGCCTACTTGGCCAAGACGGACCGACGCCACCTCATCCCCCGGATCTGGGCAGGTGTCGTCGCTGCGGTAGCCGTGTCAACCGGCTTCGGAGCGCTCCTCACCTTCGGCCCCAAGGGACTTACCTTCGAGGCACAGGAAGCAATCGGCGGCACCCTCTCCATCCTCGCCGTCGGCCTGGTCACCTGGATGGTCTTCTGGATGGCCCGCACCGCACGGACGCTCGGAAGTGACCTGAAGTCCCGCGTCGACAAGTCTGCCGGTGGCACCGGATGGGGCCTGGCCGTCGTTGCTGCCATCGCGGTGGGACGCGAAGGTCTGGAAACGGCGCTCTTCCTCTGGGCCGCGGCCAAAGCCACGGGCGAATCCACCCAGCCGCTTGTCGGCGCCCTCCTCGGCCTGATCGCCGCCGCCGGCTTCGGCTATCTGCTCCACCGCGGCGTCCTCAAGGTCAACCTCTCCCGCTTCTTCACCTGGACCGGGGCCGCCCTGGTCATCATCGCCGGCGGGGTGCTGTCCTACGGAATCCACGACCTCCAGGAGGCCGGCCTGCTTCCGGGGCTTCACTCCCTGGCCTTCGACATCAGCGGTGCCGTACCGCCGTCGTCCTGGTACGGCACCCTGCTCAAGGGAACCCTAAACTTCTCCCCCGCCACCACCTGGCTCGAAGCTTCTGCCTGGCTGCTGTACGTCCTGCCGGTGCTGTTCCTGTACCTGCGCACCAACCACAACGCACCACACAGCCCCGACGCGTCCGGCAGGAAGGCCGCCACGGCCGTCGCGGCCGCCTAATTCCCCCCATCACCCGCACCCAAAGGAATCCCCATGCCTGTCTTCACCCTGCATAAAAACCCTCCGATGACCCGCAGAACCAAACTCGCTTCATTGGCTGCCGCCGTCGTGTCCGTCCCCCTGCTGCTCACCGGCTGCACCGACAACACGAAAGCCGCCGCGGACTCCTCCGGCCCAATCGAGGTCGTCAGCTCGAACACCGGCTGCAAGGTCTCCGCCGCCAGCGTGCCCAGCGGGAACCTCACCTTTACGGTCAAGAATGAAGGCACCGAAGTCACCGAGTTCTACCTGCTGGCAGCGGACGGACTGCGGATCCTGGGCGAGGTGGAGAACATCGGCCCCGGTCTGACCCGCAACCTTGTGGTCACCGCCCCCGCCGGCACCTACACCACCGCCTGCAAGCCGGGCATGGAAGGCGATGGCATCAAGGGAGCGCTGGAGGTGACCCAGTCAGGGAACGAGCCGACGGCGGACGCGAACTTCCAGCACCTCCTCGACACCGCCACCGGACAGTACGCCTCCTACGTCAAGGACCAGGGCGAACAGCTGCTCACCGGTACCCAGCAGTTCGCCGCAGCCTTCGCAGCCGGCAACGCCGAGCAGGCACGGCAGTTGTACGCTGCCACCCGGCAGCACTGGGAACGGATCGAGCCCGTCGCCGAGTCCTTCGGAGACCTGGACCCGCAGCTCGATGCCCGCGAGGCCGACCTCGAGCCAGGCCAGGAATGGACCGGCTGGCACCGGGCAGAGAAAGATCTCTTCCCGCCAGCCGACTACACCGCCATGACGCCGGCCGAACGCTCGGCCATCGCCGACCGCATGGTTGCCGACACCAAGGACCTGGTCGAGCGCAGCCGCACTCTGGAGTTTTCAGCCGACACCCTGGGCAACGGCGCCAAGGGACTCCTGGACGAAGTGGCCACCCGAAAGGTGACCGGCGAAGAGGAAATCCGGTCCCACACCGATCTTTGGGACTTCCAGGCGAACATCGACGGCGCACGCATCGCTTTCGAAAGCCTGAAGCCAGCCTTGCTGCAAAAGGACCCGGCCCTGGCCGCCTCGCTCGATGAGAAGTTCGCGGCGCTGCAGGCCGAACTGGCCACCCACAGCCAGGGCGGCGGCTTCACCTATTACGACAAACTCTCCCCCGAGCAGGTCCAGCGGCTCGCCTCCCTGGTGGACGCCCTCGGGGAGCCGCTGTCGAGGCTGACCGCGGCGGTGGTCCTGTGACCGGCTGCCCGTTCGGGAGTCACCAGCAGGTGCCTTCAGGACCGAGTGAATCCGCCCCACCACCATCGGATTCCAAGGGCAGTGAACAGCCAACGGGATCCCGGCTGAGCAGGCGCGGCCTCCTCAGCCTCGCCGGGGTCGGCGGCGCGGCCGCCGGGCTCGCCGCCGGCTTCCTGGGACACGACACCGTCAAGGCGTCCGCGGCACCCGCGCCGCCTGTCACCGACAACTCCATTGTCCCCTTTCACGGAAACCATCAAGCGGGCATCACCACCCCGGCGCAGGACCGTCTACACATGGCAGCGTTCGATGTCACCACCGACCAGCGTGAGGAACTCATCCAGCTGCTCAAGGACTGGACCGAGGCTGCGGCGGCGCTGACTGAGGGCCAGCCGGCCGGGGCAACCGGCGCCGTGAACGGGCCCTACGGCGCACCGCCGGAAGACACCGGCGAGGCCCTGGACCTCAGCGCCGGAAAGCTCACCCTCACCTTCGGATTCGGCGCCAGCCTCTTCGAAAAGGACGGAGCTGCCCGCTTCGGCCTGGAAGGCAGGAAACCCGAGGCCCTGATCGACCTCCCGCACTTTCCCGGCGACGACCTTGACCCTGCCCGCAGCGGCGGCGACGTGGTGGTCCAGGCCTGCGCCGACGACCCCCAGGTGGCAGTCCACGCCATCCGAAACCTGGCAAGGATCGGATTCGGAAAGGTGCGGGTCCGCTGGTCCCAGCTGGGATTCGGCCGAACGTCCTCCACCTCCCGCGCCCAGCACACTCCACGGAACCTGTTCGGGTTCAAGGACGGCACCAACAACCTCAAGGTCGAGGATGAACAGCTGCTCGACCAACACGTGTGGGCCCAGGCCTCCCGGCCGGAGGACGACTGGATGGCGGGCGGCAGCTATCTGGTGGCGCGTCGGATCCGGATGCACATCGAAACCTGGGACCGGACGTCACTGGGTGAACAGGAAGACCTGATCGGCAGGACCAAGGGCACGGGCGCGCCCCTGTCCGGCGGCGAAGAGTTCACCGAGCCGGATTTCGCCCGGCACGGCAAGGGCGCCAGGCCCCTGATTCCCGTCGGTTCGCACGTGCGGATGGCGCACCCAAGCCAGAACAGCGGGGTGCGGATGCTGCGCCGCGGTTACAACTACACCGACGGGTCCGACGGCGTAGGTCACCTCGATGCCGGCCTGTTCTTCATTGCCTTCGTCACCGACCCCCGGACCCACTACGTCCCCATGCAGCTGGCCATGGCCAAAGGCGACAAACTGGCCGTGGAGTACCTCAAGCACACCGGATCCGGCCTTTTCGCCGTCCCCGGCGGCCTGCAGCCAGATAAGTACCTCGCCGAGGCACTCTTCACCTAAGGCAATTTCCCATCGGAGGGCGTGTAGACCAACGAGTCAAGTTCCTGGCAGAACGTGTCACTCGTGATCCCCGCTACACCCGGCCCGCGGCGAGAATAGCGTCCGTTAGGTTCGTTAGGTTCGTGCGGCTGGTTTCCTGGCATGGCCAGCAGTCCGTTGCTATCGGTGGGCGTAGGTGAGACAGTCCGCGTTGTCTTTCCCGGGGCCTACGTGGACTTCGGAAGCCTGGCACATCAGATGGTCGTTGTGGACGCACTCGACGCGCTGGCAGGCCCCGACGTCGGCCAGTACCTTGGGAAGTCCCCCGTGGCTTCCGGTCTCAATGAAGGTGGCGCAGTGTGCGTGGTCTTCCCCTCCGCTGACAGTGATAGCAGCGGCATTGCAGTTGGTGTGGTCATTGAAGGAACAGTTGGTCACGCTGCAGTCGGCAACATGCGTTGTCATTTCGGGATCCTTCCTGCTTCGGCACCCGGGTGGCGCTCGGTTGTTCCAACGTAGGCCCCACCGCGCCATTGAAAAAGACCCAATTCTTTGACCTAATTGGGCTCGGACTAGATGAGCGGCCTCCTCTCAGCAGAGTGCCAGCTGACCGTACTGCGAGTAGGCAGACTCTGAGGAGTCTCCAGTCTCAATGTGCGCCTTTACCTGAAGAAACGGGGGAGGCACCCAACCGGCAGCACCGTCTCATAAAGCAAAAGCTTTCCAAGACACCCCTTCAAGGCCAGCCACGGGAATATTGATCCGCATCATTCCAAGCCCGCCGAGGTCTCGCTAAGTCGTCTTATCGAGAAGCGTCTCAGCCCTGCCTTCAAGGGGCCTTTCCGAGCCACAATGGCAGGGTGAGACACCTTGGCTACACACGGGTCAGTACATCCAGCCAGGACGCACAACTGCAGCTCGACGCGCTCGTCGCGGCAGGGGTACAGAAACGCGATGTCTTCGCCGATGTCACCTCCGGCAGCCGCGCCGCGATCGAGCGGCCAGGCATGAAAAGGCTTCTCGAGTACGCCGAGCCCGGCGACACGGTGGTGGTCTGGCGCGTCGACCGACTTGGCCGGTCTCTCATCGACGTCCTGAACACGGTGACGCTGCTCAGGGACCGGGGTATCACCTCCGCTCCGTCTCAGACGGCATCGACCCGAGGACATCGACCGGGCGGCTCATGCTGAACATGCTGGCCACCCTTGCCGAATACGAACGCGAGCTCATCCTGGAACGGATAAATGCCGAGATCGCTGCAGCGAAGCAGAACGGCACCCGCTTCGGCCGCCCTGCATCCGATCCCGGCCTCATCGCAGAAAAGCTGGCCGTCGCCACGGATGCCCGGGAAAAAGGACACACCGCGAAAGAGGCTGCACGCCTGATCGGCTGGAGCAGAGCTACGCTCTACCGCCATCAGCAGGCATAAACTAGCCGCCAAAACCCACCGAAGTGAGCATGTGGGCGTCGACTCAGGCAGCCAAGGGTAGGGCCACCGGCATCGGTGTGTAGAGGGACCCGTCCCGCAGCATCGCCCACAGAACATTGAGCCGTCGCCGGGCAAGCGAGAGCATTGCCTGAATATGAGATTTCCCTTCCATGCGTTTCCGGTCGTAGTAGCCACGTGAAGCAGGACAGGACTTCAGAGCCGATAGCCCCGAGAGGTAGAAGACGCGCAGCAGCCGGCGGTCATAACGTCTGGGCCGATGGTGGTTTCCGCTGATCCTTCCGGAGTCCCGGGGTGCGGGTGCCAGCCCGACGACGCCCGCGAACCGATCGGCGGTCTGGAATACGGTGAGGTCGCCGCCGGTGGCGCCGAGGAATTCTGCTGCAAGGACCGGGCCGAAGCCGGGCATGCTCAGAAGCACCTGCGTGTGCTGGTGTTCGGTGACTTTCTCATTGATCATGGCATCGATGTCCGCTAGTTCATCGTTCAGGGTGAGGATCTCCTTGGCGAGTGCGGCGACGATCCCCTCCCCCATATGCTGAGCCGGAACGATGGTGTGCTGTGATTTTGCCGCCTCAACTGCCGCTGTGGCGACAGCTGCCGAGGAGCGGGCACCGTGTTTCTTCAGCCAGGCGTGGATTCTGGTCTGGCCGGCGCGGCGGATTCCGTCGGGAGTCCGGTATTTGCTCAGCAGCATCAGGGCGGCCTTGGACCGGCTGTAATCGAAGGCCCGCTCCAAGGCAGGGAAATATTCGAGCAGCTGGGCTTGCAGGCGGTTGAGCGCCCGGACCCTGTCCGCTGCCTTGTCGGCCCGCCGGGCTGTCAGGAGCCGCAGCCCCGTGCTGACCTCATCCCCGGCCCGTAATGGTTGCAAGTCGTTTCGCATGCGGGCCTGGTCAGCGATGACGGCGGCGTCTTTGGCATCTGTCTTACCTTCGCCGCGGTAAATTTTGGAGGCGTGATGCACTGTGCGGCCTGGAATGTAGAGGACGTCCTGGCCATGACTAGCGAGTAGGGCGATCAGCAGCGCCGGTCCCCCATGGTTCAGGTCCATCGCCCAGACCACCGGATCACCGTCGGCTAGTTCCAGAACGTCGTCCAGGAGCTGTAGCAGCGCTGGTTCGTCATTGGGGATTCTTTGGGAGAGCAGACGGTTTCCGTCGGCATCGATCACAAAGCAGTGGTGGTGGGCTTTGCCAGCGTCAATGCCGGCCCAAAGTTGCACCAAGAACAGCCTCCAGTCTGTTGGATGAGTAGAGCCCAGCAGATAACCGCGCCGTCGTGTCCTTATCCGGCGATCATGTCGCGTCTCTCAATTAGCGGTCGGGTCATCGCGGGGTGGCAGGCGGCCAATCCTTCGAAGCCGTCACGAGACCGTCCGGCACAGCAACCAAAGCCATACCCGCCTCCCCTGGGTAGCCACGACCCTACAACGGCCGCGGAACTGAGCCCGGTAACAACATAAGGACAGCAGCCAAAAAACGTCGTAGACACACCAGGTTCAGGGGGTCCGGAGCTCTGCGACGGCGCCCCCTGGACCCAACAGCCGGCCGCGCCAGCGGACGCCCATCATCTGGTTGAAGCGCAGCGAAAACCAGTGCGAGCCCGCCGCCCAGCCGGGGAGTGCCCGCCGTCTGTCCGGCTTTGGTGAACGGCACTCGGCGCCGGTCCTGTCCACGGTTGGGGGCAATTCGGGTTATCCACGGCTGGATTTTCGGGAGCCATGGGGAAGCTCCCTTCGGCAGTCGTAGCGGTGGATAACCCGGACGGAATTGTCCCCGGCTGTGGGCAGCGGCCCTCACCCAGCCCAGGCAACGACGGGCTGCATCCTGCATCGGATGCAATTGGGTGGTCTTTCTTGCTCTGTCGTAGCCACGGTCTACACTAAAAGCTATCGAACAAATATTCGAATAAAGGCGAGTCGTGAGCGTGATTGTCGGTCCCCGTGTGATAGATGCGGGCGTTTCGTTGTTGTCGGTGCTGGTTTCTCCCGTGCCGGTGGCGGCTGGGTTTCCGTCGCCGGCGCAGGACTACTTTGATGGCCGGATCGACCTGAACGCGCACCTGATCAAGGACGTCACCAGCACCTACGTCGTGCGGGTGTGCGGCGAATCTATGGTCGGCGCCGGGATCAGCGATGGCGATGAGCTGATCGTGAACCGGGCCCTGGAGCCGCACGACGGGGCCGTGGTCGTCGCAGTCCTGGACGGAGAGCTGACCATCAAGCGGCTGCGGATCACCCCGACAGGAGTGGTGTTGCAGGCGGAGAACCCGGCCTACCCGGACATCCAGGTACCTGCCCTGTCCGACCTGACCATCTGGGGCGTCGCCACCCGATGCCTCCACCACATTTAGGGCCGGCGATGTCCAGGCCGGCTTTGATGCGGCACATGCCGCAGATCGCGCATGTGGACGTGAACTGCTTCTACGCCTCCGCGGAGCGGGCGTTCAACCCTTCCTTGGAAGGCAAGCCCGTGATCGTGCTGACTGATTATGTTCCGCGGAACATAATCGGTCTTCTGTTGCCGGCTTGGTTATGTGGCGTCGGGCGGCGATTGGTGTGTTCTGCTCGTTGTGCGTCGTTGTTTCATGGCACATAACGGCTGGCAGGCGGATGGTGGTTACTTCATTTCTTCTGTGAGAAGGGAAGTTGCCATGTTGGAAAAGTATTTCGCGAAGCCGTCCACGGTTGATCGGCTGCGGAGCTCGTGGATGGGTGCGGCCATCGAGGACTATGTCGTTTGGCTGGCGGCGCACGACTACAAGGAAAGGTATGTCTGGTCCCGGGTTCCCATCATCTTCGCGTTCGGTGAGTTCGCGGCCACTCGTGGCGTCACCCGGGTTGAGGATTTACCGGCGCAGGTAGACGCATTCGTTGAATATCGGGTGGCGCTTCACCAGGAGCACACGGGTTCGAACCGTTCGATGGCCAATGAAGTCCGCGGCCCGGTGGAGCATATGCTCTCGGTTGTCCTGGCCGGTTTTGAGCAGACCGGCCGGAGGCGGAATCTGCATCCATTTGCCGAGACCGTTCCGCTTCTTCGAGTATCTTGTCCAGGAGCGGGGCATTCGCCCTCTCACGGTGCGCGGCTATCGCATCCACTTGGATCATTTCGAAACCTATCTTCGTGAGATCGGCATGGAGTCGTTGCGAGGACTCTCCCCGATGGTCCTCAGCGCGTATCTGGTAGAGCGCGCCGGGGCCGGACTGGCAAAAACCTCGATGCGGGATGAGGCGAGTTCGTTGAAGGTTTTCCTGCGGTATGCACACCGTCAGGGACTCCTTTCCGCAGACCTGAGCCCGACCGTCGGGTGGCCTCAGGTTTACCGGTTATCGGACATTCCGCGGTCTATCTCCTGGGCTGAGGTAAACCGGGTCCTGGCCGGTGTTGACCGCCGGACCGAAACGGGCCGGCGCGATTATGCCATTTTGCTGTTGCTGGTCACCTACGGGCTGCGTGGCCGGGAAGTCGCTGCTCTGACCCTTGATGACATCGATTGGAAGCACGAGCGCCTGGCCGTGCCCGAACGCAAGGCCGGTCACTCAACAGCGTTTCCGCTCTCTGCCGTGGTCGGAGAGGCTCTTGTTGACTACCTTCAGCATGGGCGCCCAGCAACGAATGACCGGCATGTCTTCATGCGGGCCATTGCCCCTCGTCGGCCGCTGAGCGCTGCGGCGGTTTCGTCCTGCGCCCGCTTTCGCCTGCTCAATGCCGGCATCGAGGTCCGCAGGCCCGGGTCTCACACCTTGCGACATTCAGCGGTGCAGCGCCTGGTCGATGCGAACTTCGCGCTGAAGACCATCGGGGACTTTGTCGGGCATCGCTCGGCGCGTTCGACAGAGGTCTACGCCAAGGTCGCTGTCGAATCGCTGCGCGAGGTCGCGCTCGGTGATGGTGAGGCGGTGCTGGGATGAGCGCGAACCTTACCGCCACCGTCGCCGACTTCCTGGCTTATAAGCGGGCATTGGGCAGGAAGTACTTGTCTGAGGAGGCCACCTTGAACCTGCTGATCGGCTTCGCCGAAGAGCACGCAGTGACAGATCTGGCCGAACTCACTCCGCGGCTGCTCGATGAGTTTGTGGCCTCCAGGCCGAGAGAGCGGTCGCGTAGTTTCAACCATCTCATCGGAGTTACCGGCAGTTTCCTTGATTGGGCCATCACCCAGCAGCGGGTGGATGCAGTTCATTGGCAGGGTAGACGCCGTCACGAGACGGACCGGCGGCTGCCGTTCCTGTTTGATCCGGCCCAGGCCCGGCAACTGCTCAACGCAGCCGCTGCCCTTCCTGACTACTCCCGGGGCAGGGGCCGCAGCCCGACCTACCACGGGATCTTCGCCTTGTGCTACGGGCTCGGGCTCAGAGTCGGAGAGGCCTGCAGCCTGCGTCTGGAGGACATTGATGCCGACAGGCAGTTACTCATCGTCCATGGCGGCAAATTCGGCAAGAGCCGCTTTGTCCCCTTCGGTCCCCGCATCGGAGAGCTGCTCGCCGGTCAGCTTCAGCGTCGACACGAGAGAGGTGGCACAGGACCGGATCCGTTATTCACTTTCGACGGCCGACACTGCGTCGCCCCATGCGGTGTGAGCGAAACGTTCAGGCACCTCACCGAGGAACTTGCGTTCCCTGTTCCTGCGGGGACCAGCGCACCGCGCCTGCACTGCCTGCGTCACTCCTTCGCGGTTGGATGCCTACTGCGCTGGTATCGCGAAGGCCTGGACCCGTCGACCAAGCTCATCCAGCTCTCAACGTTTATGGGCCACGTCAGTCCCGCCTCCACCGCTGTCTACCTGACCATCACCCCGGAACTTCTCTCAGAAGCCAGCCGGAGATTCGAAGCATTCGCCAAACCCGTCTGGTCGGAGGAAAAACCATGACCGGAAACCACCAATTAGGACAACTGGTCCACTCCTTCTTCATCGACCAGCTCACCACCGTCAAGGGCTTCCGACCCTCGTCACTGCGCAGCTACAGCGACACCATCCGGCTGCTGCTGTGCTTCGTGGCCCAGCAAAAGGGCACCAAAATCACCAAACTCACTCTCGAAGACATGAGCTTCGACGACGTCCTCAGTTTCCTTCGATATCTGGAAAACGACCGCCACAACCACACCCGAACACGGAACCAACGACTGGCAGCCCTGCACACATTCTTCGAATACATCGCCACCCGGGAACCCGCGATGCTCCAAACCTGTCAACGGGTTGCCGCCATCCCAAGTAAACGCGTCGCACCGGCACAGACACATTTCCTGGAACGGGAAGAGATGGAGTCGCTGCTGCGGCACCTGCCAGCCAACGGCCGCTTCGCCCAGCGAGACCACGCCCTGATCCTGTTCCTCTACAACACCGGAGCCCGGGCACAGGAAGTCGCCGAGCTTCGCGCGGGGAACCTCGAACTCGGCGACCGTGCCCTCGTCAGGCTCCACGGCAAGGGAGACAAATGGCGGACCTGCCCTCTATGGGACCAGACCGGGAAACTGCTCACCGCGTTGCTGGCCGCATCAGGACAACCACCCGCGGCAGACGCCCCGGTCTTCTGTTCAGCCACCGGCGAAGCGCTCACCCGCTTCGGTATCTACAAGGTCGTGCGGCGGCTCGCTGGACACCTCGATAAGCCCGGAACGCACCGGACCGTAAGCCCTCACATCTTCCGTCATACCGCAGCGATGCACCTGCTCGAATCCGGGGTGGAAATCAACGTCATCAGCGACTGGCTCGGGCACGCCGACCTGACAACCACCAACCGCTACGCGGAAATCAACACCAGAACAAAGCTGGAAGCCCTCAGGGTAACCGAACCGTCCGACGCTTCAGCGGCAACCCGCCCCACCCCCGTCTGGCGATCCGACGAAACCCTACTGAACTGGCTCTCAAACCTATGAGAATTATGTGACCATGCAACCGACCAAAACCCATAAATCAAACCGCACCATACCGGACAGGGCCACATAACCAAGCCGGGAACAGAACTCCAACAATGACGGCTGCGCGGTCACGCGCTCCCCCGAGGCCAAGGCCCTCGGCATCGCGATGGGCGATCCCTGGTTCAAGCTCGCCCCACGGGCCAAGGAATGGGGCCTGGTCGCGCTGTCCAGCAACTACGAGCTGTACGGGGATATCAGTGCCCGGGTGATGGAGCTGCTGGGCCGGTACTCGGCCTGGCTGGAGGTCTACAGCATCGACGAGGCCTTTCTCGGCGTCAAAGGCTCCCCTGCCGAGCTTCTGGAGATGGGCAGGTCCATGAAAGCGGACGTCCGGCGGAACGTCGGAGTGCCGGTCTGCGTCGGGATCGCCCCGACGAAGACGCTGGCAAAGCTGGCCAATAAGTGGGCGAAGAACAACAAGGCCTTCGGCGGGGTGTGCCACTGGGACTCCGTCCCCGCAGCAGAGCGGGAGGGACTGCTGGGCCGGCTGTCCGTGGAGGAGGTGTGGGGCATCGCCGGCAGGCTGACCAGGCGGCTGAACGTGATGGGCATCTTTACCATCGCTGATCTGGTCCGGGCCGATCCGGTGGCCATCCGGGACAAGTTCAATGTCGTGATGATGCGTACCGTCCTGGAACTGCAGGGAACCCCCTGTATCCCGATGGAAGAGGAACGGATCGGGCGGGACCAGCTGATCTTCTCCCGCTCATTCGCCAAACCCATCACCACCGCCGCCGGGATTCGCCAGGTCATGTCCGTGTACGGGCAGCAGGCCTCGGCACGGCTGGCCAAACACGGGCTGCAGGCCAAGGTCCTGACCGCGTTCGCCGGAACCTCGCACTTCAACCCCAAAGACACCTCGTACCCGTCGGTGTGCGTGCCGTTGCCGATGCCCACAGCTGACCCGGTGATCCTGACCAAAGCCGGCCACGCCCTCCTGCCCCGGATCGTCGAAGGAATCCGGTACGCCAGGGCCGGGATCATGGTCACCGACCTGCGCCCCAGCGGAAACCAGGCACCCCTGTCACTGTTCGAGAACCCCCACGAGGAACGGCACATCGGAACCCTGCTGGAGGACGTCACCCGCCGGTACGGCCGCGGGTCCATTGGCCTGGGCCACGGCGGGATCCGCGGCGGGCCGGACTGGACCATGAAACGGGACATGCTCTCCCCCCGATACACCACCCACTGGGACGAACTCCCCCTCGTCAAAGCCGCCTGACCAGCCCTCTGCACCACCCAGGAAGACACCAAGCACATGACCATCACCCCAGAAGCTCCCACCCTCAATGCCCCGGTGGACGTTCGCTTCACTAAAGCCGGCACTCCCCTGGCCGTCCGCTACGACGGCCGCATCTGGGCCGTCACCGAAGAACCTGTCCACTGGTTCACCAGGGACTCATGGTGGGAGACCCGCCGCAGCGTCCCCGTAGGCGTCGGAAACGTCGTCGACATCGAACACTGGCGTGTTCAGGTTCGCCTCGGCGGCTCGGACACGCAGCTACGAACCTTTGAGCTGCGCCGCGAACCCCTCGCGGAGCAGTGGGTGCTGGAGGCCATCACTGACATCTGAGCCAGCTCCTGCGTAGCGTAGGGCCATGGGAATCACGGCCGGGTTGCCGGCGGGGCTTGCACCGCCGGTAAAAGTCGCGCTGGCTCGCGCCGTGGACAAGATGCCTCGTGGTGGCGCATTGCACGGGGACCTGCTGTTTGAACCCAAGTGGGACGGGTACAGGTGTGTTGCAGTCAGGGATGACCATGGGGCCACGCTGTGGTCCCGGCAAGGGAAGCAACTGTCTGGGTACTTCCCTGAACTCTGCTCGGCGGTCGTTTCGTCCGTTCCCCCAGGATGCGTGATCGACGGCGAAGCCGTGATCTGGAGCCAGGGCCGGCTGAACTTCGACGCCCTGCAGCAGCGCCTGGGTGCCGGACCAAAAACACTTCCCGGGCTGGTCTCAGCAGCGCCAGCCAATTACGTGGCGTTCGATGTGCTGGCCGTTGCCGGGCATGACGCCCGGGCCCTGCCTCTGAGCCAGCGGAGGGCGCTCCTGGAAGAACTCGCCGCGGCCTGGGAACCGCCATTGTCCCTCTCCCCCACCACCACCGACCGCGCGGTAGCGGAGCAGTGGTTCGAAGACCTGCCAGCCACCGGGGTTGAAGGGTTGGTCATCAAAGATTTGAAACAGTCGTACACCCCGGGCGTCCGTTCGTGGTTGAAGCTCAAGCACCGGGAAACCCTGGAAATTATCTGCGGCGCAGTGATCGGGCCGATTACCCAACCTTCCGAGGTTGTCGCCGGCCTGATCATGGACGGCGAGCTGCGAATCGTCGGACGCTCCACGCCACTGAAGACGAGGGAAAGCCGCGAGCTGGCACGATGGCTGCACCCGCCTGCGGCTGAGCACCCCTGGCCAGTCATGGTGAAGGGTACGGCTCTGGACAGGTTCAACCGGGACAAGGAACCCATGGCGCTGACGCTCGTGGAGCCCTTGGTTGTAGAGGTCTCCGCCGACACCGCATGGTCTGGAAGTTCCTTTCGGCACCCCTTGCGGCTACTCCGCGTGAGGCCGGAGCTGTCCCCTGCCGACGTCGCGCTGCCGGACCGGCTTCACGCGGGTTAGCGGTCCGTACGGATCACTAAGGGGTTTTGCCCTTCTTCGAGAAGCGCGTAGAGGTTTTCACGCGCTTCTTCATAAGTGTCGCCTTCGGCCTCGATGTGGTGGTAGCTGCCGTCCGCGTTGGTAATGGTGCCGGTGAGTATCACCGCATGAGTCTATTTGGATGCGGGCTCGGCGGGCTCGATCAGCTCTGGCCCGTTGTTGCGCACACTGTTGACTCCGGGGCTGACAATCCGAGGTATCAGGGTTGGCTCCGGCAGGGAGTCCAGCAGGTGCTGGATGTCGCCCTTGTCGGTCAGGTCCGGGTTGAGCCATTCCGCGAAGCGGTCCTGCGGGATGATGACCGGGGAGCGGTCATGGACGTGCCCCAGCGCGTCCTGCGTCGTCGTAGTAAGCACAGTGCAGCTCAGCAGCCAGCGCTCCGGGTCATCCTCGGGCAGCGACGGGTCAGCCCACCACTCATACAGACCGGCGAAGCCCAACAACGGCTCCTTCTCCGAGTACAGATAATTCGGGATCTTCTTCCCGTCCTCGGTCTTCTGCCACTCGTAATAACCCTCGGCCGGGACGATGGCACGCCGCTTCACCGCAGCCTTGCGGAAAGAGGGCTTCTCCAGGATGGACTCGCTGCGGGCGTTGATGAGCTTGGAGCCGATCTTGATGTCCTTTGCCCAGGACGGCACCAGACCCCACCGTGCGACGAGTAGGTGCCGGTCAATCGTGCCCTCATTCAGACGCTCAGCAACGATCGGCACAGCCTGGGTTGGCGCCACGTTCCAGCTCGGCGGTGGCGGGCTTCCCTCGACCTCCTTTGCCTCAAAGTGGTTTAGAAGGTCCCCGGTGGCTTTGGACATCACGTATCTGCCGCACATGAGGCCATTCTGCCCGACGGGGCTTGGCGAGCGGTGGGGAATCGCTGCTGAAGCTTTCAGCCGCAGTTACTGGCCCTGCGAGTCGCGAAGCCACCCACCGCGGGCCCGCCTAGCCAACTCCTCGATAAGTACGGCACTTGAAAACTCGGCGAGCCGGACTGCCGGAAGGGCCTCACTCATGGGCCGATGGGGTTTTCCCCCGCGAGCCAGTCTCTGCAGCTCCAGGCGCTTGTCCTCGGGCATAGCGCCCTCGCGCTCCCAGCGGCGAAGACTGGCTACGCTGGCACCGAGAGCGGCGGCCACTTCCTGTTTCCTCAGCCCTGTTTGCTCCACCAAGTCCTGAACGTCGCTTCTCCCCATGCCCAACAGACTACTTAGGTGGCGACCGATCCCGGCCAGATGACGTACTTCGCTCCCAGCTGGCTGCGAGCTCCGGCTTTACAGGCTTGCCGCGAGTGTTTGCTGCGGAAGTTCGCTGGGCCAGTTTTCTTCGGCTAGTGGTGCTGCATTAAGTTCATCCCTTCGAGCCCTCCAGTCAGGTAGAAAGCCATCCATAAGCTCTGTAAAGCGTTCATTGTGGTGGCGTTCGAGAAGGTGGGTCATCTCGTGCACAACGATGTACTCCAGACAGTTGGGATGTTTCTTGGCCAGCTCGGCATTGAACCAGAGATGGGCCGACTCCCGGTTGCATGATCCCCACTTGGTTTTCATGCGGCGAACTGACCACTTGGCGGCCTTACGCCCGATGATTGGCTCCCACTTCGCCATAAGAGCTGGGAGTTCAGACCTCAGTGCATGCCGATACCACTTATCCAGTGCATCTCGCCTGGCTTCTGGCGTGCTATCTTCCGGCGACTGCATGATCAGCTTATTGCCGGAGGTGTCGAAGCGAATCCGTCCTGGGGTGTGGATGACGTGGAGCCGGTAACGCTGCCCCCAGACGTAGTGAGATTCTCCGGCTATCATCTCGCGTTCGGACTGGCGCACGGCGTTGCGCAGTTGCTCCCGTTGTCGCTTGATCCAGGGCAACCGCTGAACGATTGCCACGCGAATGGCGTCATCATCCAGGCGTTCCGGGGCTGCGACTCGCACTCGTCCCAGTGGCGGGTAAACGGCGATATGCATGTTCTTGATGTGTTTGTAGACGACGTCCACATCAATGCCGGCAACCCGAATATAGGCGTTAGCGGTACTCATGCCGGGCCTTCACGAGATCAAACAGTTCGTCGAAGCGATCAAAACTATCGGGCAAAACGCGCTGAATCGCTCGCTTGACGACCTTCTCTTTCATGACGTTGCCTACCCAGTCGTGGGGCTTACCGCCGCGGATAGCGGCGTCAACCTGCACCGCCAAGTTTGGATCTTCAAAGTCGAAATCCACGAGCGCTCGTTGCGCGCCGTCTACTGCCCACGCAGGATAGTTGTTGCCGGTTCCTTCGGCTCCAACAGCTTTGGCATGTGCAATCAATTCGTGGAGGTATTCCTGGTATTCGAGTGCCCCCTGACGACGCTTCTCAATAATGGCATCCAGCAGGGAAGACATGGTCTCGTAGTACTTGGGATTCATCGCCTGCTCGTCGACGATCACCTGCCGAATATTGTTGACGATCACCTCAGCCATGGCCTCTGGGTCGTTCTTGAGGCCTTCGGGGAGTTTGTCTAGGGCGGCGACACCCTCCTTGACGATGAGTTGCACTAGCCCGACGTCCTGGAAGTCTGCGACGATCTGCGAGGCATCGGCTCGAATGTAGGTGTCGAGGAGGAAGCGCATATCGGCTTCGTACTGCTTGAAGTCCTCGTTCTCGCCAGCACCAACCTTGACCTCAGCAACGACGTCAACGTAGTGCTTGACCTCAGCTGCGATAGATGCCGCCTGAGCGTCGTTATAGCCGGCCTTATCCATGTCGGTGGCGATGGCCGCATAAGCACGAGTAAGGGCAGCGACAGACTTGTAGAGTTCTACGCGTTTGGCTTCGTTGGCCTTGATCTGTGAGGCGTTGCCGACTTCGGTGGCCACAAAGTAATGCTGATACTGCTGCGGTTGCTTAGGTGGCAGCACCGCCTCGCAGAGGGCACGGACGCGCTCCAGGGCATCGTCAAGATCCTTCCGTCCTTGGACGTGACGGTCTTTCATGATGCCTTTGACGTCATCCTCGTCGTAATCCTCGAATGCACCCTGGGTGTAATCAGTGATCGCATCCTCAAGCGAGTTGAAGAGGTCCTGATAGTCCACGATGTAGCCGTAGTCCTTATCGTCACCATCGAGTCGGTTAACACGGCAGATGGCTTGGAAGAGTCCGTGGTCGCGCATCTTCTTGTCAATGTAGAGATAGGTGGCGGAAGGTGCGTCGAAACCGGTGAGGAGCTTATCCACGACGATCAGCAACCGCATCTGACCCGGTTCGTTGATAAACCGTTCCTTGACTTCCTTTTCAAACTGTTCGACTTTCGTCACTGCCTGGTCGGCAGGCGCATTGAAGTACTCAGACAGCATCTGCCGGTAGATGTTGTATTGGCGTATTTTCTCGGTTGCGCCGTGGCCAGTATCTTCCTTGGAGATGTCCCCCGGCTGCGGCTTGTAGCTGGTAACGATGGCGACCTTGCCCTTGAGGTGGGTATGGCTGAACATCTCATAGAACTGGCAGGCCTGGTAGATGCTGGCGCCGACGAGCATGGCGTTGCCCGCGCCATCCATCAAGCGTGGTTTGGTGGCCATGTCGAACATGATGTCCATAGCGATCTGCTTCGATCGTGGCTCCGAGCTGATGACCTTTTGCATCGTGCCCCAGCGCTTCTTAAGCTCGGCCTTGGATAGGTCGGTCATGTTCTTCGTTGCAGAATCAAACCATTGATCGATCTTGGTGTGGGAGACCAGTTCCTGATCGATATTGCGGGCTTCATAGCGCAGGTCCAGCACCACGCCATCGTCGACTGCTTGATCGAACTTATAGGTGTGGATGAAGGTACCGAAGGTTTCCATGCTGGTCGCCTTGTCCCTCTTTAGCAGCGGCGTGCCGGTGAAACCAATAAACATGGCGCTCGGCAGCAGCCTCTTCATGGCCTGATGCATCTTCCCGGACTGGGTGCGGTGTGCTTCGTCTACAAAAATGAAAAGGTTCCCCTTGGCAGAAAAGCCGGCGGGAATCTTGGCATTCAACTCGGCGATGTAGGCGCCACTGGCCTCGTCCCGGGCCTGATCATCGTCGCCAGACCGAAATTTGTGCACCAAAGACCCGATGAGCCACGGCTCATGCTTGTTCAGCGCTGCTATCAGATCGGGTCCGGAGTCGGTGCGATAAATGTCCTCATTGACCCCGTTGAAGACCTTCTTGATTTGTTCGTCCAGCTCGGTGCGGTCCGTGATGATGAGAACTCGGGCCTGCTCCGAACCTTGAGTTTGGTGCTCACGGATCCACTTGGCCAGCCACACCATGGTCAGGGACTTACCCGATCCTTGGGTGTGCCAGATGATGCCGCCCTCGCGCTTGGCAATGCGATCCTGCGCTGCCTTGACCCCAAAGTACTGGTTGTGACGGCAGGTTTTCTTGCTGCCGGAGTCAAAAACGATGAAGTCATGGATCAACTCAAGGAAGCGTTCCTTGCGGCACATCTGAAGTAGGCCACGATCCAGCGGGTCCTCTGTCTCAGACGGCTCCTTCCATGACAGCCAGTATTTCTCGGGCGTCTCGATGACTCCGTAGCGCAGGCCCTCGATGTTGTTGCCGGCGAAAAGCAACTGAACCGTTGTGAAGAATGGCCGGATGAAGTCCCGGCGCTGGTTGCCGATGTTCTGGCGGATACCCTCGGCCACGCCGACCTTTGAGCGCTTTAGCTCTATAACGCCGAGTGCCAGTCCATTGACGTAGAGCACGATGTCCGGGCGTTTGTTGTGCTCTCCCTTGATGGAGACTTCCTCCGCCACGAGGAAATCATTGGCTTCGGGGTTTTTCCAGTCGATTAGCCATACAGTTTCGGTGTTCTCGCCCATACCGGGTTTGACCTTCACGCCATAGCGCAGGAGGTTGTAGACGTCACGGTTCGCCTCGTAGAGATTGCGTCCGCCACCGAGGGACGCATCTTTCTTGAGTCGGTCTATCGCCCTATTAATTAAGTTGTCGTTGTAACCACGTGCCCGAAGATTTTTCTCAAGAAGGAAAATCTCGACATGGGAATTGCCCTCGCGGTACTCCCAGTTGCCACCGTACTCATAGCCGAGCCGTCCCTGGAACAACTGCACGACCTGGTCTTGTGTCTTGCGTTCAAGCTGGCCAACTACACTCATGCTGAATCCCCCTTGCTGTCGAGCGCCCCTGTTGCCCATCTACGTTCATGCCATGACACCGATCGACAAAAGCGTTCGACCCGTCAGGAGTTCCTGCATCATCCCTTGCCTGATGTTACGTGCTTTTGCCAATCTGCATTCGAGCACGTCGAGTTCCCTGTTTAGGTCCGCATGTACTTTGCCAATTGCGATCTGTTCGGCAAGCGGAGGGAGATCGATGGAAATGTTCCGCAAGATAGCGGTATTCAACGAGGGCATTGTTTGCCCCACAGCGACTGTACGAACGGCCTCTCGGAATTGCTTGGCATGGAACTGCGCGCTCATGAAGGCAGGGTCAGCCTGCGACTGATCGAAGCGAACCCGCAGTAAACGCCCCGAGAAAAGCCATCCTTCTTCTGAATCCGAAATAAGAGAATTTCGGTCAATTGATCCGACTCGGCTAAAAACAACATCCCCCAGTTTCAAACGGTAGGCGCCCAGTCGTCGACTGTCGGACTCGGAGACCATTGGCGCGTTGGTGGCATTCACGCGTCTCTCGCCAAGGTGTTCCACCGTAATTATGGGCGTGCCGGCAGCTACATAGTCGCTTTCATGTAGGGCAGACCCAAAGGGTCCAGTCTTGACGTCCGCGACGTCCCCGACTGTAACTCGGGACCAGCGACCAACATGCCCAGGAAAGCGTGTCCGCCCGGTGAGGAGCTGGTACATAATACCCTGCTTGATTGCCTGCTTTTTGGCAGTGAGCCGTTCTAACGAGGCGATCAGGTTGTCAACGTCGTCGAATGCCTTGGCAAGGACCTGTTGCTCTGACTCGCTTGGAAAGTAGATTTCAAAGGATTGAAGGACTTTGGTGTCCAACACACCTGCTGTGTTTCCAGCTGAAGTCACGAGCTTAAGTAACTCGGACTCATTAGCTCGAATCACGTGAGTCAAATACTTTGGTACTAACCCGCGTTTGGGAACAAGTGCCTTTACATCCTGGTTGAAGGCCACGGGCTCAACTACCATTCCCGCGCGAATTTCCTTGTGGAGCGCGCTTCCTCGGACGAGTAGGAGCGTCGATCCGATTGGCGCCATCCTGCTGCCGGCTTCCACTCCTTGGGCCGTCAGGAACTGGTTCGACGTGCTGATTTCAGAGTCTTTGAGGGTAAATGCTGAAATCCAAGGGATGTTACCGTTCCAGTACTCTCCTCGGGAACGGTTAGGGGTTCCACCTGAGTACCAGGTAGTAATGGAGCCAATTGTCCGCTTCGGAATCGCCTGACTCATTAGTGGATGCCCATAGCCGCAAGATGACTAGAAATCTTGGCCCCCGCGCTCAGGAACGCATCTTCCAGCTGCCCCTGTGTCTCCTCATACCGCTCACCAAGCTGTTGAATACGTCCAACTAGTTCAAGCGTGAGAGAATTGACCTCCCAGGCGGCACGACGGCTAAGCGTTTCACTCCATTTGTCACTGCAAACAAGGTGCTTGACTTCTTCCTCGCCGAGATCGCTGCACTTTCGGAGAGTGGCCAAGTCGAGCTCGGCCTGCACATCCTTGACTGCCTTCTTGGCAGCTGCTTCCAAATTATAGAGTTTGAGTACGTGCTCAAGGGCCTTTATTTCTTCAGGATCTGTCCCTTCACGTTTGGCGGCCTTTAGTCGTGCGACGGTGAGGCCCTTGGAAATTTTGTCGTCGTCCATGGCGTCTGCAAGCAGTCCATCTTCGACGGCATGTTCGTCAACATACTCCTCTACCCTGCGGCTGGCTTCTTCGGCGGCTACCGTTAGTTCGTCGAGTTTAAACTGAACATCTGGGAACGAACGTGCAGCAATTAGTGCAGGCGGGATCAAATCCATCTTGTATTTCAATGCGTTGCGGCCGTGACCGATGGTCAGATCAGGCGTCTCCGTCAGCTTTCGCTCTTTGTCATCGATGGTCTTGCGTGGTTTTGCAGCGCCCTTCCAGCCATCGTTCATGATAAGGAAGACATCGTCATGCATCTCGGCGTGCCAATAGGACATGAGCTGTTCGTAAATGCTGTACTCGTCCAACAGCGGTACGTGCTTGAACCGGGCCAACAAGTCGTCACCCATGTCGGCAATGAGTGCACTTGGCTGGGTGTCTTTGGTGATGTTTTCCAAGTCCGCGCGGTGGGCGGTGAACCAGTTGTCAACTTCGGCGCCGACGTCCTTGGCGAACTGCTTGAATTCCTCTGAGTCGAGGATGGTCTGTTGCACTTCGGCCACGTCAACTGCTAGGTCACTGTAGCCGGGACGGTTTGGCTGGAACAGTGTCATGCGGAGGGTAGGAAAGGCATCCCAATAAGGGGCTAGGGCGTCAACGTCGCGCTCGGGGATGCCGCCGTGCATGTGGGCATGGAGATCCTGGATATCTTCGGGCTCGGAGGAATCTATGTAGCGTGGGATGTTGAGGTTGTAGTCGTTTTTTTCATCCGCGATCTCGAACAGCGGCACCATTCGGGAGTAGCTTTCGAGTTCGGTCTGTTTGGTAAAAACGTCAACGATCTTGTGCAGGTCTTGCGAACGTAAGCGATTCTTGTTGCCTTCCTTGATGAAGCCCTTTGAGGCATCGATCATGAACACGCCTGGGCGGGCTTCTGCGTTGTGCTTGTCCAAGATGATGATGCAGGCGGGAATGCTCGTCCCATAGAAGAGGTTCGCTGGAAGCCCTATGATGCCTTTAATGAATCCTTGTTGAAGCATCCGCTTGCGGATAACAGCTTCGGCGTTACCGCGGAAAAGGACGCCATGAGGCAGGATGACAGCGGCCTTGCCGGTGCTTTTCATGGACTTTAGGACGTGCAGCAGGAAGGCGTAGTCGCCGTTCTTTTCTGGTGGCATACCATATTCGAAACGTCCAAACTCGTTTTCGAGGCCGTTGCTCCAGGATTTGACTGAAAAGGGTGGATTGGCGACTACAAAGTCGAACGGTTTGAGCTGGTCGCCCTCGGTGAACTGAGGGTTGGTAATCGTGTCGCCCTTTCGGATATCAGCGATTTCGTTGCCATGCAGGATCATGTTCATCTTGGACAGCGCCCAAGTGGCGTTGTCCTTTTCCTGACCGTAAAGGGTCAGGCCGTGGGGCGCCTCGTCGGCTACTTTAAGCAAAAGGGATCCGGAGCCGCAGGTTGGGTCATACGCTGTCTCCGAGTACTGCGTATCCGCATTGATGCCGAGGATCTTGGCGAGAATTCGCGATACCTCGGCGGGCGTGTAGAACTGCCCCTTAGACTTTCCTGATTCCGTCGCAAAGTGCCGCATGAGGTATTCATAAGCATCTCCCAGCAGGTCGTCGCCCTCAGCGCGGGAGCCGCGGAAGTCCAGATCCTGGAAGATGGTTACCAACTTCGAGAGCCGGTCCTGCATCTCCTTACCCTTGCCAAGCTTTTCCTCGTCATTGAAGTCCGCCACGTCAATGACTTTCTGGAGGCTGTTGGCCTCGGCGAGCTTGGCGATAGTCTTGTTGATCCGGTCGCCGATCTCCTTGTCACCCTTGGCTGCGATCATGTCGTCGAAAGAGCCGCCGACTGGTACCTCGATCAGGGAGTTCGGGTCGGTTTTAGACTTATCCGACACGTACTTCACGAACAACATTGTGAGGATGTAATCCTTGTACTGGCTGGCATCCATGCCACCGCGCAGTTCATCACAGCTCTTCCAAAGCGAGCTGTAAAGATCCGACTTCTTGAGCGCCACGCTCCGTACCCCTTGCGTTGATTCCTCTTTCAGTTGAGTTTGTCATGCTCGAAGGTCTTGAGGTGGCGGATACCGCGACAACGACGCTGTCGCCGCCCGGCCAGCGCCCGTTAGCCGGTCCTCCGCC
The DNA here is from genome assembly GCF_042884655.1 of Pseudarthrobacter sp. NPDC058119. Taxonomy (NCBI): domain Bacteria; kingdom Bacillati; phylum Actinomycetota; class Actinomycetes; order Micrococcales; family Micrococcaceae; genus Pseudarthrobacter; species Pseudarthrobacter sp. NPDC058119. The sequence goes on from NZ_JBHVTN010000009.1 coordinate 24,865, forward strand.
GGGCCTCAGCGCCCCCGGATCTCATACCTTTGAAGTGCTCGCAGTTCGTAAACTCGAGATCCCCGTAAGACCCGCCGGCAGAACTACACGGTGACGGTGCTCTAAACGCTCTGCCCTCCCGTCCCACTTCCTTTGAACCAGGACATCGCCTGGTATCAAGACATCAGGCGACAATGCAGCAGGTCACGCTGGGGTCGGTGCCGGACGTGGTCCATGCGGCACACTCAGTCCCCTCGTCTTCGGGCGGCAGCAGCCCCAGCCTCAGGCGTCCCTAGCTTCTTCTCTAGCTCGGATAGTCGGCTCTCCATCCAGTTCAGTGCCTCTTCCAGATTGCTTATTTGGTCAGCTCCGAGAGCGTAGGCAAAATTGCCGTACGGCGGGAACTTACCTGCAAGGGCGCTGAGGAGAACGTCTTGGGCGACTGTGAGAAGGATTCCCCCGTGGAAACCGACGTCCCCCGCGTCGTGACGGATGCCTAGATCGATTCGATCGGTCTTGGAAATGGACCAATAAGAGATGTGTGCCTCGGCAAGCCGGAGCGGGAAGGCATTCAACCTTTGTTGGTTCAGAGCATCTGATGCCGTCTGGCGAAGACCGGCCAGGCTCGTGAGTGAGACATTACTCTTCGCCGCGGCTTCGGAAGCTCCTCGCTGGAACCCTTTCTCAGCCAGGAGGATCCCGCGATCCGCTCCAACATCGGACACTATTTCCCTAAGGCCTAGTACGTGGAGTTTGTTTACACGCCTCTTCCAATGTTTGCACTCAACAAGCCACTTCAGACGCAGGCCCGCATGATTAAAAGTTACGAGTACATCAACATCGTGAGCAGTGCGGACTCCTTCAACCCTCGCATCGGTTTCAGCCTCCAGGCCTAGCTCTCTGAAGAAGTTGGCGGCCTCTTCTTGGTAGTCTCGCCAAGCTCTGCTGGTCCTCATGACTATGAAGGTTATCCGGGATCTCTTAGCGGACGCTTACGGTAAGTGTCAGTTTCAAAAGTCGTCTGGGTCAATAACGACTATTTTGGATCCCCGCACGCCAAGTCCTTCAAATCTTGTGACTTGCAGCGGTAAATGGCGCCTCGCTCACGGCGCTATGGCGACCGGTGCAGCCCGCAAGGGGATCCCTCACCGGGCATAGACCGTGGATATAGTGATGCCATGAACGGCAGCGGGGAGAAGAAGGAACAATCCGAGCGTGAGCGTCCTGAGTACCTAGCCAGCGCCGATCACACCCTTCGCGCCGCAAACGCGATTCTCGCGGTCAATCTAACTGGGGTACCTGCAACCCGAGTCAGTCAGTTCGCTGTCGGCTGGCTGCGTGCAGCTTTTGAACAGAGCCGGATAATTGCCATGCTCACAGCCTCCGGATTGGGGCAAGCGGCTGCTCCAAACCGGCGAGCATTCTGGGAATTGACCATCCGGATGCTCTGGCTCAGAGACATGCCATCGTCAGATCGCGCGATGGCCACTGACACGATGCTCGACCTCGAGCGCATGAACGAAACCAAGACCGACAAATACTTGCGGGAAAACGGCCTCCCATCAAATATTGACGTCGCCGACATGGAGGCCTTCATCCTGAACGTCTCCGAGGACAAGCTGATCAATACAGGGGCACAATCCCTGACAGGAGCCGTCAAAAGCACAGGTATGAATCTCTGGACGGTGTACCACCTGTGGCGGGAAGACTCGACTTGGACTCACGCCACGGGGTTCCTAGCTGGCCGCTACGCACCGATCAACGTTGAAGGCACGATGGGCCTGGGCGAGCCTTCACACACTGACCCGAATTTGGAAGCGCACAGATACGCCGCGATTGTCCTAGCAGCTGCAGTCAGCGACATTCTCACAGACGAAGGGGCCACCAGCGCGCTGGCGGCCGCACCCCTGGTGGCCTACTTCGAAGCGAACTGAGTCCAATACCGAACTCAGCGGCCACCCGGCGGCCACGCATGCCCGCAACCCTACTTATTCGCCTTGCTAATAAGCCGGTCTCTCACTGGACGATGCAGAGGCGGCAGTCGTGTTTTCTCCACTTAGCAGGGAACTGTTTACTGCAGATGAGGCAGAATACGTCTTCCGTGGAGGCTTAAGGCCTCTTAAGTGGCTTATCCGGGCAGGCCAACTCAGCCCACACGACCAACTCGTGGTGGATGCAGCAGAACCCGAGGAACGAGCACAGCCTGGACTGCCCGCCGACATCGACCCTCCTCGAATGAAAAGGATGCAACGCCTGATGAACGCCTCATTCCCGCAACACCCCAACCGCTACGGCCACCGCCACGGAAATTCAGCAGCGGCCAAAGACAGAGATGACAGCAGGCCGACCACTACTGGCGCTAATCAACCCAAGATGTAAGGAAGCCGTGCACAGCCCAAGCGGCTGTGGACGGCTTGGTGGCTCTAGGGTTTGCACACCTGTTGGCGTGGGACCTCCCAGAGTACTTCGCCAGAATCGACGCGGGTAAGTACAAAACTTACCCACACGCAGCCTGGAGCAAAGACCTGCATCGAGAATGAGTTTTTGTTCAACTCATTCGTAAGGTTTGTGGATATATCGTTGGGTGTCGACTCTTGGTGCCCTTTAAGGTCGGGGGCGTCGATACGCTCAATAGTCTTTTCCACGCGCGTTCCTTCCAGAGTGTTGAACACGTGTACCCAAGCGCTGGTGCAAAGTTCTGAGCCTAGAACTCTCATAGTAGTTGCAGGTTTTTCAGAGTTCGGTTGAACGAAATTGAACGTCGCCCACTCCAAAAAGTCATTCTTGCAGAGGGCATCTGGGCTGGACCCGTCGATGTTCTTCGCCTTTTCGGACGGCAGTGCAGCAAGAGAAGCACTGGCCGATGCAGAAGCAGCCTGCGCGGCCTCAGCTGCGGCTTTCTTGGTGTCCGCCTCGTTTTTTTGAATGGTTGATTCATTTGCTTTGATAGTGGAGCTTGCCACGATCACACCCGTGATCGCGACCGTTATAGCTACTAGGGAAGCCAGGACGGCGGCGAGCTTGGGCCAAAAGGAAAGGTTTGTAAACCAAGTCCAGCACTTGGCAACTAATTTATGCAGTGATCCCAAGCCGTCCATGAAGCGGCGAATTATGAACTTAGTCATAAACAAGGATGACGTGCAGGCCACAAACCATCAAGGGAGAGCGCCGGTGAGGATGAGGATCGACTCTCCGTGAAAAATAGCGCGGGATCAAATGGACGAAGCTGAAGTTAGTGCTTGACGCTGCACAGGGCTTCCTCTTGGGCCAGCTTGCGTGAGCCAGCCTGATAGGGGATGAGCTAATAGTGCGATCACAGAGGTATTCGCTCAGCCTTCCCAGCGTCTTTCAGAGGGGTTCCCCGACAGTGCAAGCGCCCTGAACCTGGTAGGGAGGGCGAAACTGACAACCATGCCCGGATGCAAGCTTGTGATTGATTTAGTCGCTAGCTTGCTGCGGATCCGTCAATGCGCCAAACAACTGTCTTCCACCTTGAGTCTTTTACATCCGTGTGATGGGCCAACTTGCTACGGATTGCAAGAGGAACTCGCGGTAATGCTGTTCGGATGAGGTCTGGAACAGTCCAATCCCTGGGTCTGTAGTATCGCGAGGTCGCCACTCCCTTGTTTCTTGGTCGCTGAAGGGCCCGCATCCTGTGTGAGGAGCTGCCGCCCTGCCATACGACGGGCATGCTTTCCAACAAGGCGTCCACATCTCTAGTGAAACCAGCCAACACGAACAGGCATTCTGCTTCAGGAGAATGCTCCTTCACCAACGTGAGTCGATAGAGGTCTAGAAGAACTCTGTCCCATGTGCAATGGCTCGATCCTGCCCATTTTGCTTCGATGCAAGTTCTGGCCTTGTCAGTGTCGCGATGTTCCACATAGAAATCGACCTCGCGAGGCCGTCCCATTCGCTTTGGTCTGTCGGGAGTATTCGAGTAATTGATCGCAGGGTGAGGGTGTCCTCCGTGCAACTTGAAGAGTCCAGGGTCGATAATCGCGGAGATGATCTCGTTGATTACCCCATGGAGGTGATACTCCCCGAACGAATGTCCGCGTTCGCAGGCGAAGTCGTACTCAAGCCGCGCAGTGATTCCATCCCGTAATCTCTTCCCCATGTCTTTTCGCACGCAGTAAGCGTAGACCTCTTGGCGGAGGCACCAGTGCCTAGCTATCCCGACGGGCCAGAGCGCGCGTCAAGGATGAAACGCTGACACTAAGTTTCTCAGCCGTTTCCTTCAAAGTCTTTCCTTCGCTGCGCAACTGCCGGGCCGTCTCCAGTTTTCCCTGGCGTCATCGAGCGGGGCCGGCCGCCGAGCCGACCTGGGCCGCGGGGTCTAGTCAGCACACAATCACTCTGGCGGGCGCTGAGAGGAACTCAGGTGGAGGACAGCCAGTTCCTCGGGCTGAGGTGGGATGTTAATCAGGACCATTTCTGAACCCGGCCATGTTGCGACCGAGTCCATTTGTAGGTCTCGGACCAGTGGAAACAATCGGTGTGCGAGACTCGACGCATGAGCAAGCTTAGGTGGGTGCCGGTGGAAACGACACTCGTCAACGGACGGTGGCAGCCCAACTACGACGATGGTATCGGCTTCACTCCCTCCATGTGGTTAGAGCGTTCGGGGGGACGTACCGATCACCAGTGGCGGTCGTACTTGCTCGACGGAGACGACGAGGTGGCGCGCATGCTGCTCACCCCCACGTACTCGAGTCACACTCATAGACGGGCACCCCGAGCCCTCTTGCTCGACACGATCGAGGTCCGTGCAGACCTGCAGCGCAGCGGAGCTCACGTCGGCCGGATGGTCGTTGAGGAGCTCGTAGACGACCACCGCAACTGGGAGATCTATGCCGGTCCCACTGCGTCGTCGGCGCTTTTCTGGGACGAGAAGTTAGGCTGGCCCAGATGCGACTGCAACGACTGCGACGGCCGCGACTTCGTCGTCTGGCGGCCGTAGCGAGTACGCGTGTGGATGGTTTCTGCAGGGTCCGGTCAAATGACGCCAGAGGCGCATACTCCGCGCTAATTGGAGCACGATGGATTAGTTCCGAGACACGTCAGAGAATGGATCGCTAGCTGTAATTCCCACGGACGTTGTGAACAGCGTGGCGTGATGTAAAGGGCGAGGGCCTCCGGTATCGATTTGGGTTACCACACTCATCTCGATGCCCAGGAGGCCCTCGTGTCCTACGTTACCCATGCCAACGCCGACCTCACACCCAAAGCCAGGGGAAGGCTGGCCTGTTTGGTCATCGAGCAGGGATGGACGCTCCGCCGGGCAGCCGACCGGTTCCAGTGCTCGCCAGCGACGGCCAAGAAATGGGTGGACCGGTACCGGGCCCTGGGTGAGGACGGAATGGTTGACGTATCGTCCCGACCACGGCGCAGTCCCCGCCGGACTCCCGCACGCACGGAGCGGCGGATTCTGGCGCTGCGTTTCAATCGGCGATGGGGTCCCCATCGGATCGCGGCCCACCTTCACCTGGCCCGCTCAACCGTCGGCAAGGTCCTGGTCAGGTACCGGATGCCGCGGCTGGCCTGCCTGGACCAGGGAACCGGCCTGCCCGTCCGAAAGCTCGCACCGCAGCGCTATGAACACGACAAACCCGGGGACCTGGTCCACGTCGACATCAAGAAGCTCGGCCGCATACCGACCGGCGGCGGGCACCGCACCCTTGGACGGGCCAGAGGTAAGCGCAACCGCCACGCCGGCGTCGGGTACGCCTACCTGCACCATGCGGTTGATGATCACTCACGACTTGCCTATTCAGAGATCCTCGACAACGAGAAAAAGGAAACCGCTGCCGCCTTCTGGCTCCGCTCCGCAGCGTTCTTCGCGGCCCACGGCATCACCATCAAAGCCGTCCTCACCGACAACGGAGCCTGCTACCGCTCCAAAGCCTTCGCAGCCGCCCTGGGCCCACAGGTCAAGCACCGGCGGACCCGCCCTTACCGGCCACAGACCAACGGCAAGGTAGAACGCTTCAACCGGACCCTTGCCACCGAATGGGCCTACGCCAGACCCTACATATCAGAGGCCGAACGCGCCGCTTGCTACCCCGACTGGCTGCACGCTTACAATCACCACAGAACCCATACCGGCATCGGAGGCAAAACCCCCATCAGCCGCGTTCACAACCTCCGTGGGAATTACAGCTAGCGCTGGATTCCCGTCCCATGGCGGCGGGCCGAGACTGGTCCGAAGACCGCTGCCACGTCCCGAAACCCCTTTGTTTTCCCCGTTCTGGCTAGCACGGCCAGGCAGAGAACGAAGGGCGGTAATAGCCTCGAACATCCAATGATGGAAAGGCTAAGGGAAAGGGACAGAAGATCGGGGGTCATAGGAGCTCCTATTGCAGCAGGGAGTAGGTGTTTGCCTAGTGCCGCCGTGGAGCAAGAAGTTTGCTGAAGGGTGGCCTCGGGCTCCGATCTCACTTCGGAAGGGCCCCTTCAGTAGTCACCTTGAGCAATTCAGGTCGCGGGCCTACCACGCTGCTCAGCCCCCTAGGAAGGCCACCGATAAGTATTTTTTTACGGGCCCTAGGTTGGTGTGCCCTAAGGCTTTGATCCTGCCATATCTCGGCAGATTCTGTCAGTAGCACGCCTAGGTACTGGCCAGACTGCAGCCAATCAATTTGCGGCACCAGGGAGACATTTAGCGCGAAACGCGATGGGCCAATCTCAACAAACGATCCTTTATCAAGATTCGGAGGAGTCCCTCGTCAAAATTTTTCCAAGCCCTGTCTTCTAGCGGATCAGAGAGCGGTAAGTCGTCTCAACAATGTGTCTCACCCGGACTATTCTCAACAAAAGAAAATGAGGCGTTTGATGAGCTAGCAAGGAGTCGGCTTGGGGAGTATTGGATACGCCAGAGTCAGCACCGCCGACCAGAACGCGGACCTGCAACATTCGGCCTTGAGGGCCGCCGGCTGCGACCCGATCTTCACCGACCATGGAGTCAGCGGATCAACGGCCAGCCGGCCAGAGCTTGACAAGATGCTCGAACACCTGCGGGCCGGTGACGAGGTGGTGGTCTGGAAGCTGGACCGCCTCGGACGCAATACTCGCAACCTGCTGGCCCTCATCGACAATCTGGAGCGCCGGGGCGTGCACTTCCGTAGCGTCACGGAAGGCATCAGTACAACCGGATCGATGGGCCGCGCCATGCTCACCGTCATGTCCGCGTTTGCCCAGCTCGAACGCGATCAGCTGGTCGAGCGGACAAGGGCTGGCATGGCTGCCGCCGCCGAACACGGGCGAAAGGCGGGGCGACGGGAAGTCACCGCCGCGCATGCGAAGGTAAAGCGTGCACGCGACCTGAAAGCACAAGGGCTAACGCCTGCGGACATAGGGAAGATCATTGGCGCCAGTCGGGCCACCGTTTACCGCTATCTGCGTATGAGCTAACAGGAGCTCCTAATGCCACAAAGGGTGGATTGAGACGTTCACAAAGGCGAAGTCCACTTCTCCGCCTGGCCACGCCCCCGATACTCGACCGCATCGGTGTCCAATCAGTAGATCTTGAGACCGAAATGTTGCGCCACCTTGGCGAGGGGGCGATTGTGATGAGGAAGTCTTATCTCAATACCTGCCCCCGCCTTGGTTGGCTCGGCCTGCGGGTCTTTTCCGTCGTCTACCTTCCGGAGCCAGATAGCCCAACACACGTAGTCTGTCCCGTGTTTCGATCCATAGACAATGCCGTGGGGCAGGCTTCCGTCTTCTAGAACCTGGGAATGAATCCACCCAGCAACCGCTGTTGTCACTGCCCTTTGGTCACCTCGCAGGTCCCCAACGGTCAGGTAGTCGATGCCAAGATCACCTAGCTCGGAGCGCATGCTGGCGTTGATAACCGCAATGCTTGAAGATGCTTCAATATCGACGAGCCAGCCCTCTTTTGGAAGAGTCATGGGGTACTCAAGACGCGCATCCCGCCAACCCAGAACGACTTTCCCGGGCGTCATCCCACCAAAGAGTTGGTCCCATTCCTTTTTCACGGCGGCCAATACGGTGTCAGGGGAGTCCCTGGATTCGGAATCATCAAAAACGTCGCTCAACCGAATCGTTTTTAGGCGATTCGATATCCTCTGGTTGGCCAGCGATTCGGCGTAAGCGCCCTCTGCCGTCGAGGCAATATATATGGTGCTGTGTCCAGCAACGTCATATCGACCCCAGTGACTGGGGTCCTCGCCTACTGGTCGCTGGAGCGGAGACATGGCTCCGTAGGAAACCTTCTGGATACGTCTACCGGAACGCCCGGCGGCGCGAACAAGCGACAACCCGGTGACACCGCAAATTCTTGTATCAGCAGCATCAGCGCTAACCTGCAATGTCACTGCTTGCCCCACTTTCAACCGTCCCCACTCGTGACAGTAATTGTAGGGGCCAGCATGAAAGTCTGGGTACTTCTCGCTGGCAACGACAGGGATGGGCAGCGCCTCATCCTTAGCGTTGCCCATCCCTGGCGGCGAGAGCTAGTCGTCGGTACCCTCTAGGAAGGCATCAGCTGCTGCTTTAACTTCGGCTAGTCGACCTTCCCGAAGAGCTTCCGCCGGAGATATTTCACCCAAGCGCGGGTTAGCCCCAATGAACCAGTTTCTGGCGGTGTAGTCGTTTTCCCTTTGGCTGAGCTCTCTCCAGATGCGGTGTGCCAGCATCAATCTCTGTTTGGACTCGTCTCGGGGTTCGGGGCCATCGGCAGTTGACCACTTATGCGGAAGCTTCCGATCGCTCACATTAGCTAGCAGGGCGACCAAGGTGGGTCCGAGGTGGCTTGTCAGCTGCCGAACGGTTTCATGAATATCCATCCGCGTGGTCTCAGCGTGCAGGTCGACGCTAATAGTTGAGGATGCCATGGATACCAGTCCTTTGCGTGCGCACCTACCGGTAAAAGGGGTGCACAAAGTATTAGTCGTTTTCGTTTTGTCGTTTTAGGGTGTGAAGAGAGGCATCACCACCTTGTGGGTGGTCATTTCCGGTGTTGCTGAGGCGCCCTTCGGTTCCTATACATGACCTCATGATACAGAGCTTCGACCGGAATGCAACCAAAAAGACCCCTCAAGAACAACCCAAGATTGCCACGCAGACTGCATTTAGGTTCGGGATGATGTGTTAGCGCCCGTAGTCGGAGTCTTGCTGGCGGCGATGTTCTGCTGAGCACTGCTGGGTGGCTGTGGCGGTGCCTGCAGCGGCCGTAGGGGTGGACTGCTGGGGAAATGATGCGTTCATCAGTCGCTGCATCTTCTCCAGTCGTGGGTCTACCTCCGTTGCTGGTTCCTCCTGGGCTGGTTGCTCAGGTTTTGCTGCGTCGGCCATGAGTTGGTCGATGCTGGCTGAGTTGGCCTGTGCGGCTTTGAGCGCTTCTGCGTGCTTGAACGGCTCCGCCAGTGCTTTGTCTGCCTGTTCGACCCGCGAGAGTGCTTCCTGGCGCCGTGTTTCGACGTCATCGGCGAGCCGTGGCAGAGAGGCGACTCGGTTTTCGAGTTGCCGGATGGTGCCGATGTCAGCGGACAGCAGGCTTCTGCGGGCGATTTGGGTTGTTGCCCTGGGTACTCCTTCGATGCGCACTTCCACGGTGGCGTGGTCGAGGTCTCGGGCCGGCACGAGCTTGGCGCGGAGTTCGTGGCCACCAAGGGTGGCGATGGTCCCGAGTTCGTCGTATCCGTAGAGGTTCATGAGGCGGTGGCCGTGTTTGCCTGCCCAGGCCCGGATCGCTTCGGCCGCGTCTCCGCGATTGTCGATGGCCTTCCCGTCGATGGTGGCCTTGAAAGCATCGGCGGTGGTGTCAATGGCTCGCGCTGCCGCTGCTTGGATCAGGGGCAAGTCGGCGGTCGCTGCGTCAGCCGCGGATTGTTCGCCGCGCTTGGTGTGGGCTACAGCGACCATGTTGCGGTTGTACGCCCGATCGAGGCGGCTGAGGCGGGCCAATTCCTGGTCCGCTACGGCTTTTTCCAGTACCAGGGGGTTGCCGCTTGTGATGGCCTTGGCCTGGGCGAAGTTCAAGGTGTTGTCCCCGATATCTTCGATTTCCCGGACGTCGAGTCGCCCGCGCATGATCTGGTTAATGAACCGGGACTTCCGTTCCAGCCCTTGCCACATAAAGGAGTCGAAAGATTCCTTGGTCACGACCTGGGAGATGCGGACCTCGGGATTAAGGTTGCCCTGACGCACGATGCGCCCGTGGCGTTGTTCGACGTCGGAGGGACGCCAGGGGGCATCCATGTCCACCAGGTGCACGGCACGTTTTTGGATGTTGGTTCCGACGCCCATTTTCGAGGTCGAACCAATCAGGACCGCGATCTGGCCGGATCGCGCGGCCGCGAAGAGCCTCCCCTTTTCGGTGTCGTTCTTGGCTTCGTGGACGAACCGCACCATGTGTTCGGGTACGCCCCGGCGGCGGAGCTGGTCTTTGAGTTCCCCGTAGACGTTCCACCGGTCAGATGGTGTGCCGAAGTCACAAAAGACCAGTTGCAGGGCCCCGGGAACTGGGTCGGGTTCACGGGTTTTCGAGTCGATGTAAATACGGTCCTTGTGCTCTTCGTAGACGCTGGCCAGCAGGTCAGCGGTGGCGCTGATCTTAGTTGGCCCATGCTGGAACAGCGTGGGGTCCACGAGCCTCATGTCCAGGGCGGCTTTGCGGCCGTCTGAGGAAACTTTGAGCATGTTGTCTTCCTCGGAGTCCACGAGGCGTTGCTGGATGGCGTCCACACGTTTGCCGATGTCCTGGATGTAGTCGCGCAGCTCAGGGCTGGGTTCCACGGCCAGCATGTTGGGTTGGCGCAGCCCGTCTTCCCTTGGGGCGATCTTCGGGACGGGGAGCTTCAGGTCTTCGGCGGTCTTAACGTCTGCGAAGGTGTGGAACATTTTCAGCAGCTCGGGCACGTTCTGGAACTTGGCGAATCGGCTCTTGAGTTTGAACCGGTCACCTCCGGCCACGGAGAGTTCCATTTCCTCAACAACCTGGCCGAAGGTGGCCGCCCAGGTGTTGAAGTCCTGGATTCCGGCTGCCTTCAGCAGGTCCGGACGCAGGTAGCGCTGCATTACGTACATTTCCGTGACGGAGTTGGCAATCGGCGTTGCCGTCGCCCCGGTGATGACCCGTCGGCCTTCACGCTGACGCAGGAACTCGACCTTCATGTGAAGGTCGGATGCGCGTGTTGAGCCTTGGATGGCGGCACCGGGGATGTTGCTTGGGGTCCGGAGGTTCTTGTAGTCGTGCAGCTCGTCCACGACGAGGTAGTCGATGCCGGTCTCTTCGAAGCTGATCCCTGGATCGGCGGGGGCATCGAGTTTTGCTTTTAGGATTTCTTCCTGGGCAAGGACCGCTTTTTCCAGCCGTTTGACGATGCTGGAATTGCCGCGTCCGTTGTCCTGTTCGCTGTTCCTCACAGCTTCAAGCTCGGCCCGTATCTGAGCGACTTCAGAGCTGATGTAGGCGGCTTCGGCTTCAGGGCTGAGGCTTACGCGCTGGAAGGCGGTGCGGGTCATCACTACGGCGTCCCATTCGTTGGCGGCTGCGCGGGCCACGAATTGGCGGCGCTTGTCTCCGGCGAGGTCGGCTGATGATGCGGCAAGGATACGGGCCTGGGGGTATATCTGGAGCCATTCGCGGGCGAACTGTTCCAGCATGTGGTTTGGGACCACGACGGCGGGTTTGTTGACCATGCCCAGGCGGCGCAGCTCCATCACGCCTATGACCATTTCTCCGGTCTTGCCGGCGCCGACTTGGTGGAACAGGCCGACAGCAGGTTCGGAGAGCATGCGGGCCACGGCTGCGTATTGATGCGGCCGCGGGTTCCAGTCCTTGGCCTTGCCTGGCAGGGTTAGCCGTTCTCCCTCAGTGCTGTAGTCGCGCAGCACGATGGAGTTGAAACGGCTGTTGTATTCGTCGATAAGGCGGGTAGCACGTTCCGGTTCCTCCCATACCCATTCGCTGAAACGCTCCTGCAGCAGCTGGGCCTTCTCCTGGGCGGCTGCCGTTTCGGTCGGGTTAAGGACACGGCGGTTATTCTCCCCTTCGTCTGTGACCCGGACCGGCCGCTGTTCCAAGACCTGTTTGAGGATGTCGGATGCGGGCATCCGCTGGGTGCCCCAGGTGCTGGTCGCGGCGAGTGTGTGGCGGTTGGCTTTGACGTCCCACATGGAGCCTGCGGCGTTGGAGACGGTGGCGTAAGGGTCGCCGAGAATTTCACGGACAAACTCCTGGTGAGTCCCGGCGTCGATCCAGACCGCGCCCAGACGGGCCTCCACCTCGTCCATGCCCAGCGGCTGGGGCATGACCTCGCAGAGGGCCCGGACGTTAACGGCGAACCTGTTATCCGAGAGTGCAGCCGCTTGGGCAACTTCGAGTTTTTCGCGGACGTTCCCTGACAGGTATTCCGCCCGGGTCTGATAAACCTCACCGGCGCCGGGGACCTGGTAGATACTCTCCCCCATCGCTGCCCGTGTCTCTTCACGGCTGAGACCCAGCAGGGACGACGCGTAATCCAGGTCAACCTCGCCCACAGTGTCGAGCGTTACGGTAAGGGCTTCTACAGCAGTATCCACGCCAAGGACCGGTCGGCGCAGCTGAACCTGACGGCTGGAGAGCAGGGCAGCCGGAGAGGCTGTCTGGGTGGCTTCATCAAAGTTCTCCAGTGCCATCACCAAGGGCCCGAACGGGTCCCGAGAGACAATAGACACTGCCCTAGGCGTGATGCGGGCCTGGATGGGCTCCTGCGTCTCTTCGTCCACACGGCCGGTGTCCCGAAGGGTATAGCGGTTGATTGGCCCGTAGGTGTCCACGTATCGGCCGTAGGCCGTCTTCAGGTCCTCGCGCAAAGCATCGATTTCCGCAGTGTCGTCCTGGTTGGCGGCTTCTGCGCTAAGCAGCTGCCGCGCTGCGTCACGCAGCCCCAGGAGGGCGCGAAGTTCGGTGGCCTGGGTCTTGGGCACGGCGAGATCGGCGTGGGAGCCGTTTTCAACGATCGTGAAGCCGTTGTCGGTAGCGCTGAGATGGCCCTCCCACTCGTGGCTTGCTGCCGGGACGTATGCGGCCCGCTGGCTTTCCTGTTCGGCCGTTCGTTCGGTCATGACCATGCCCGAGGTTTTGGCTTCAGCCACGAGGTCGGCAAGCGCCGCTTCCAGCCGGGCCGGCACTGCCGAAAGGTCGTCGGTAGTCAGCTGCAGGGTCTCGGCGCCGTACATGCCATTGCCGACGTGCAGCTGACCAAGGAGCCGTTCGGGGTACTCATCGAAGTAAGAGTTGAGGCGGGTGATCGTCCCGTCGATTTGGCGGGCGGTGACGGTTTCCCAGAGGGTAGAGGCCGGTTCCTGGCCGGGTTCCCTGCGGCGGAAGATAAGCAGATCCGTCATGGCGTCGGTGCCCGCTGCTTTGCGGTGTGAGCCGGTGGGCAGCCGAACGGCTCCCACGAGGTCAGCCAGTTGGTTCATCTCGCGGCGTGCTGATGGGTTCGTCGCGTCCAGTGTGAAGCTGGATGTAAGGACGGCCACCATTCCGCCCGGGCGGGTCAGTTCGAGGCTCTTGAGGATGAAGTGGTTGTGCATCGAGTGCCCGCCGGCGTTGTGACGGGGATCGTGCAGCACGGCTTTGTCGAAGGGCACGTTGCCGATGGTGAGGTCGAAGTGCCCGGCAGGCAGTTTGGTGTCGGCGAAAGACTCGGCGCGGACAGTGGCTTCGGGATAGAGGGCTTGTGAGATGGCCGCTGTGGTCGGATCCAGCTCCACACCGGTCATCTGGGCCGTGTCCGGGGCGAAGCCGATGAAGGTTCCCACGCCGGACCCCGGCTCCAAGACGGTCCCGCCATTGAACCCGAGTTGCTGAACGGCGGACCACATGGCCTGGACGTAGGCGGCGTCGGTGTAGTGGGCATTGATCGTGGTCCGCCGCGCAGCATCGTACTGGGCTTCGGACAGGAGGCTGCGCAAATGCTCCCGGTCCCCGATGTACTCCTCGCGGTTCTCATCGAAAATCTGAAAGACGCCCTGCGCTCCCCAGCTCCCCCACCGGGCCAGCGCCGCTTTCTCGGCGTCTGTGGCCTGCCGGCCCTCGGTCTGCAGCGTCTGCAGCACCTGGAGGGCCTCAAGGTTCGCCCTGATGCGGCTGCGCGCCCCGGACGGAGCCAGATCTTCCTGGGAAGATGGACGGAACCTGCCCGCCTCGTTGTCTGTTAGAGCTGCTGGCGCAACTTGTCGATTTCCGCCATGGAGTCCAGGTACTCCCGGATGCTCGGGTTCACCTTCTCGTCCTCCTCGTCCTCCGTCTCCGGTGGAGAGAGCAGGTCGTAGCGAACGATCTCCTCGGCTTGGCTCTTCGCGGCGTTCAGCCGGCCCACCTTCTCGAAGTACGTCTCGTCCTTCGGGTCGGGTCCCGCGAGCTTGGGCAGCAGTTCGTCCACTTGCTCCTGGGCCTGCTCCCCCAGACTGGTGAAGAACTCTTCCGGGTTCTGAATTTGGCTGTAGCGCGTCGGACTGGCTGCCTTCCAGGCCTCCTGAGCCTGCCTGCCGTACTTGTTCATTTCGGTCCTCCTCCGGTGCGGCCCAGAGAGCTTCAAAACTCATCTGGCCGTCAATTTGTTTTTTGTGCCGTGCCATAGCCCCCGCCTAGTACTGAAATTATTTCAGTAAGCCACGCTAGTCGGTTGTTAAGCGTGATGCGGCGTCTGAAGCCTGCGCACTACTGTCATTGCTGTCATCGCTGTCATTGCCAGTAATGACAGCAAATCAAACTACGGAGTGAGCTTCCTGCCTGGAGTCAGGTTCCGGGTGCCACCAGGAAAGGGCTCCCCGTTGTTGTGAACGCGTTCTCTGCGGAGAACTTCGTTCATGACGGCGTGGGTGATAAACGCAGACCAGGAGGCGTCCATTTCCTGGCTACTTGTCGCTTGGTAGGCCGCTTTGGCGCGTTGCAGGTCCGCAGCCCTCATATAAAACGTGACTTGTTTTGTTTGGGTGACTGGGGCCGACGCCGCTTCAGCAGCCGGCGTTTCCGCGACCGGTTCTCGATTTGCCCTGAGTAGACTTTGGACGCCGGCAGCTGGCCGGCGTACTGGTGGGCCGCTGATGGGTTCACGGTTTTGGCTCATGAGGCGTTCCTTTGTTCGGCAGCTTCGAGGCGGACAACAAGTTCCTGAGCGACTCGGTGAAGGTCTTCTGCCACGTTCCCCGCCGACCTTGGCTGGCTCGGGCCAGCTTTCGCGGTTCCCCGCAGGACTTCGAACCATCTCGGTCCCGAGTTCACCTGTTCTTCCAGTTCATGCACCAGGAGTCCGCGTTCCCGGACTGCCTGGGCGGGTGATTCAGCATGGCGGACCATGTTTTTGAAGAGCACTTCGTCCGTGCCGAAAGCGTCGATGATGGCCTCTCTGACAATGCGCTGGACCGACTTGGCGGATGATGACGTGGCGGCGATGATGACGCCCAGTAGATCGAGGCCGGGGTTGACGTCAATGACGGAGTCAAGTCGCTTGGCAACGCCCAGCAGGCCCTCTCGTCCTCCGGCGTCTGTCTTGGTGGGGACGATGATCCTTGAGGCGGCGCCCAACGCTGCCAGCTGCAGTGGTTCATTGCCGGGCGGGCAGTCAATGAAGATGATGTCGTATTCTTCGGCAATGGGAGACAGTGCAGCGGCCAAGGCCAGCTTCGCCTTGCGTGCGTCCTTGCCGGCTAGGGAGACAAGTCCTGCGGCCGCCTGATCCAGGTGCGCTCCCCCAGGCACTACGTCGAGGTTCTTCCTGACATCTTTTAGGGGCTTGAGTGGAGCGCCGAACATGAGGCTCTGCGCCATGCCTATGCCCTCGTCGTCTCGTCCTTCGACGTGGCGGTAGCCGAGGTCGAGACCAAGGTTGCCTTGGGGGTCGAAGTCGACGAGCAGGACCCGCCAGCCGGAGACGGCAAGGAGGCCGCCCAAATTGGCGGTCAGGGTGGTCTTCAGCACCCCGCCCTTGCCGTTTACGAAAGCGCAGACCCTGTCCAGGCCAACTCGCTCCATTGTCTGATTTTTCGCCATACCCCTACCTTAATGTCTTTACTGTCATTGCTGTCTTTACGGGCAATCGTGTCTTTACTGTTTTTGCAATCATTGCCTGCTTTGCGTGCTTTACTGTCACAGACAGTAAAGCACGTTTTGATGGCTTTACTGTCATTGCTGTCTGTCTTTACGGGCAATCGTGTCTTTACTGTTTTTGCAATCATTGCCTGCTTTGCATGCTTTACTGTCTGTGACAGTAAAGCATGTTTTGATGGCTTTACTGTCAATAACGTCAATAGCGTCTTAAGCAACCCGCCAGATCGCTGCGTCATCAGGGGGCAGCCAGTATTCGTCGCGTTCCTGGTCGTACAGTGCACCTTCGTCGAGGGCAGCAGCCCGGAACCGGTCGAGATATGCGTGCCATAGCGCGCGGTCGAACCGGTTGCGGCTGATGTGGCTCTGGTAGTCCTCCAAAACGCCCAGTCGCGCCGCCAGATTGGTGAGGTCCACTGCCGTGCTCTTCCACTGGCCGCCGTCGCGGCGGATCATACCGAGGGCCTCCATGTCGGCCAGCGCGGTTGATACGGCGTTGCGGCTGATGCTCGTGGCGCGGACGATATCGGCGGTAGTGGGGGAGTACCGTGCTCGTTCAATGGCTTCGTATACGAGAGCTGCCACATCTCCCAAGTGACGGAAGACGGGGCGCACAGCGTGAATGCGCCCTTTACGCCAGGTCAGCTCCCTCGCTAGTTGT
Organism: Pseudarthrobacter sp. NPDC058119; assembly: GCF_042884655.1. NCBI lineage: Bacteria > Bacillati > Actinomycetota > Actinomycetes > Micrococcales > Micrococcaceae > Pseudarthrobacter > Pseudarthrobacter sp. NPDC058119. The sequence continues at coordinate 41,568 of NZ_JBHVTN010000009.1, forward strand.
TGGTAGTGCTCTGGCAACTGAATGAGATAGGCGTCTGCTGCCTTGTGGCGGGCGTCCACGACTTTCGTGATGATCCCGTCTGACGCTTGGGCAAGGACGGGCAGCAGCCTGGCGATGGTGACGTGGTGTTTCCCTAGGGCTACGGCGAGGCTCCGGCAACCAACATCGAGGAGATCTGTTTCTTTCGCCCGCATGTACCCCAGCAGACCGCGGATCAGAAGCCGGAGACTAAGTCCCTCGCGGCCTCTGGCCGCGAGGCGGTGGTCCAGTACCGCGAACAAAATGTTTTCCAGGTCGTTTATGAGCTGGTGGATTGAGGCGGAGCTGCGGTTGGTTGCCCCCCCTGTGGGTTTAGTGAGGCTTGTGTTGTTAATAAGGGCATTGTTTTTCCCGGGTTCTCGGGACTTGTGTTTTTGGGTGTTGCCGGCGTTGGTGTAGGCCTGGGCTTTGGCCCACTCGAAGGAGAGAAGCCGCGCTCGGTTGGCTTGCGTGCCGTAGAGGGCTGCCAGGCCGGGGAACTGGCCGTTGAGTTCGTTTTTTACGTCTTGCAGTGACCAGCCGCAGGCAGCGAAGTGGTTCAGTACGCCCAGGCGTGCCTCAGAGGGGCTGGCGTATTTGGCAGTGTCGTAGAGCCCTGTGCGTGCAATCCGGCGCAGGGGGGACTCGCTGCGGCCCACGAGAGGCAACTGTGCAGCAGTAGTCCGTGCGGTCATTGCTGCTTTGGCCTGGCGTTCCCGGATGGCCTTGTTGCGGGCCAGTTCCGGGGCGAGGGCGGCGCGAAGTGCTGCTAAGGCGCGGGGCGAGTTGCGGACGCGGAGGATGGCGTAGGCGTTGGCCAGGGGAGTGATGAGGGTTTGGTGGCCGCCAGTCTTGTGCCTTGAGCCCGGGACGCGGATGCATCCGTCGGTGATGTTCTGGTGGGGGCTCGGGTCCAGGCTTGGGGCGAGAAGACCGAGGGCTTCGATGAGCTCGCGGGCTTGGGCGGCGGTCAGGCGTTGTTGCAGCGGAATGTAGATGTGCCTGCCGCCGCTGGGGGAGAAGTCTTCAACGAACCCGACCTTGGCTTCGGCCAGAAGCTTCCTGAGGCGTGCGGCGTCTGAGTCCACGACGCTCTTCAGTGCCTTCGAGGTATCGAGGTCGATGCAAAGCGTGGCTACAGAGCCGTCCGCGCCGTGAATCATGACCGCTGCAGGACGCTCGGGCAGCGACTTCGTGATGGCGGCAGGAGCCACCGGCCGAGGGTACTGGAACCGGGGACCGATCCACCGGCCAGCCCTGTAAGTGGGCTGCCCCGCGATCAGGGGCGCTAGCGCCCATGCCTCAACCGGCGACGGCTGGGCAACGTGATCGGGCCGCGCCGTTGTTGACGCGCATGGGTAGGGCTGTACCATAGACAGCAGTTACTCCTCTCCGGAGGGTACGAAAAACGACACCTACTCGTAGGTGTTGGGAAAAGTTCAGATCGCCGATCCGCCAAGATGAGGATCTGAACAAATACTTTTTGAAGGCCCGCGCAAGCGGGCCTTCTTCGTTAACTGGCCTTAGCTATGGGCAAAGCCTCCTGTTGGTGCCGAAGGCGGTCAAGATCTACGGTCTTGAGATGAGCGTGGACAAGCCTTGCGATTAGATCGCTCCGACTTTCCTTGGTGGCGTCCACAACGGCCGCCAGTTTCTCTGCATCGGAGATAGGCAGCCGTGCTGTGATCACGTGGCGTTCACCCTTGCTTCGCTGTGCCATTTTCCCTCCCCAGGACCGAAGATACTTTTCATACCCAACATGAATCAGATTCGTTTAAGTGGGAGGGTCTGCGGCGTGTCGCCCTTATTGTCAGCTAGACGTGCCGAGACCGATGGCCCTGGCGAGGTCCAAAGGCCGACGGGTGCGGCGTGTCGCATCGTTCACCTATCTGACGTGGGGAAATGACAGAGGCGCGCCGCGTGACAAGCAGAGTTAAGGGCACCTTGGTATGGTTTGCCCTTGCCTGACTAGTCGAGTCAGGCGCTAAACCAATACTACACATCACTGAAATTTTTTCAGTGGTATGTTCACTGGGGTGGGAACTGATGGGGAACCAATTGTTAGAACCTACGGAGTTGTCTCTGCGGACGGTCGAGTCCTTGCAGCTGCCGTCTTCGCCCACCCTCCCTCACCTAATCAGCGCAGTAGAGCGGGCCTACGGCAAGCCGCTGGAGTTCGACGAAGTAGCGGATGACGTCCTGGCAGATGGTGTCACCGGTCGCTGGGTCGACTTGCCGGACCGTGGTTTCATTCAATACCGCCGCGGTCACGCCTTTTGGTGCCGCCACGTCATTCTGCATGAGTTCGGCCACATCCTACTGGGACACAAGGGGGAACCAGCCGACGGACTACAGTCCGCCGGCTTCTTTTCCGGAGTCGGTAAGCGCCGCGGCATCAGTTGGATGTGCCGGCCAGCCGCCATCCCCTTGGAAGAGGCCGAGCTGGCGGCAGAAAACCTCGCGTATGCGCTGGCCCAGCGTCTGGTGACAGGTCAGGACGCCTGTGTTTCCGATGCGGAACGGATTTTTGGATTGTGATTCAAGCTGCGTTCTGGCTGCTGACCGTAGTTTTCGCAGCCCGGTTGTACCTCGTCGCGCGCCACAACGCCTCCACGGCGTTCCTGGGCGCCACCGGCGTCGGCGTCGTGGGTCTCTTCTGCACCGGCCAAATCGTCTCCGAGAGCACCCTTGACGCTCTCATTGGGGGGACCAACTGGCTTCACCTAGTGAGGAACCTCCTCGTTACCACTGCAGTGTGGCTGGTTCGGGAAGGTGTCTTCAGGGCGGTGTCCACCGAGTCGGAGCCCAGTCGCCGGCTGACGCACAAGCCACTGTTTCTCGCGGCGCTTCTGCTGGCCATAGCTATCCCATTCACGCTTCAATCTTTCGTCCCGACCACGGATGCCTTCATACCCGAAACCATTCAGCAGCCCGCGGTCTATATCTACGCGACCGTCTACATGGCGATCCTGGGAGGCCTGGGCCTGTCCGTCTTGGGCATGAGCATCGGCCCACGGGACAGCCGAACCGTACGCGCCAGCGCCACTGTCGTAGGTGTAGGAATGGGCCTGATGGTTCTGGGCTGTATTGACGAAATCATTTACATGAGCCTCCGCTTTACCGGCTTCCACGGTTCCCTGGTTGGTGTGACATACCTGCTGTTCACGCCCCTCTTCTACAGCGGAATACTGCTCACGTCACTGGGGCTCGGTATACCGCCAATAGTGCGGCTCTGGCGCCGGATGGCTCTCGTAGATCGCTTCTGGATTCTCGTACTCCACTGCAAATTCCCTGTTTTAAGGCGGACTGAAAAGGCGCAGGGGGAGCGCTTGGCATTTGCGGCGGACGTCCTCGGCCCTCGCCCGACCGAGCGGCTCTACACCTTGGTTATTGCCATCGGTGACCTTCGCGCCGCAGGCAAGCAAGCAACATACTCCCCTCCAGCTGAGAGGGCGCTTGTCCTGGCTCAGCGGCGGTTGACCAACACATTCGAGCCCCTCGGGCTGGAGCTTAGGAAAAGGGCGGAAATCTAGGTGGCTACAGACACCCAATTCGCGGTCGTTACCCCTTCGTCGGTTGAGCGCATCGCTCGCATTTCAACAGAGGTGGCCCAGCCGCCTCTGGTTCTTTCGCTGCTGCTCGTTCTCGCTGCAATGCGGGACGGGGGAGGCGTGACCGCGCTATTGCCTGGGCTCGTGGCTGCCGTGACGATCTGCTTGGCGCCCTTGCTGGTGGTGGTCATTCTTGCCCGCCGAGGGAAACTCACGGATCACCATGTGGGGGACAAAAAACAGCGCCGCCCGGTGATGCTGTGGACGCTGGCATCGGCTCTTGTTGGCTGCGGGATACTGACATTGATCGACACCCCGGTAACAGTGTGGGCGCTGATTGCCGGCATTCTCGGTGGAATCCTGGCGCTCATCATTGTCAGCCCTTTTTGGAAAGTGTCCGGGCACGCCATGACACTTGGTGGCGCTACGGTTTCCTCGGCAATGCTCTTCGGAGTCTGGTCAATCCCGTTTGTGATCGCCGCGCCCTTGGTGTGCTGGTCACGGGTGTATTTGAAGGATCACACGTTATCGCAGGTCATAACCGGTTTCGTGACCGGTCTCATCGTATTCGGATCAGCCTGCGTGCTGATTCTGAACTGACATAGTATTTTCTCTAAATCGTTCAGCGTCCCCAGTTTTGGAACAGCAGACACCGGTACAACGAACGGAATACATGCAGCTCCGAGAGCAGGAAAAATGACTGAGGGCACCGACCCCGTTGACAGCAGGACAGACCGGGAGGTCTTGGCATCCAAGCTGCAACTCCTTCTCGACATCGTGCACGCCAAAGGTGCTGCCAGCTTCACTTACGAAGAGATCCGCGCCGGCCTGGCCGAACAGGGCTTCAATCTGACGAAGACCCGGTGGCATCGCCTCCTGGCCGGTTCTCCGGACAATCGGTGGGACCCGGAGCTGCTGAAAGCTCTCGCGTACTTCTTCGACGTGGACCCCGATTACCTGCTGCAGCGCAGCGGCCCCGTCCCCGAACGAGTGGAAGCGGAACTACGGCTGATCGAAGCGTTGCGCATCTCCGAGGTGGAACATTTTGCTGCACGTGTCCTTGGGGAAGTAAACATCGACGCCGTCCGTGCAGTAACCGAAGCGTTGCGAAATCTTCCGAGCCGGTCCCGCCATCAAGGCACCACGCCCAACTGAAAGAAATTCACTACTGAAATAATTTCAGTAGAATCAGGTGCATGCGCCGCTACCCGCAGGCCGCCGGAAGCCCCTCTTCGCGCCGTCTTGACTCTCACCGCCCCGTTAGTGGCAGCGGTGAAGTGGCCCGCACACGATCTTCAGCCGTTTTGGGGGATCACACCCAGCGCTTGGCCGAGCCTCCTGTAGCGCTGCAGGACTTCTTCAGGCTCAAGCAGATACTGAACCCGCATGCCGTTCCGTTCCTCCGTCGCCGGCGGATCCTGGCGCGTGATGCCTTCGTCGGTGAGCAGTTGCAGGTTGTGCCTCGCCGTGGCTACGCCGATGTTGAGGCCTGCCGCCACCTCGCCACGGGTCGCAGGACCGTTCTTCGCGAGAAACCCAATGATGGCCACCCGCGTCAGGTTCCCGAACGCGTTAATGACCGGCTCCAAATGAGCTGTTGTCTTTGGGTGGGCGTACCTCGGCATACCTGCAATCTTGCCGCACCTGCCTATGTGCTCGCATGACAACACCGTAGCGGCTAATTAAATTAACCGCTATGCTCGGGGTAGAAGTTGTTCGCCTGCAGGGCGAAGACCGTTTCCAATTGGGGGAAAGCACACGATGACCAAGCTGCGGTTTGCCGCCAGGAGGCCAACCAGGGGCCGCAGAAAGGGCCTCTCGTGATGCAACGCAAATCGCTTGGCCTTGTGGCCCTTATTGCCGTCCCCGCACTCTTCTTCGGGCTGATCTTCTCCATGCTCCTGCTGCTCGCACCAGCGAAGCCTGCTGCAGCAACCTGCGGCCGGGCGGTCACTGTCGTCATCGACGCCGACACAAGGGTTGAGGGCTACACCGAGGAGCAGCTGAAGAACGCCGCTGCAATCATGGGTGCCGGTAAGACTCTGGACCTTTCGGTGAAGGGCCAGATGATCAGCGTCATGGTGGCGCTGGGGGAATCGGGGCTGCGGGTCCTGGACCACGGTGACGGCCCGGGTCCTGATTCCCGTGGGTTGTTCCAGCAGCGCGACAACGGCGCGTGGGGCTCTTACGCCGACCGCATGGACCCGACCATCAGCTCCACGAACTTCATCAAGGCCCTGCAGAAGGTCGAGGGCTGGGAGCTGCTGGAGCCGACGCTGGCCGGCAACAAGGTTCAGCGCAACGCCGACCCGTACCACTACGAGAAGTACTGGCCCGAGGCCGTCAAGCTCGTCCAGGCGCTCTCGGACGGGAAGTTCTCTCTGGAGGGCAGCGACTGCGCCATTCCGGGAAAGTCCCGTGCCGGGGATGACTACCCGTGGAAGGACTCTCCTACCTGGATGCAGGTCGGGGCCGGAGCTGCCGCCGCGTCGCCGCTGGGCATGTTTTACCGCGAATGCGTGGACTTCGCTCTCTGGCGGGTGAACCAGCAGATGGGCTCCACGGGCGAGCCGTTCAAGTTCCTCAACAGCAACTTCCGCCCCGACGGCCAGGGCCTTGGTTCGGCTCTGACGTGGAAGGCCGGCTGGGACGCCAAGGGCTGGCCCACCGGTTCCGTCCCCCGTGTTGGGGCGGTCGTCTGGTACGCGCCCGGCGCCGGGGGCGCTGACCCGACTTTCGGTCACGTCGCCGTAGTGAAGGAAGTCAAGGACGACGGGACCTACGTCGAAGAGGGGTACAACGGCAACCCGCCTCCGGATGACCACAACTACTACACCCGCACTGTCAGCAGCGATGTCCCGTCAGCGTTCCTGTACCTGCCCACCCAAGAGGAGAAGTAATGAAAAAGCCCCTTGCCCTGATCGCCGTGGCCTTGCTTTGCGCCGCGTGCGCACCGGCAGCGAACACGACGCCTGCACCGGTTGAAACCACGGCAGTCACGCCCTCTGCGCCCATTTCGTTGAGCGTCAGCAGCGGCCCGCAGGCTCCAGGGGGCACGGTGCCGGCCACGATCGGCATCACCTGGGATGAGGCCAGCAAGGACGCCGCCATCAACGTTGCGGAGCAGGCCATGGCCGGCTTTGCCCGCCCTGGCGTGGAGGAAAAGCAGTGGGCCAACGATCTTGCCCGCTGGCTGACCCCGCAGGCCACCGCCGACTACTCGGCCGTGGACCCGGCCAACATTCCTGCCAGCCGCGTCACCGGCCCGGCCACGCTGAGCGTCGATGAAACCAACGGCTACGGCGTCATGGCATCCGTGCCCACCGACGCCGGAACCTACACGCTGCAGCTGCTCCGCACGGGCCACGAAGCCCCGTGGAAGGTCAACCGCTTCACACCACCCTCGTCCTCCTAAGCGCCGGAACTGCCCAACTCACACGTAAAGGAAGAAGCCCATGAGCACCACATCAACCGAGGTCCTGGCCTTTCCCAACATCAGGGCCATCGTCCGTGACAACGGGACCGCCGAGGTCGTTGTCGCCGGTAACTCGCGTATCGTCCCTGCCGGGGAATCCCTGCAGGATTTTCGCAACAACGCCCTTGCCCTCGTTGTGGGCGAGGCCCAGACGTTGAACCGTCCCGTCAGGGTCCAGATCGAGGATCCCGAAGGACACGGTGAACTCATCGTGCACCCGGACAACACGATCGAGTCCGTCTCCTACGAGGCACGCCCCGCCCGCCGCCGTGCCGAAGCACCTGAACCCACGTCGGAGACGCCAGCTCCGAAAGTCGTTGAAACCCCGGCTCCTGCGCCTGAGTCTGTGGATGCTCCGGCAGAGCCCACGGCTGCCGCCGTCGCCGCGGTGGACCGCCAGCCGTGGCCCCCCAACCCCGTGGCGTCAGAGGCGACGCCAGCGCCGGCAGGTGCTGTGGAGGAAGCACCAGTGACCCGGCGCAGCTTGAAGGAAACCTCCTTCCTGGTCAGCGCCCCGGTCTTGGAGCCAGCCACGCAGGGCTGGCGGGGAGCGCTCACGCGCCTTGGCCTCCGGATGGACCCGTCCGCCGAAGAACTGTCCGAGCGGGAAGATATCCGCACGGTCAGCCAGCACTGGCCCGGTCCCCGGACCATTGCCGTGGTCAACCGTAAGGGCGGGGCAAACAAGACCCCCACGGTAGTCATGCTCTCGGCCATCCTCGCCCGCTACAGCGGTGCCGCGACCGTCGCCTGGGACAACAACGAGTCCCAAGGCACCCTGGGCTGGCGAACGGAAAAGGGCGCCCATGACCGGAGCGTCCTGGACCTGATCGACTCCTCAACCGAGCTGCTGTCCCCGTCCACGAACGCCGCCGAGATCGCCAAGTTTGTCCACCACCAGACCGCAGACAAGTTCGATGTCCTGCGCTCCGACGAGAACGAGGAAGGCGACCACGAAGTCACCGCCGAGGAAGTGGACATCGCCCACCAGGTCCTCACCCGGTACTACCGGCTGGTGGTCATGGACTCGGGCAACACCGCCCGGGCAGCGAACTGGCGACGGATGATTCACCACACCAACCAGCTCGTTGTCCCGGTGACGGCCATTGAGGACCGCGCAGAAGCGGCCCGGCTGACGCTGCAGACCCTCGAATCCCGGGGCGGCCACGACGCCGAGCTGGCCCGCAACGCTGTTGTGATCGTCTCCGAATCCACCGACGCCAAGCGCACCATGTCCGGGGATGCCTTGAAGCGGGCCAAGGATGAGGCCCAGCGCATCGCTGACGGCTTCGAACCGTTCGTCCGGGCCGTCGTGAGGATTCCCTACGACCCGGCCCTGGTCAACGGTCCCATCCGCTATGAAGCCCTCCAGCCCGCCACACAGCGGGCATGGCTGGCGGCCGCGGCCGCCGTCGCCAAAGGCTTCTAAACCACCTATGAACTTGCTTCCGAAAGGAGGAACCATGCAACAGTCCCTGAACCCCTGGATTACCAGCCCCGGCACCGAAACGCCGGAGGAGGAAGCACTGGACACGTACCTGCCCCCAGCGGCAGTCATCAGTGCTCCACTGAACGGCATGGTCGAACCCGACGCAGCGGACCGGCTGGCCAGCCGCACCATGGCCGGTTCCGCCGCGTTGTGGGTCATCGGCGCTCACGGGGGAGCGGGCGAAAGCAGAATCGCGGACCTCCTTCATGGACGAGCCACAGGGCACTGCTGGCCAGTCCTCCAGGAAGAAAGCAAGCCACGGGTCTTGCTGGTCTGCCGCGCAGACATGCGCGGCCTGACAGCCGCCCAGAGTGCGCTGACCCAATGGGTGTCAGGAGCAACGCCGAAAGCTGAGCTGCTCGGCCTCGCCGTTCTTGCTGACGCGCCGGGGAAGACCCCCAAAGCACTCCGGGACTTCACCGCCATCGTTGGCGGGGGAGCGCCCCGGCTCTGGACCCTGCCGTGGGTAGAGGGTTGGCGGCACGGGGAAACCACAACTCCGCCGTCCCGCGAATACCAACGCTTCATCACCGATCTGGCCGCTCTGGCCACCGACACCACATCAACCACCACCAACCGAAAGGTCTCACCATGAACTACTTCTCCGCACTTGCAACTGGTGTCATCCCCAACCCCACTCCGACCATCCCGGCAGAGGCAGACGGGTTGCTCCTGGTCCTGAACTGGGCCTCCGGCATCGGCCTGGTCCTCGGCGTTCTCGGCGTCATCATCGTCGGCATCGGCATGGTCATCCAGCTCCAGCGCGGCGAAGGCGCACAAGCCATCGGCAAGCTCGGCTGGGTCCTCCTGGGCTGCATCATCATCACCGGTGCCGCCGGCATCGTCCGCGCCTTCGTCTAAGCCAACACCAACACGGGAGGTTCACCATGAGCCAGTCAACAGAGAGCACCACCGAAAGCAATCCGTTCACCAAACCCGGGTTCGTCATTGCGGCCGCGCTGGTGGTTGCGCTGATCGCAGCAACCATCGTGATCTTCCTTCTTCCCAAAGGACAGGGCAACGCGCAGCCGGCCCCTGCCCCGGCGGAAACCAGCGACTCAGCCAATGTCAGCCCCAGTGCTTCAGCTGGGACTGACAAGAGCGTCTGCGGGCTTCCCAGTAGCAGCGAAACTGCACTGGGCACCGCGCCTCAGTCCAAGTGGGAGCTAGTCGGAACCATGGCCGTCCCGACCGACCCTTCAACTGCGGGACCCGGCACTGCGGGCAAGGACGGGCTGCGCTCGTGCTTCGCACAGTCGCCTACAGGCGCTCTCTACGCAACGGCAAACATTTGGGCGGCTTCATTCAATGGCTACGCAAAGGAGGTTTATCTGGAACTTGCCGCTGACAGCCCAACTCGGGACAAAGCGGTAAAGGCCATCAATGAAGGCAAAGCAGTCGGGGGTGGGGACTCCCCGAAGCTCCAAATTGCTGGTTTCATCATCCACTCGTACTCGCCATCAGCAGCCGTCGTGGAGCTGGCGTTCAAGACCGCCGACGGCGGATACGGGGCTCTCTCCACATCACTGCTCTGGGAGGCCGGAGATTGGAAACTGGACATGCCGGCTGCAGGCGGAGGAACGGTCCGACAGATCAGTGACCTGAGTTCATTTATCCCGTGGGCTGGGGTCTGACGTGGCATGTGAATTCTGGGACTTGGCCTGCAAAGCCAAGGAAGGTGCCGGAGAGGTGGTGGCGGGGATCGCGGACGACACCATCGACAATCTGGCTAAGGCCATCATGGAGGGTATGAGCCAGATGGTGACGGCTCTGTCTACCTTCTGGGTTGGGATGCCCACTGTGAACCTGGCCAGTGAGGACGGGACGACTCCAAGCCCAGTTGTTTCTGCGGTCAATAGCGAGTTGATGCCGTGGACGCTGGCGCTGGCGGTTCTCGCCGTGATCCTCGGCGGCATTCGGATGATTTGGGAGCAGCGTGGGGCGCCGCTCAAGGACCTTCTCCGTTCGCTGCTCACGCTTACCCTTGTGTCCGGCATTAGCTTGGGCGTCATCTCGATTCTGGTGGCGGCGGCCGACGAGTTTACTGTCAACATCGTTGACCGTTCCACGGACGGCAAGGGATTCGCGGAGTCAATGAGCATCCTCGTTATGACCAACCAGACCGGGGTCGGAGTGTTCATCCTCATCGTCCTCGGCTTGATCGGGCTGATAGCTTCGCTGGTCCAGATAGTCCTGATGGTAATCCGTAGCGGCATGTTGGTGATCTTGGCTGGGATCCTGCCCACCACTGCAGCGTTCACGAACACTGAAATGGGCCGGCAGTGGTTCCAGAAAGCAGTTGGCTGGACCATCGCCTTCATCCTCTACAAGCCAGCGGCAGCGATTGTTTACTCCGTCGCGTTCCTTCTGATGAGTAACAGCAGTGGGCAGGACGCCTTGGTCGGCTCGATCACGGGCTTCACGTTGATGATTGTTGCCTTGTTCGCGTTGCCGGCGTTGATGCGCTTTGTGACGCCGATGGTTAGTGCCGTTGCCTCGGGCAGCAGCGCTGCAACAGGGGCTGCCATTGGTGCCATCGCTACCGGTGCCGTGTCACTGGGTCGTGGCGGCAGCGGACGAGGAAATGCGGCACCCATCCCTGCAACGGGGACGACCAACGCGGAGGGCACTCACGCCGGCTCTTCGCCGAAGGGCAGTGACGGAGCACCTGGTCCCCGGGGCGGGGGAGGTCAGCCCGCCCAGGGTGTTACGGGTCCGGGAGGAGCCACTGGCGCTGCAACGGCGGGCAAAGCTGGCACAGCAGGAGCAGCGGCAGGCGGTGGGGCAGCAGCAGCTGGTTCGGCAGGCATGGCCCTGGCCGCCGGGGCACAGGTAGCTACCAAGACGTCACAGGCAATCGAAAAGACCGCACAGGATTCAACGGGGGAGGGCCCCAGTGGCAGCAATTAACACCGAATACAAGGAACCGTCCTACGGCAACTGGCGCGTACCGCGCTCCGCCGGCCTGGGCAACCTCGGCGCCATCGGCACCGGAATTGTCATGGCAGGGCTGTTGCTGGGCATCACCACCTTCGCTATCTGGGGCCTGTTCCCAGGCCTCGCTGTGCTCGCCCTTGCAGGGGCAAGCGCCCTGTTGCTCACGGTCAAGGACAAGCACGGCCAGTCCGCCGTAGACCGCTTCGGCACCCGGATGGCCTTCCGGCTCTCCCGGTCCTCCGGAACAAACCTCTACCGCTCCGGCCCCCTGGGGGTGACGGAGTGGGGCATGTACCAGCTCCCCGGACTGGCCGCGAAGTCCACCCTGTACGAGTTCGCCGACTCCTACAAGCGCCCGTTCGCCATGCTGCATGTCCCGGCCACCAGCCACTTCACCGTCATCTTCTCCACCGAACCCGACGGGGCCTCCCTGGTTGACCCTGAGCAGGTCGACGCATGGGTCGCCAACTGGGGCGGCTGGCTCGCCGGCCTTGCCGACGAAGCAGGACTGGACGCCGCGGCCGTCACCGTGGAGACCGCCCCCGACTCCGGGTACCGGCTCCGGAACGAAGTCGAAATGAACATCGACCCCAACGCACCGGAATTCGCCCAAGCAATCCTGCGCGAGGTCGTGGACACCTACCCCGCGGGATCAGCCACGGTCCGCGCCTGGGTTTCCCTGACCTTCAACGCCTCCCTGCGGTCCGGGTCGAAGAAGCGCAAGCCCGAAGATGTTGCCCGGGACCTCGCCTCCCGGATCCCCGGACTGTCAGCCCGGCTGCAGTCCACCGGTGCCGGTATCGCCCGCCCGATGTCGGCGCAGGAACTCTGCGAAGTCGTCCGCGTTGCCTATGACCCGCCCGCTGCGCTGATCATTGATGAAGCCCACGCCGCCGGTTCCCCTGTTGCCCTGACGTGGGGTGAGGTCGGCCCCACCGCCACCCAGGCGAATTGGGACGCCTACCGCCACGATTCCGCGTTTTCTGTCTCCTGGACCATGACCGGAGCCCCCCGCGGGTCCGTGAACTCCTCGGTCCTGTCCCGGCTGCTGGCCCCGCACGGCGACATTGACCGCAAACGCGTCTCCCTGCTCTACCGTCCGATGGACTCCGCGAAGGCCGCCGCTGTGGTCGAGCGGGACCAGAACAACGCCAACGTCCGAATCACCTCCGGAACCCGGCCCACCGCACGCGCCCTGGTCGATGCCCGCTCCGCCGTGCAGACCGCCCAGGAAGAGGCCCGCGGTGCCGGCCTGGTGAACTTCGGCATGGTCGTTACCGCCACAGTGACCGACAAGGACCGGTTGCCTGATGCTGTTGCCGCCATCGAGCAGACTTCCGGCACCGCCAGGGTGCTCCTGCGCCGCGCCTACGGGGCGCAGGACACCGCGTTCGCGGCGTCCCTGCCGCTGGGATTGGTGCTGCCCAAGCACAGCATGGTGCCCTCCGAAATCAAGGATGCCCTCTAATGTCACTCAAAGATGTTTTGACAGCAATGACAGTAAAGCCAGTAAAGAAGGCAAAAAGCACTCGAAAGGACAAGACGGGTAAGCGGCCGAGCGAGGCCGGGCCGGGGGCCCGTGGCTGGGCCGGACGCGGCGGCGGCATGGCGCAGCTCGTCCCGTCCGTGAAAGAGTACCGGGGAACCACGGTTCAGGTCTGCGGCCTGTGGCCGTTCTCCTCCGGCGCGTCCTCGCCCATGATCGGTGTACCGCTCGGCCGTCACGAGGAAACCCAGGGCACGGTCTGCTGCGACCCGATCAGCTGGTTCCAACGCGCCCGCCTCATCTCCAACCCGTCGGCTTTCATTCTCGGCAAGCCCGGGCTGGGCAAGTCCACCCTGGTCCGGCGCATGTTCCTGGGCCTTGCCGCTCAAGGCGTGAACCCCCTGGTTCTCGGGGACCTGAAAGGCGAGCACGTCAAAGCCGTCGAAGCCCTTGGTGGGCAGGTCATCAAGCTCGGCCGCGGTGTCGGCTACCTGAACATCCTTGACCCGGGCCAGGCCGTGGAGGTTGCCCAGCTCCTCGAGGAGCACGGCTACCACGAGGCGGCCACCCGGGTCCGGGCTGATGCGCACGGGCGCCGCCTGAACATGGTCGTCTCACTCATCACGATCAGCCGGAACAACCTGCCCACCGATCAGGAACAGACCATCTTGGACCGGGCGCTGCGGGTCCTCGATGACCGGTCTGACGGGATTCCGGTCCTGAAAGACCTGCTGGACGTGATCGTCTCCGCCCCTGATGAACTCCGCCAGGTCGCGCTGGACCGTGGCGACATGAACGTCTACCTGCAGGAAACCCGGGCGCTGGAAGCAACCCTGCTGGGCCTGACCGGGGGAGGGAAGTTGGGGGAAATCTTCTCCCGGCAGACCACCAACCCCATGAAGCGGGACCGCGCCGTGGTTTTCGACGTCTCCAGCATCGACGAAACCGAAACCGACCTGCAGGCCGCCGTGCTGCTGGCCTGCTGGTCTTACGGCTTCGGAACCGTGAACGTCGCCAACTCCCTCGCCGACGCCGGGCTGGAACCGCGGCGGAACTACTTCGTGGTTCTGGACGAGCTGTGGCGGGCGCTCCGCTCGGGCACGGGCATGGTCGACCGGGTGGACGCCCTCACCCGGTTGAACCGTTCCGTCGGTGTCGGGCAGATCATGATCTCGCACACCATGTCCGACCTGCTGGCACTGCCGGCCGAAGAGGACCGGTTGAAAGCCCGCGGTTTCGTCGAACGCTCGGGCATGGTGATTTGCGGCGGCCTGCCCGCCTCGGAAATGCCGCTGCTGACCTCCGCGATTCCGCTCTCCCGGCAGGAGCAGCAAAAGCTCATCTCCTGGCAGGACCCGCCCGCCTGGGACTCACGTGGCCTCGACGTTGAACCCCCGGGCCGCGGGAAGTTCCTGATCAAGGTCGGCGGCCGTCCCGGCATCCCGGTACAGATCGGGCTGACCTCGATCGAGAAGAACGACGGGTTGAACGATACCGACACCCGCTGGCACGCGCCGGCGAAAACGCTGATGGACCCGGCAGCACCTGCACTGCCGGCCGAAGGAGGGTCACTGTGAGTGCACCGAACCGCAAAGGCATGGGCCTTGAAGATGCTCTGCTGGTCTGGCTGGCTATCGGTGCCATCGTCGTGTTCGGCGGCGGCACCTATTCCGCCGTCCACCTTGGGTCCTGGATGGCCGGCATGGCCGCGCCCCCGGCCCACCCCATCGACCTGATCGCGGGGCTCATCAAAGGCCGGGTTCCCTGGCCAACCCAGTCCACCATCGTCGTGTGCGTCATGGCCGGCCTGATTCTGGCGCTGGCCGTTGTCGTGCTCGTGGCGTGGCGGAAAGGGGCATCCAAACGCGCACGGGTCGACAAGGCCGCCCGCTACCTGGGCCGCGGCAAGGCCCTGGACGCGTTCTCCGAAAAAGGGGCGCAGGCCAAAGCTGAACGACTCGGGATCAAGGACAATCCCGGGATTGTCGTCGGCAAGGTGGTCTCCACCGGGCAGAAGTTCGTCCAGTCCTGGGAAGACCTCAGCCTCGACATCTGGGGACCCCGAACGGGTAAGTCCACCTCGCGGGTGATGCCTGCGATCCTGGACGCGCCAGGCGCCGTTGTCTCCACGTCGAACAAGCGTGACGTCGTGGACGGCACCCGCGGCGTCCGCGAGAAAGTGGCCCCGGTGTGGGTGTTCGATCCGCAGAAGATCGCCCAGGAAGAACCGGACTGGTGGTGGAACCCCCTCTCCTACGTCACGGACGAAGAGAAGGCCTACAAACTCACCCAACACTTCGCCGTCGGTTCCCGGGTGCCCGGGTCAAAGCCGGACGCCTACTTCGATCCCAAAGCCGAGGACATCCTCTCCTCGTACTTCCTCGCCGCAGCCCTCGGTGGCCTGCCGATCACGCAGGTGTACCTGTGGGTGACCGAGCAGGTCAGCCAGGAACCCATCGAAATACTTAAGGAACATGACTACGAGCTGCAGTACAAGGGGCTGGAGTCCACGCTGAAGCTGGCCGACAAGCAGCGCGACGGTATCTTCGGCACCGCCGAGAAGATGATCCAATGCCTCAAGAGCAGGAACACGCTCCGCTGGGTCGCCCCGAAAGGCGGTGCAAGCGTGGCAGGGGACGGGCGACGGCAGTTCAACCCGCACGCCTTCGCCGCCTCCCAGGAAACGATCTACATCCTTTCCAAAGAAGGGGCAGGCTCGGCCGCTCCACTCACCACGGCGCTGACAGTGGCTATCGCGGAGGCGATGGAGGAAAGGGCGGAGCGGAGCGGCGGCCGGCTGCCCAAACCGGCGCTGTTCGCCCTGGACGAGCTGGCCAACGTTGTCCGCTGGGCCGGCCTGCCGGACCAGTTCAGCCACTACGGCTCCAAGGGTCTAATCGTCATGGGCATCCTGCAGTCCTGGTCCCAGGGCGTCGAGCTCTGGGGCGAGGCAAACATGCGCAAGATCTGGTCCGCCGCGAACGTCAAAGTCTACGGCGGCGGCGTCGCCGAAGAAGGCTTCCTCCGGGCGCTTTCGGACCTAATTGGGGACTACAGCTACATCAACGTCTCCGTCTCATCCGGGAAGTCCGGGTCAAGCCGCTCACGCCAGGAAGCAAAAGAACGCATCTTCGACGTCTCCAATCTCGCCGAGCTGGACCGCGGCCGCGCCGTCATCCTCGCCTCCGGTGCACCCGCCACACTGGTCCGGACCATGCCCTGGTACACCGGACCCCACAAAGAAGCCGTCGAAACATCCATCAAAAAATACAGCCCCCGGCCCGAGGAAGAGCCGGCACCAGTGGCAGCGGCGGCGAACGCGAATCCATGGGTAACCGGGTAGGGGAGTAGGCATGACGATCGACATCGGCCGGTTCGGCGAAGCACCCGGCCCGGACGTAGAGGCACCCGGGGCCGACTCTGGCCAGCAGCAGAAGCAGCCAGAACTGGTCTACGGCTCGGCAGAGGAATTCCTGCACGAGCAGCTGCTGCCCACCTACGTCCGCGACGTCGATGGACGCGCCGCTAAATGGTGCCTCGAGTGGTACTTCCACCCAGAAGCAGTCTCCAGGGTGGAAGCACTGTGGCGGGCATGGGAACACCTTCGGCTCGACGGAGCCACCGGCATCAGTGTGTGGTTCAGAGACCACGCAGACCACCACATGAGCGTACTTATGGACCCCCGCGGACCATTCTTCAAATGCGATATGCAAAAACACCGCGACCCCGAACACTTGGAGCCCAAAAAAGCCCCGGCCGGGTGGTTTCCCGACGTTCGCACCATTCCTGCCTAACAGCAACATCCTGCAGGATTACCTAACGAGCCAAACAAAAATCAGGGCTGGAACCAGTTATAGGTTCCAGCCCTGATTTCTCTTTGCTCTGGTTCAGTGAGCGGCTTCGTACTTCTCCACGACGTCCGCCTGAATACGCCCTCGCGTATTCACCGGAATGCCATTCTCAGCCGCCCACATCCGTACCGCTTTCGCGTCCGGGCCGCCCTGCGAAGCCTTGCTACGCCCCGCGGGACGGCCACGTCCACCCGATACTTTGCGCCCGGCGTTGGTAAAGCGGGCCAAGGCGTCACGCAATTCCTGAGCGTGGCCCTCATTGAGGTCAATTTCGTAATCACTGCCATCGAGTGCGAAAGACAAAGTCTCGGTTGCTTCCGAGCCGTCAATATCATCTTCCAGCAGCACGACTGTCTTTTTTGCCATGAATTAAGGCTAGCAGTCCTATGAGTAACCAGATTCATCGATTAGAAGCGGTGGCTCAGCAACACTCTCACCTCGTGATGATGCTTTTACATCTTGCACTGAGCATTACAGCACCAAGGCGAGTACGTAGCAATTGAGCTGTCCACAGTTGGGGTCAATCCGGATTGTCCACGGCTGGGATCGGGAGCCCTTGAGGTAGCTCCCTCAACAGCAGTAGCGGTGGATAACCCACCAGGATTGTCCCAGGCTGTGGGCAGCGGAAGCACGCCCAGACGGTCTCTGGACAATTGCGCAACAGCCTGTAGCGCAATTGCTGACGCGTTCCGATGCCAAGGCCTGCCTACTCACTTGTGGAACCTGGTTATCAATAGGTATATACCGGGTCACCGGTCGTTGGCTCGCACTCCGGGTACATCCGGACGCCCTTCGCGTTGGGCAGAAGATGGGACTTAGTGCCGCAGTAGGGGCACCGTGCGGGCCGCTTTTTGTCACTCATCAGAAAGTGACGAGGGTCGTCCGCCACCCATTCCCCCGTGGACCACTCCGGCTTCCACGGGGGCAACGGCTCCGGCCTCCGTGCTCTGTTGCGTCGCATTTTCAGAGGTAGCTCGGACTGTGACGGCGCCTTCCCAGGCTTGTCATCACCAGCCATTTACGTCTCCCTTTTCCATCCACCGTCAAAGTGCCCCTCAACCTCACGGAGGCGCTAGGTTTCACTGCCTAAAGTCTGCACGAACCTCATGGCGCCGAAAAAGGCCCCTCACGGAAGGGGGGGGCCGTCTAGAAGCTAGATGAGAGCAGTAAGGGTGGAAGAGGGTGCAATGACCGATGCCAGTAGCAGGAACTCGGAATATCCGCACGGCGTGGTCTGTGGCGGCGCGAATGTCAGGTTCAGATCTAAGACCGATCAGCGGCCTTGTGTAGGAACCGATTTCGAGAACCTATCCTGACGAAATTTGAAGTGCTGTCTGACGTCAGGGTGGGGTGTAATTCAACCTGATGGTTCCATATTTAGTTCCCCCGCAAGTCCTCATTCTCGCGCCCCGAAAGCTATCCCGATTGTTCCTCCGGGTGCCTTAGATTGTGTGTCACGACAATCAAGACCATCACAACGGACAAACCAATGCAGGTTTCAAGAGCGCGGTCGGCCAGCAATGGGCCGAGTGGCTGTGGATGGTTTAGAAACATCATGCCAATGGTCAGGGGTGTGAGGAAGAGCATCGCCAGTCCGTAATTGCGGGCCACCATGAGCTCTGTCAGGGCAGTCAACAAAGCCAATACGACGATGAGGACAGCGCCGCCGGGCGCCCAAAAGAGCAAAAGGCCGGTGACGCCGATGCCCAGAAAGGTGCCTATCATTCGGTGGGTTGCCCTGGCCAGCTGCCCTGACGTTGTCGCCCCGATCACGGGCACGATGGCAGTAACCATAGCCCAGTAAGGGTGCGCGAGACCGCCTGCGAGACTCAACATGCCTGCCGTAGCTGCAGCGAGCAGGCAGGCAAGGGAGTGCGCGGCAATCAGGGGCAGGGGCAGGCGCCGGGAAGCTGCTGGTGCCTGCCGGGCCGGGACGTCGCCTCGACGTAGGCGGGTGACGGCCTCAAGGGCTCCTCCGACGATGGTTACAAGCAGTGTAAGAACAGCTGAGCCGGCAGCTGTTGCGGCGATCAGTGGTAGCCCGGCGTTTCCCGGAGGGGTGTAGGCGCTTACTGCGAACGCGAAGACAAAGAAGAGGCAGCCGGAGGGTGCCCATTGGAGCAGGTCGGCTGCCGCAGAGCACAGGCAGGCGACAAGGGCTGTTGCCAGAACGGTGGTCCAACCAGGAAGGTCTGCGGCCGATACGGCGGCCCCGATAAGAATCAACAGGACCAGAACAGTCGAGGTCTGCAGTTGCATTGTAAGACGTCGGGGCAAAGAGGCGTTGCGCCCAAAAACTGCTGCCGTCGCTGCAAGTATCGCAAAGGAGGATAACTCGATCCTGTTGAGTGACCACAGCATAAGGAGCGGCAGCAGGGCTGATGCCCCGGCTCGGACGGCGACCCGATGGGCGCCCGCATGGGGACCGACGGCAAGGAGCTGTCTCACTCGCGGAATTGCAGCGACTGATGGTGAGGTCACGATCCTCCAATTAGAAAGTATTTCGCTGGCGAAGTACTTTTACTTTACAGTACGGTTGCTACATGAAGGACTCGGTGGATGGCGTTGTGGAGCAATGGCGACTAAGGCTGCCTTCGATTGAGGTGGAGGCGGCCGCCGTCTTAGGGCGCGTCCACCGCATATCCCGTATTGTCCAGCTGCAGAGCGAAGCGGTTCTTGAGGAGGCCGGCCTGACGCGGGGCGAATTTGACGTCCTGGCAGTTCTAATGAGGCACGGACGCCCACTGGCTCCCACTGAAATCGCGGCCGCACTCTCGGCTTCTCCGGCCGGAACGACCAAGAGGGTGCAGAAACTTCTCGCGGCTGGGCTGTTAACCCGGAGACCACACGAAAGTGACCGACGCAGCGCGCTATTGGATCTCACTCCGAGGGCCCGGCAGGCCATACCCCCGCTACTCGAAGCGATCACCGGCATAGAGCGAGAATTGCTCTCAATATTGCCCCGGGATGAAACCAGTCGCCTCAACCACGCACTGAGAGTCTTGCTGGTGGAGTTGGAGTCCAAGGGGCCTGGAGGCGCCTGAGAAGCTACCCCGCCAGCTTCTTGCTAGCGCCGGGCCGTAGGCATTGCGGCGTTTTTGCCCGGTTGCGGGAAAGCTGCCGGGCGCCGCGGGACGTTCGACGATATCAAGGAAGGCTAGGATAGGCCGCCGGTCCCCACGGTCATTTTGCGCGGGTCTCCGATCGCCGGTTCCAAGTCTGCGACTTCGGCGGTGCTGAGCGATCTGACTGACGGTATAAGTTCAGCCGCGCTCTGTCCCACATGGTGACGCATGCGCGCCTCCGCGGCCGCGGCTAAGCCATCGTAGGCTTGTTCGAACAGCTTTCGCGCCATAGTCAGTGGCCAGTCCGCCGGCAAAAGATCCGATGGCAAGTCGGGATGGTTTTCACCCAGGTTTCGCCAATCTCGAAGTGTCTCGATCCGCAATCGGAGCGCGTCTGTGGGAGAGATTTTGTTACTACGCAATGCATCAACAATTGGTGCTGTCCGTGCGATGAAAGACTCCAGTAGCGGCCTTACAGCTTCCAACTCAAAGGCCGAAACAGGGTCACCCTCCCCGCCGAAGGTAACAGAGGCTGCGCCAGTGAAGACGGTGATGCGGTCAATTCCAATATTGAGCATTGCCTGACGGGAATCTTCCGCTAGTGGCCATGGACTGACCCAGACTCCGTCATACAAAAGCCCAAATCCGGACTGCCGAAGAATCTGCCGAGCCTGGTGCCTGAGGTGGCGCTGGTCCTCGCTCACTGAAAACGTCGCAACGGTCCAAGTGCCGTCCCATTCGGTAAGGACCCGGCCAAAGTCCACTATTTGCTTCAGGCGGCGCCGCTGACGGCTGTGGGCCGCTTCCGTCAGGGCATAGTAGGTGGACCTACCTCGTTTAGAAGGTTCAAGGAACCCCTGCCGGGCGACGCGGCTTAGAGCATTCCGTGAGGCTGTTTCGCTTAGGCCGAAGTCACCCAGAACATCTACGAAAAAGGTCGAAGGGACTTTGTCCTCAACACCCAGAAAGTAAGTGCCCAGGAGCGTCAGCAGGAACTGCTGGGAGCCATGCACCGGCTTTGCGTTAGTCATACGTCAGTTCTTCCATCTGGAACACCTGACCGCAACTCTATCCTTGCCACTTATCTTGACGCTAGTTACAACAACTGCGAACCTTGAGGGTGAACTGCAAACCCCAGTGTTGGTCGGCCCGAACGGCCGCCGTGAAGGAGGCAACCATGGCTCACCCCAAACATCCGAACGAATTCGATCCTCTCTATGTCGAGACATTTGATAATTCGCACATCTACTACGAAGAGATGCGGAAGAAATGCCCCGTGGCTCACAGCGAGGCATTCGGCGGTTTCTGGGCACTTTTTAAGTACGAGGACATCGTTAGGGTCCAGACAGAGCATGAGAACTTCAGCACTGCTGAGAAAAACGTAGTTCCCCCGGCGACGCGCAATCAGGGAAAGAGGCCACCACTGCACTTCGACCCGCCGGAGCACGATGTGTACAGGCGGCCCGTTACACCTGTGTTCAACAAGAGTCGAATGGCTGTTCTTGAGCCCGAGCTCCACCGTTTCGCCGACGAGTTGATGGACCCCCTGGTAACCGCAGGAAGATTCGACTTCACCCTGGATTTCGCGGAGTACTTCGCGGCGAGGGCGTTCGGCTTGATCTTGAAACTACCTTTGGACATGATGCTGCGCGCAAGGGAAGTGCAGGTGCAGTATTACCGGGCGCAGATGGCGATGGACAAGGAACGAGTGATCAGGTGGAGCGATGAGCTTTACCGCCTTGCCGGTGACTTAGTGAATGACCGGAAAGAGAACCTTCTTGATCCCAATGAAGACCTCATTTCGGCGTTGCTGCTTGCCGGCGAAAACGGGGAGGCCATCTCTGAGGAGATGGTAGTGGCGAGCATCCGACAATTCCTGTCCGCATCGCAAGCCGCTCCAGGAGCAGTCCTGGGAAGTATCGCGGCGCATCTGGCGCAGGATTCGGAGCTGCAGCAAAACCTCCGGGATAATCCGCATCGTATTCCTGACGCAGTGGAAGAGTTCCTTCGCCTCTATTCCCCCTACCGCGTATTCGCGCGCACAGCTATCCACGACGTGGATATCCGCGGCAGGGCCATTCCCTCCGGAGAGCCCATCGCCATGATCTTTCCCTCGGCGAACCGGGATGAAGACGTCTTCGAGAACCCCCACGAGTTCAGCATGGACCGCAAGCCCAACAAGCACATTGCCTTCGGCAGGGGTCCCCACCGCTGCCCGGCTTCATCGCTGGCGAGACTCGAACTGTGCGTTGCGACTGAGGCACTGTTGTCGAAGACTGCCTCTTTCGAGCTGGACGGAGAGATTAAGATGACGGATTGGCTGGAGTTCGGTCCCTCATCGACGCCGCTGAAGGTCATCGCCGCCTGACCGTTCCTGCGCTCGGAAATGTCCGTGCCCCGCAAAAAGACAGCAGGGCACGGACATATCTTTTAGGCGTGGGTTGAGGCTTGGCCAGTGATGCGGGAAGTGCCCGCATAAAGCAGGCCTGTGACGGGAATATCGCTGTGGAGCCATGACCGGATTTGGCGGCCAACACTGTCCACTTCGTCCGGTCCGACAGTTTCATCAGCGCATGCATGGACCTTCTGCTGCAAGTCATGCCACGTGAAGGGCTGTGACGGCCCTCCGGGCGCAACGGCGCGCGCCTCCATATCCTGGCCGTGTTTCCGTTGGACAACGACCCTGGCTGAAGGAGCGATGGTGAAGGACCTCTCTTCTTCCTCCCCGACAGCCACCTGCACGAGCGAGGCGAGTCGAACCACCTCGGGAATGGCAAAATTAGCCGCTTCCAACGCTGCGTAATGGCTGGGATCGTTGCCTCCCAGGACAAGTCGCATGGCCAGGCTGAGGTGGAGACTGAATTGGGCTCCAGTCATGTCAGTGACGTGGGGTCCCAGCCGGCCGCAGTGCTCAGCTGTGGTCTTGTCTGTATAAACGGTGATGCCCGCTACGTCATCGGGTTCAAGTCCCTGCCGCCGGAGTTCTTCGAGTGCCGCAATGGGTGCGTGGTTACCCGTGCAGGTGCTCCATGATTTCACTCCGAGGCCGTCAAGATGCCAGTCGTACCCGAGCCTGCGGCTCACCCTGTCCAAGGACACCCTCCTGCCACCGAAGGCTTGAGCGAATCCCCTTTGTCCTTCAATCGATTCAAAGGGGGCCGTAAGACCAAGTTGCGCCAAGTAGGCCGCCCTAATTCCATTTGAGGCGGCGAATCCTGCATGTATGCGCTTGATCTCACCACCTGTGCGCGTGAACTCAGTCGTGCCTCCCGCTTGGGCCACGGCGATGCCAAGTGCGTGCTGGGCGGTGCGTTCTTCCAAGCCAAGCAGGCTAATGGCCGCAGCCGCTGCCCCGATGACCCCGAACACACTGGTGACGTGAAAGCCCCGATCCTGTGTCATTTCCGGAGACATCGCGAGGCCCAGCCGGATTATTGTCTCTGTTCCGGCGGAAATGGCAGTCAGCGCTGCCCGGCTCCCAACGTTAAGGTCATCTCCCAGGGCAAGGACGGTGGGAACGACGGCACACCCGGCGTGGACGGCGGCGGACACATGGTAGTCATCGAGCTCGAATCCATGCATCGCTGTTGCATTGACAAAAGCGGCCAGTGCGGGCCGAAGCCTTTTGTTTATGCCGATGACAGAGCTCCGCCCAGGACTTCCTTCTTCGAGGGCGTAGCGCCGTGCCGCTTTCGTCCAGGACCGGTTGCTGCCTGCGTGCATCGCCCCGTAACCGTCCAACACCTGACCGGCTGCCTGCTCGCGCACCTCGCCGGGAACGTCTTCCCAGCGAAGGCCGGCAGCAAAGACTGCAAGTTCCTCAGTCAAGCCTCTGTGTGTGCTCTCCATCAGAGGTTGACCTGTGACAGGTCCACCGGGCGTACCTCATCACCTTCGCGTCTGTAGTCCGTTTCGAGTCCGGCCTCTTTGCTGATGGTGCGCATGTAGTCCACAACCTGTTCGAACCGCTCGTCTTTACCGCGCAGAAATTCCGTCTGCGAGTTGTCATTGATCCAGCCAGGTAAGAAACCGAATCCCACAAGCTTTCCGTCCTCGACCATGAGTTTCGCAACGATTGTCTTGCGTGAGTCAGGGGGGAAGTTGAAGGTGGAATGGAAGTTGGGAATCCAGCCAGGGTTAAGGGCCAGAATCTCCTGAAAGGCAGGTGTGGCAACTTGCTCCGGCGTCACGCGGGTGTCCATCGCAAAATTGGCGAGACTGTAGAAGATGGGCACGCCGCGGTAAATCTCGATCCCTTTGAGAATGTGGGCGTGGTGCCCGATGATCGCATCGGCACCGGCGTCAACGGCTGCGTGCGCCACGTCGCGCTGGTAGTCGGCGATCTGTGCCGGGATGAAATGGATTCCCCAGTGGACCGACACTACGACAAAGCGTCCCAGCAGTTTTTCGCGCCTGATGTCCTGCACGAGGTTGTCCAGGTCTTCCCGATGCGGAAACGTGTGGATACGCGCCGGCGTACCCGGCTGATCGTGCTCCACCTGTTCATAGACGGTAAAAGCCCGCATCGGGGCGCATCCGGGCCGGTTTTCAGTTGCCCAGAAACTGTGGGGCAGCACCGAGCTGTAGGAAAGAAAAGAAATCTCGGTTCTTCCGTGTTGGACTACTGCGGGACGCCGTGCTGCTCTGATGTCGGCGCCAACGCCCACTACTTTGGCTCCGGCTGCGGCAAGGTGCTCTGCAGTGTCGAGCATTGCCTCAGCCCCGAAGTCCATGCAGTGGTTTCCTGCGAAGGAAATGACATCGAACCCTGCCTCCACCAATGCTTTCGCGTCACTGGGTTTTGCTTTTACCGTATGCCGCACCTGCGGCAGCCTAGAGCCTTGGTCCGAGAGGACGAACTCAAGTTGGCCGAAGGTCACGTCTGCTGACTGTAGAACCTCCCGGTTCAGTTCAAAGAGTTCTGCGGCGTCCACCCGGTCCGGCCCTATGTCCCCCACTGCCAGAACAGTCAGCGGTTCGTTTTCGGTGTGTGTAGTGGTTGTCATGTGTTCCTTTTCTTGATCAAAGACGTACATCAGGTCCTGCCGGTCAAGGGGCCCAGGCCCCGGGCCGGCAGGTGCAGATCGAGCAGTTCAACGCTCGTCATCGAGCGAACCTCTCCAGCCAGATCCGCGGAGAACTCCGCAAGGAGGGTGCGAAACCGGTGATCAGCGAGTTCGGAAAGGCCGTCATATATTTCTACGAAAGCCTCCCGCGCTCTCTGTACCGGCCAGTCGTGGGGGAGCAGTCCGGCTGGGAGTAATGGATCGTGATCCGGGAAGAAACGCCACTGGTGCATCACGCGCGCCCGCTGCCGGAGCGCCTCGGCGGAACCGACCCTGCCAGCACGGATGTCCGCCCTCAGGCTCCGCGAGGATTCGATGAAATTTTCATACTTCTCTCGAAGGGCCTCCAAGGAGAAGACGCTCACGGGATCAATGCCACCAAACGCCGCGTCCCCAACAGCTCCGGAGAGCAGTGTGAGCTTCGGGGCGTCGAGATCTACAAGAGCTTTGCGCGCCTGTTCAGGCAGCGCGCCTGGGCGCACCCACACGCCGTCATACAGTACGGCGAATCGCATGGCCGCCAAGCGGGAACGTACAACGTGGCGTTGTGCCCGAAGGTTCTCCGGCACAGAGAACAAGACAACTGTCCAGGTACCGTCCCAGGTCTCAGGGTTGTCCCCGAAATTGACGATCTCACTGAGGCGCTCCGCATGGTGGGCATGAGCCTCAGGGCTCAGGTGATAGAAGGTGTTCCTGCCTGGCTTGTGTACTTCCAATAGGCCCCGTCCGGCCAGACGGCTCAACCCGTTCCTGGCGCCCACCGCTGTGACATCGAACTCCTGCAGCAGCTTCACCAGGAAGCCGGAGGGTATGGGCCGCTTTTGACCAAGGAAATAGGTTCCAATGAGGGTCAGCAGCAGGTCCTGTGAGCCGGGACCAGCCATTAGACGCTGCTCACGTAAGTCATCCCAGCGAACATCTCAAGGTCGTAGGGGAGCAACCGGACCGGTCTTAGCGCATACATGCTTCACACTCCTTATTTAGAACAGCTCAAAGGCTCGCATTAGTTGTAACGAACGTCAATTGTTCTGATGAATATTGCCGTCTCCAGTCCACGCGGAACCCCTTCGAGCGGAAGCGTAATCCTCACCGGACTTGTTGACGATCGTTACGACATTTGCGATAGTTGCTGGACCCTCATGATGTCGTGCACATCACATTGATCTAGGAGTAGTTGTGAAAAAACGGTCAACGTTGCCCGCTTTCCTCGGAGCAATCGCCGCCTCAGCTCTTGTTCTGACTGGCTGTGCGGGTGGATCCGCAAGCGAAAAAAGCGCAGATCCGCAGCAGTTGAAGGTGGGACTGTTCTCGCCCGACGTGACCTTCGGGGCCTTCTACGCGGCTATCGGCCCAGACGGTGAACTCACAAAAGTCCTCAAGGACCGAAACGTCGAACTGAAAATCGAAACGATCCCTTCAGGTTCAAATCTTGTCGCTGCTCTTGCCAGTGGCTCAGTTGATGCCGCCATCGTTCCCGGCACCTCGGTCCTGGGAGTTGCTTCCCAGGGCGGACAGATGGTCCCGCTGATGAACATGTTCGATGGTCCTTCCCAGCAGATCATCGGCAACTCTTCGTCCAAGCTTGGCGGCCCTGGCGACATCAAGGTTTTCGACAAGAAGCGCTGGGCCTTCACCCGCGTCGGTTCGATCTCTGAGATAAGTGCCAAACTTACGGCAGAAAGTGCCGGCCTAAGCTGGACGAACCAGGAGCGCCTGCCCTTGGGCAGCGGATCGGAAACCCAGGCAGTGCTTGAATCAGGCAGGGCTGACGTTCTCTCTACCTCGCCAAACAATGCCGCGACCGCCGTCGAATCGGGCGCCGCTTATCTCGTGGCCAATCCCCAGGAAGATGAATTACTTCCCATTGCGAAACAGCTGAACGCCGTCTTTGCCTCATCTCCCACTTTCACCAAGGCGCATCCAGAGCTGACCCAGGACATCGTCACCGCCCTGGTCAAGGAACTCAACGTGCTGGCATCGGCAAAGTCGCCGGCCGACTCCCTAGCTCCCATGAGCGGCGACTTCAAGAACGCCGTCGGTAAGTCCTGGGACCTTCAGTGGCAGTACTCGAAGTCGGGCTTCAGCAGGGCAACCGGCGGATTCTCACAGAAGGAAGTCGACCAGACGCTTGCGGGTGCCAAACTCGTAAATGTCGTCAAGGAAGACTTCAATCCGGCTTCCGGGCTCTTTGACAACTCCTACGTTCGCAAGGCCTATGACAGGTTGTCCCTTAAGACGCCGTCGGACCTCTCCTAACCCGCAGCGAAACGAAAGCAGTCCCATGGCATGGAATCAGGCAATGCACGCTCCCGCGCAAACAACCGAAACCACATCCCCAGCAATCGACATTGTAGGCCTTACACAGACGTACACCTCCAAGATTGGCACCCACACCGCCATCCAGGACGTCAACCTCAGAATAGGGGAAGGTGAATTTGTCTCAATCGTCGGCCCTTCGGGATGTGGAAAGTCCACCATCCTGTACCTGGTCGCAGGGCTAAGGGAACCCTCCGAGGGCCGCATCAGCGTCCTGGGGCGTGCGGTCGATGCGCGAAAAGGACCCCACCCGGATGTCGGCTTTGTCTTCCAACGCGACGCGCTCCTGCCGTGGAAGACGTCACTCCAGAATGTCGCCCTCGGCCTGCGCTACCGCGGAATGGCGCAAAAGGAGGCCAACGCCCAGGCCCGCGAGTGGCTGGAGCGGGTTGGCCTCCACGGCCGGGGAGACTCCTATCCGCACCAGCTCTCGGGAGGCATGAGAAAGCGGGTCTCGATCGCAGCAAGTCTGGCGCTGAAACCCAAAATCCTCCTCATGGACGAGCCTTTCAGTGCCCTCGACGCGCAAACCCGCAACCTGATGGAGAACGACCTCCTGAAACTGTGGGAGGAAGACCGGCAGACCGTTGTGTTCGTAACCCATGACCTGGAGGAAGCGGTGGGTCTGTCCGACCGCGTGGTTACCATGACGCGAGGGCCGGGTTCCGTACTCACCGATCGGAAAGTGGCCATATCCCGCCCGCGGAACCTCCTGGAGCTGCGCTTCGATCCTGAGTTCACGCATATGCACGAGGAACTCTGGAGTGACCTTCGGGAACAGGTCATGGGGTCCGGGCTAAGGAGCGGCGCGTGACTGCCGCACCTGTCGATAGCCAGGTGACTGCGGCAGCGAGGATCAAAAGGCGCGCTCACCCGGCGGCGCAAGTCGTCACCGCCCAGGTTCTCATTTGGGGTGCGCTTATTCTGGTGTGGCATTTGACCGCCGTCACTGTCCCCGGCATGGCGTCCTTGATCGGATCGCCGCAACTGGTCGTCGAAAGACTCGCCAAGTGGACTGCAGACCCTGCATTTTGGTCCAATGCAGGAACAACAGTCACCAGTGCCCTGACGGGCTTTGTCGCAGGCGCTGCGACCGCCTGCCTTGTGGTGGCGATTACCTGGCCGTTCCCCCTGATGCGCCGGTTTCTGGCGCCGTTCCTCATCATCGCCAACGCGGTGCCCCGTGTAGCGCTGGCACCTTTGTTTATTTTGTGGTTCGGCATCGGAACAACGTCAGCGGCGATGTTCGTGACGTCCATCATCTTCCTTATCGTCTACCTCAACGTCTTCAACGGTTTGTCCTCGATCGACACGATTTATGACCAGAATGCCCGCGTCCTTGGTGCTGGCAGGATGTGGCGTGCAACCTCCGTGTACGTCCCGGCCGTCACGGGCTGGCTGATGAGCAGCCTCCGCCTCGCCCTCATATGGGCCATCCTCGGAGCCGCCCTGGCCGAGTACCTGGCTGGCTCGAGAGGCCTTGGCTCCTATCTCGCGCGCGGCAACATCCTTGGCCAGCCGGACCTCCTGCTTGGAGCCGCCGTTGTTATAGCCATGTTGTCGCTGTTAGCAGACCGCGCTCTGGCGATCATTGAAAGGAGATTTACCCAGTGGCGGCTATTTTAGGTGCGCGCAGGAGTTCGAAGGCACTCATGGTCGTGGCCCAAATCCTCTTCGTTGCAGGCCTGCTAGCCGCCTGGCAGGTTCTCGCAACGAATGGAGCCCTCAATGCCTTCGTAGTGGGAACGCCAATGAAGATTGGCGCCAACCTATGGCAATGGCTGCAGGATGGAAGCCTCGTCGCTCATACAGCAGCAACAGTGATAGTCACCCTGGTGGGCTATGGTGCAGCGCTGGCTGCAGGAGTAGCCGTGGGCACCGTCGCGGGAACCTTTCCCGGCGTGGGCAGGATCATCTCACCCTTCATCACCTTTTGGCAGGGATTTCCGAGACTCGTCTTCTACCCCTTTTTCGCGGTCGCACTGGGCTACACTATCGCTTCGCGGATGATCCACGTCGCCTTCGTCATCATCTTCATCATCATTGTCAGCACCGCTGCCGGGGTAGCAGACGTTGACCCGGACATCCGGCACAATGCCCGTATTCTGGGGGCAAACCGGTGGCAGGTGATCAGGGATACCAGACTCCCTGCCGCCGTCCTGTGGGTGGGAACCTCCGCCCGCATCACTTTCGGCTTCGCCATCCAAGCCGCGATCGTGGCCGAATTCACCGGCGCCGGCTCCGGTCTCGGGTACCTCATGGTGGTTGGACAGAACAGCTTCGACGTCAACGTCGTTTGGGCTGCAACAGTCGCCGCGATCGTGGTTGCTGCAGTTGTGGATCGCAGCCTCCTGCTCGTCCAAAACTACTTTTCCCGCTGGCAATCCGACCAGCGCTAACCGCCGAGCCGGACATCCCGCGCAGACTGCAGTCATGCCCGCTGCCGATAAAGGCGTTACGTTCCGTGACGACACCGCCACCGCAAAAACCGACCGATTGTTAGCAAAAGCTCCCTGGTATGTGCGCTAATGGACATGCCAGCAGATACCGATTCCCGCACTCCTGGTGGCCTTGAGCCGCAGCTGGCAGATCTCGCAACCCCACAGTCAAGGAGGACTCCGTGAAAAAGTTCCTATTCTCAGCTCCGGCTGAGCGGCACAGGCACAGACAGGTGGTCACATCTGTCGTTGGGAGTATCGTCGTCGCTACCACCCTCGCCCCGGCCGTTGCAATGGCCGCGCCCCCTACACCTGAACCGACATCCCCGCCCATAGCCGCCGACGCTCCATGGACCAAAACCGTTGAGTGGATCGCCGGCAATGCAACCCCCAGCGAGGAAATCGATCTGATCGAGGGGAGCTTCGCGAACAAGTTCGGCATCGACGCCACCACCGACCCCGATCCCCACGGTCAAGCAGGATATGTGAAGGGCATTCCCCGGCTGGGCGTGCCCGAGGCACGCCATGTAGATGCCCAGGGAATCGAAGTATTTGCTGAAGCAACTGCATTCCCTACCCGCTTAGGACTTGCCGCCTCCTTCGACCCGGAGGCAATCGCTGCTTTCGGCAAAACCTCAGCCCGGGAGGGCCTAGATCTGGGCCAGGACCTGATTTATGCACCCCAGACTGACATCGCCAGAACTCCTTCGTGGCGCCGAAACATGACCGCGTACAGCGAAGACGCATATCTTGCCAAACGGTTCACCGCGGACGAGATCAATGCCATCCAAGGGACCGGGCTAATGGCCCAGGTCAAGCACGTCGGCATGTACAACGGACAGGAACAATCCACACCGTCGCTGGTAGGAGAACAGGCGGCCAGGGAGATGTATCTCGCACCTGCCGAGGCCGCGGTAAAGGATGGCAAAGTGTCATCCCTGATGTGCTCCTACGCCACGTTCCAGATCCTCGACTATCAGGACAGCCCGCACTATGCCTGCTCCAACGAAGGAATGCTCCAGGGCATCATTAAGGGGGAGTGGAACTTCAAGGGGTGGGTCACCACCGATTACAACGCTGCCAAGAGCACCTCGGACCTTATGGCCGGGACCGACCAGGAATTCCTTACCAGCTTCCTGAGCGGGAAGAACCTTATCCCGCTCATTGACCCGGCCTCCCCGTCGTACGACAAGGCCTATGCTGACGCGGCGAAAGAAGCCGTCGCACGGATCGTTTACCAGTACGAACGGTTCGGGCTCCTCGACAATGCAAAGATCCCCGCCGCACAGCGCTCAGAGGTCAAGCAACACGGAAACTCTGAAAAATCCGACCTGAACGCGAACGTAGACAAAGCCGAAGGCATCAAGCAGGCGCTGAAACTGTCTGAAGACGCAGCCGTCCTGCTCAAAAACAACAACACCACCCTCCCTCTCGGAACCGGCGGCAAAGTCGCAGTCACAGGAGTCTCGGCCAACCTGCTGCCTGCAAGCCCTGGAGGTGAGCGGTCAACCGGGTTCAGTGACCGAGTCGCCATCAGCCCTTTCGACGCGATGACTTCCATGGCCGGCAGCAACGTCACCCACACACCCGGTGACGACATTTGGGGCGAGCCGGTGCCGGCGTCTGCATTGAGCCAGGACTCCACCGGCGACAAGCCGGGCCTGACCCGTACCCGTACGAGTGCTGATGGTACCGTCACTACCGCCACGGACCCCGTCCTGGACGGAAACATCAAGGGACTGGTCAAGGGCGATACGTACACGTGGACCGGTTACATGAACGTCCCGGAGGGCGGCAACTACCGGCTCCTCGTCCAGCGGCCCTACGGCTACGACACAGGGGACCGAAACGCCTTCAACCATGGGATTCGGAACGTGGAACCAACAGCGGTCCCCCAGGGATTCGGCTTACCTCCGGCCACGACTGCACCTCCTAGGGCAGTCACCCTCACCGTTGATGGCGCCGCGCTTAAACTGTCAGACCCTGACAGCAAGATGACACCCAACGACTACCCTGCAGTTTCAACGGACAAAAACATCAAGACTGTCGCAGCCAACGGGCAGTACCTCGGCGTCGCCAATCAGGCCGGCACGACGAACCTGACTCCCGGCAGGCACAAGGTGGAAATCAGCTATACCCCTCATGGCGGCTTGGCATCCGACCCTGCCATCCGGTTCGCATGGTCCAACACGGACAAGGCGCTTTCCGCCGCTGCCGAGGCGGCTAAGTCCAACGACACGACAGTGGTCTTCGTCGATGACGCGAACACAACAACCGGCGATGGCGGAAGCTCCCCCCTCACTGACGTTGCACAGCTCGCCGCCTCGCAAAATCGTTTGGTCTCCACCGTCGCTGCTGCCGCACATACTGTCGGCCACAAGGTCGTCGTCGTGCTCAACACTGGTTCGGCCGTGCAAATGCCGTGGATCAACGACGTTGATGCTGTTCTGGAGATGTGGTACCCCGGCCAGGAAGGTGGAACAGCAACAGCCAATGTCCTGTACGGCAAGGTAAACCCCTCCGGGAAGCTCACAATGTCTTTCCCTGTCGATAGCAAGCAGACCCTGTTTGCAGGACACCCGGAACGGTCCGCTGGAACTCAGGACGCGGGCGAAGCCCAGAAAACCATCAAGTGGTCTGAAGGCCTCAATATGGGCTACCGGTGGTTCACCGACCCGGCAGCCAACACGACCGCGGTTAAACCACTGTTCGCATTCGGCCACGGACTGAGTTACACCAATTTCTCCTATTCCGGTCTGGGGGTTGCCCCGGCCGGGGACGGCGGCCTAGAGGTCTCCTTTACGGTGACGAACCGGGGAACCAAGGATGGCGCTGAGTCCGCCCAGGTCTATCTGGGGAAGTCCCCTGACCTCCCCAGCGGTGTCGCCCAGACGGCGATGAAGATGGTTCAGTTCGGCAAGGTTAATCTCCCGGCAGGTACCAGTCAGAAGCTCTCGCTGCACGTCGACCCCAAGGACCTTTCGTCTTGGGATGCAGCGAAGGGGGATTGGGTACGGGGGACCGGCACCCGCAGCGTAGCCGTCGGGGCAGCGTCCGATGACCTCCGCCTGCAAACCACCACGGCGTTGAAGTAACCCGAGGCCAACAGGCGAGGGCCCGGAACTGCGGAAGCAGGTCCGGGCCCTCGCCCGGCCTCAGGGCTGCTTCAGGAACCTGAATCGTGAAGGGCGGTCTTCGGCAGACCGCCGAGGTGCGCCTCCATGTCGGAGGCCACGTCGACGGACGTGGAGTCGTACAGCCAGTTAATTCGCAACCCATCCAGTAGCGCGGCCAGCCAAACCCCCTCGGTAGCAGGGTCGGAAATTCCCAAACCACCAGCGGCGAGTGCAAAGTCAGACCTGGATCGTTGCAGCCGCTCATCTATGTAGTCGTGAGCGGGATGATCTGCCGGGCGGGCTTCGCTTGCCAGAACGACGTACAGCCTGAGCATACGGGCGGAACTCAATTCGTAGGTTGCGGTTTTGACGAGATGTTCCCAAATGCTGTCAGTCTCAATCTCGCTGTTCCGGGCGTCGTCCAAAAAGTGGCGCCAGCGGTTTATGACCGCGATGAGCAGATGCTCCTTGGTGGCAAAGTGGTGGAAGACGGTGGACTTTGCGATGCCGGCTCGGCGGCTGATGTCGGCCAGGCTGGTGTTGTGATAGCCCTCGTTCGAAAAGAGGTCAACGGCTGCGCTCAAGAGGCAATCGCGGGTTTGCCTGCCTGCTGAATACCCGTCCTTGTCTAGCTCGGGGACCCGAGACGGGGCAGCAGGTGCGATATTTAGAAGTGAGCTGCCGAATCCGCTTGGGATTCTCCCTGCGATCTGCTCCAGACGTCGGCGAAGCATCGCCGGGACGTTGACGTCAGGCGAATATAGGGAGTGCAGTTGCAGGCCATCCCACGCAGCCTGAAAACGCCTGGCTTCTCCAACCACGTCTATGCCTTGGGGCAACTCCCCGCGGTCGACGGCGCTGAGGAAGTGGTTTGTGATCACGTCCTGCACGCGCCTTGTCCGTTCAACGAAGCGAAGATGGGCAGGATGATCCGGGTTGCTCGCCTCGCCCAGAAGGACACTGTAGACCTCCGAGTACCCTTCCAATTGCTGGTTGCGCTCGGCGAGGTCGGCAAATACGTCGAGGCTTGCCATGGTGTCTGCAATGATCGGACCGCCCGTTTCGGCTCGTTTCTCCCGGAGGCTGTCCAGCACGGCTGTGAGCAGATCTTCCTTTGAAGGGAAATAGCGCAACAACCCCTGCATCGAGATCCCGGCTTCACGTGCGACTTGTCGCAAGGAGATGCTCCAGTAACCCTTTTGTGCAAAAAGTTGACCGGCAGCACTGACGATCGCGTCATGGCGGGCTGCCCCGCTGCGGGTACGGCGCACTGGGCTGTTCACCCGTACACCATCTCACGTCTCACTTTCACTGGGCGCCGTTTCCGGGCCCGTGAAAGGACCTTGGAGAGTTACTTGGCGGACGGAAGTCGGCTCTGGGTACCTTGCAAAGGCTACTCCCCGGACCCTGCTGGCTCGTTGATCATGCCTCCTTGACCACGCGGTTGGTCAGCTGGCCCAGGCCCTCGATGGCCGTGACCAGGACCTGGCCCTCCTGCAGGTAGCGCTTGGGGTCCTGGGCGTGGCCCACGCCGCCAGGGGTGCCGGTGGCGATCACGTCGCCGGGGTTCAGTGTGATGATCGTGGAGATGTAGGAGACCAGGAACTCAGGGGTGAACACCAGGTCCGAGGTCGGGGTGCTCTGTTGGACTTCGCCGTCCACGGCCGAGGTCATCAGCGGGCCGGCACTAAATTCGTCCCGGGTGACCAGTGCCGGGCCGAACGGGGTGGACTTTTCCCAAGTCTTGCCCTGCAGCCACTGCATGGTGCGGAACTGGTAGTCACGCATGCTGACGTCGTTCAGCACTGAATACCCGGCGATGTGATCCCCCGCCTGGGCTTCGGGGATGCGGCGGCCGGCCTTGCCGATCACGACGGCGAGCTCAGCCTCCCAGTCCACGGTGTCTGATTCCTGCGGCAGGACCAGGTCGTCGTTCGGACCGGTCAGGGATTCGGCGTATTTGGCGAACAGGGTGGGGTACGCCGGTAAATCATGCCCCATCTCTTCGATGTGGTTCCGATAATTTTGGCCCACGCAGATGATCTTGCCCGGGGACGGGATGACGGCGGCGAGATCGGCGCCGTCATAGGGGTGCGTTGTGCCTTTGGCTGTCTTCGCCGTGGTCTCCCAGTTGGGGTCTTTCAGCAGGAACCCGACATCGGAAAAGCCGGAAATTTCGGTGAGGGTGTCGCCGTCCTGCCGGACCGCAGTGGTGGCGCCGTTGCCAATGCGGAGAGTGAGGAGTTTCATTGCTTGCTGCATCCTTCAAAGTAGGTGCGGTGCGAAAGGCACCCAGGTCCTGGGAGTGCCCCGCGGCTAGTTGGTTTCCAGGCACTCAGTCCAGGTAGCCTCATTCGGGCCCAAGCGGTTGCAGCTCCCATGCCTGTCTACGCGGTGTAGGGGTCGCTTATACCGATGTACTGGGTAGTGGTGTATTCGGCGATGCCTTCGGAGCCGCCTTCGCGGCCGAGACCTGATTGCTTCACGCCGCCGAAGGGGGCGGCTGCGTTGGAGATGACGCCAGCGTTGAAACCAACCATTCCGAACTCGATCTGCTCGGCCACCCGCAGCAGGCGGTTGAAATCGCGGCTGTAGAGGTAGGACGCGAGCCCGTACTCACTGGCGTTGGCGAGCTTGATGGCGTCTTCTTCAGTGGCGAACGTGGTCACCGGCGCGACGGGGCCGAAAATTTCCTGGCCCAGGATCGCGGCATCGTTCGGGACGTCGGCAAGGACGGTGGGCTGGTAGAAGTAGCCTGGCCCGTCGAGCGGTGCACCGCCGGTCAGGGCCACGGCTCCGGCGTTGACCGCGGCACTGACCAAGGCGTGCACGTCATCCCGGGCGCCGCCATCGATCAGGGGTCCGACCTTTGTGTCCGGATCGGTGCCGCGGCCCGTGGTCAGTGCTGCCATGGCGGAAGCGAACTTGCGGGTGAATTCCTGGGCTACGGATGCGTGGACGAGGAACCGGTTGGCGGCGGTGCAGGCTTCGCCCATGTTCCGCATTTTCGCCGCCATCGCGCCCTCGACGGCGGCGTCGAGGTCCGCGTCCTCGAACACGATGAAGGGGGCGTTCCCGCCGAGCTCCATCGAGGTCCGGAGCACGTTCTGGGCGGCGTCGGCCATGAGGCGCTTGCCGACCGGGGTGGAGCCGGTGAAGGAGACTTTCCGCAGCCGGGAGTCTGCAAGCAGCGGCCCGGAAATCCCGGAAGCTGAAGATGAGGCGACGACGTTCAGGACTCCTGCGGGGAGGCCTGCGTCGAGCATGGTCTGCGCGAAGTACTGCGCCGTGAGCGGGGTGAGTTTGGCGGGTTTGAGGACCATGGTGCAGCCGGCCGCTACAGCCGGGGCGACCTTGCGGGTGGCCATGGCGAGGGGGAAGTTCCAGGGGGTGATGAGCAGGCAGGGCCCGACGGGTTTGTGCTGGACTAGGATCTTGTTCTTGCCTTCGGGGGTGGTGAGGTAGCGGCCGTAGTCGCGGACGGTTTCCTCGGCGAACCAGCGCAGGAACTCGGCCCCGTAGGTCACTTCGCCGCGGGCCTCGGCCAAGGGCTTGCCCATTTCCAGGGTCATCAGCAGGGCGAAGTCCTCGGCCCGCTCGGTCACCAGGTCAAAGGCACGGCGCAGGATCTCGGCCCGCACCCGCGGCGCGGTCCGCGCCCAGGAGGCTTGCGCGGCGTCTGCCGCATCCAGTGCCGCTAACGCGTCCTCGCTCGTGGCCGAGGCGAGCGTCGCGAGCACCTCCCCGGTGGCGGGATCGTGCACATTGAACGTGCCGCCGTCGGATGCCTCCCTCCACTCACCATTGATCAGCAAACCGGTGGGCACGGATGCCAGGAGGGAAGCCTCCCGCTCACGCGAGACAGCAGGCGACAGCTCAGAAACAGTCATAAGGAAATCCTTCAAATGTAGGGTTTTCAAGAGGCTGAAACACCGGAGGGGCGCCTCTAGTAGGCCTTGACCCGTTGCTCGACCACGAGGTGGATGAGTGCGAACACCTTGTCCTCGTCTATCGCGCTGAGGGCGGCGCTGATGGCATCGGGAACATCGGCATCGCGTTCGACTTTGATGCCGAAACCACCGAACGCCTGTGCCATCAGAGCGAAATCGGGATTTGTGAGCTGCGTTCCGGAGACCCGGTCCGGGTAGTGGCGTTCCTGGTGCGTGCGGATAGTTCCGTATTCCTGGTTGTCCATCACGATCACCAAAGGAGTCGCGCCGTACTGGGCTGCTGTTGCCAGTTCCTGCCCGTTCATGAGGAATTCGCCATCTCCGGCGATGGTGACAACACGCCGGCCCGGGTATTCCAGTGAGGCAGCGATTGCGGAAGGAACCGAGTAGCCCATGGAGCCATTGCGCGCGCTGATCATAGACGCATACCGCTGGGTGGGGAAGTAGCGGTGGGCCCAGTTGGTGTGCTCGCCGGCGCCGAGGGTGACCATCGCGTCCACTGGAAGCGTGGGGACAAGATTCGCCATCAGGGTGTCCATGCGGGCCTGGCCGTCGCTGGGCGCCGATGGCGGAAGGGCTGCGAAAGCTTCCTGCTCCCCGCGCATCCTCGCTGTCCAGGCCTGCCACTCACTCTTGACCGGGAGCTCAATCCTGGCCAGGTCCCGAACAAAGACATCGGGCTTGGCAACGATCTGGTAGGACACAGGGCCGGAACGGCCCCGGAGCGACGGGTCGATGGTGACCAGGAAGTTCTTCTTGGTCCAGTCCTGACGGCACAGGAACCCGTCGGTGATGACGTCCCCCGGAACGGTGCCCACAAATACCAGCAGGTCGGTTTCCTCCAGCAGGTCATATGTGGGGCGGGGACGTCCGTAGCCGATTGGTCCAACATAGGAGGGGGAATCGAACGGGACGGTGCCTTCGGTACGCCATTCGGCAGCCGCCGGAATCTTGTGCTTTTCCAGCCAGCGGGTGAGCTGGTCTGCGCCTTCCTGTGTCCAGTCATTGCCGCCGGTGACGAAAAGGGGCTTGCTGGACGCGGCCAGCGCCTTCGCAAGGGCCTCCGAATCAACTGTTGTCATGCCGCCGGTGGCCACAGGAATCGGGGGATGCAGCTCGGCGCTGACCTGCTGCCGGATCACGTCCTCCGGCAAACCCACTACGACCGGGCCGGGCCGGCCGCTCATGGCCGCGAAAAGCGCTTCCGCGACGATCTCCGATGCCCTTTCGGCGTGATCGAGGACCATGACGCGCTTGGCCCCGGTATCGAACCATGCCTTGATATCGAACTCCTGGAACGCCTCGCGATCCCGATGCGCGAAGGGAATCAGCCCGACGAACAGCACCATCGGGGTCGAGTCCTGCCACGCCGTGTGCAGACCGACGTGGGCATTAGCCGCGCCAGGGCCCCGGGTCACCATCGCTATACCCGGCAGCTGATTCATTTTGCCGTCTGCTTCGGCCATATACGTTGCCCCGCCCTCGTGACGGCAGACGATCGTCTCTATTGGCGAGCCGTGGAGGCCGTCCAGGACGTCCAAGAAGCTCTCACCCGGGACGACGTGGGTCCGTCTGATGCCGTGGGCGACCAGGGTATCGACAATGACGTGCCCGGCTGATTTCCGGCCAGTTTCCGGGGCAGCCTGGATGTTTATAGCGTCTTGCAGCAGTGCTTCCGTCATCGTGCTGCCTTCCTGTTGGTCGCCGTGTGGGCGTCAGAGGGAAGCTGGGCGGGGCGCGGGGGAGAGGGGAGCGTCATTGCTTTCCTGTCGGGGAAGGGGCGTATGGGTGGTGCGGCGAGCCCGCAGGCACTGGTGTGCCTGCGGGCCTATGTGCGTGGTTAGGCGTGTGCTGCTGACTTGATCAGGTCGAGGGCGACGTCGGCGATCATGTCTTCCTGGCCGCCGATCAGCTTTCGGCGGCCTACTTCGACGAGGATGTCTCTGGCGTCCAGGCCGTAGGTGTCGGCTGCCCGTTCGGCGTGGCGGAGGAAGCTGGAGTAGACGCCTGCGTAGCCCAGTGTGAGTGTTTGCCGGTCGACCTGCACGGGTCGGTCGTGCAGCGGGCGGACGAGTTCGTCGGCTGCGTCCTGAAGGGCGAACAGATCGGCCCCATGCTGCCAGCCTTGCAGGGTGGCAACCGCGGCGAACGGTTCGATCGGGGTGTTGCCGGCTCCGGCGCCGTGCCCTGCCAGGGAGGCGTCGACCCGGTAGGCGCCCTCTTCGACGGCGACCACTGAGTTCGCCACGGCCAGGGACAGGTTCTGGTGGGCGTGGATGCCGATCTCGGTTTCGGGCTTGAGGGCTTGCCGGTATGCCTTGACACGTGATCGGACCCCATCCATGGTGAGGCCTCCGCCGGAGTCGGTGACGTAAACGCAGTTAGCGCCGTAGGACTCCATTAACAGGGCCTGCTTGACGAGTTCCTCAGCGGGGATCATGTGGGACATCATCAGGAAGCCGGAGACATCCATGCCGATTTCCCGCGCCGTGGCGATGTGCTGGGCGGAAACGTCTGCTTCGGTGCAGTGGGTGGCCACGCGGACTGACCGCACACCCAGGTCGTAGGCGTGCTTGAGTTCCTTGACCGTGCCGATGCCGGGCAGGATCAGGGTCGTCAGGCGCGCGTTCTTCACGACGTCTGCCGCTGCTTCGATCCATTCCCAGTCGGTGTGGCTCCCCGGGCCATAGGTGAGGCTGCTGCCTGCCAGTCCGTCACCGTGGGAGACCTCGATCGCGTCGACGCCCGCGGCGTCGAGGGCTGCGGCGATTTTGCGGGTGT
The DNA here is from genome assembly GCF_042884655.1 of Pseudarthrobacter sp. NPDC058119. NCBI lineage: Bacteria > Bacillati > Actinomycetota > Actinomycetes > Micrococcales > Micrococcaceae > Pseudarthrobacter > Pseudarthrobacter sp. NPDC058119. The sequence continues at coordinate 81,107 of NZ_JBHVTN010000009.1, forward strand.
TTTCGATGGAGATCCGGTGCCGGACGGCGTGCATGCCGTCCCTGAGGGTCACGTCCTGAAGGAAGACCTTGGCGGGATTGGTTGTGTCGTTGTGGCTGCTCATCGGGTTGCTCCCTCTCGTGCTGTGACCAGGCGTTCCGCGACGCGCAGCGCTGCCGAGGTCATGATGTCCAGGTTGCCGGCGTAGGAGGGCAGGTAGTGGGCCGCCCCTTCCACCTCCAGGAAAACGCTGACGCGTGTGTAGCTTCCCGTCCGGCGCTCTTCCGGGATGAGGGCCTCGACGTCGGTCCCCTCGTCCTGGAACTGGACGCTTTGCTTAAGCCGGTATCCCGGCACGTATTCGGCAACTGATCTGACCATCTGGGCTACGGATTCCTCGACCGCGGCCCGTCCGGCCTCATCCAGCCGGTCCACCAGGCAGAGGACCGTGTCGCGCATGATGACGGGCGGGTCGGCGGGGTTCAGGACGATGATTGCTTTGCCCGCGGCGGCTCCGCCGACGTTCACGATCGCTTCGGATGTCGTTTCGGTGAACTCGTCGATGTTGGCCCGGGTGCCGGGGCCAGCTGATTTGGACGAAATGGAGGCGACGATTTCGGCGTAGTGGACAGGGGCTGCCTTGCCGACTGCCGCGACCACCGGGATGGTGGCCTGGCCGCCGCAGGTGACCATGTTCACGTCCGGGGCGTCCAGGTGCTCGTCCAGGTTTACGGGTGGAACGACGAAGGGGCCGATCGCGGCCGGCGTAAGGTCGATCAGCCTCTTGCCGTAGGGTTCGAGTTTCTCGGCGTTGTACCGGTGGGCACCGGCTGAGGTGGCGTCAAAGATGACCTCGACGTCCTGGAACTCGGGCATGGCGATCAGGCCTTCGACGCCGTCGGCCGTGGTGGCCACACCGATCCGGCGGGCGCGGGCGAGGCCGTCGGAGGCGGGGTCAATGCCGACGAAGACCGCCATTTCAAGGTGCTGCGAGAGCCTCTTGATTTTGAACATGAGGTCGGTTCCGATATTTCCGGATCCGATGATCGCGACTTTTGCGGTCATGGCTTCTCCTGGTTGAGTACGGCCCGGACAGTGCCGAGACCGGTGATGGTCGCTTCGATTGGTTCGTTGGGCAGGAAGGGGATCATGGGGCCCAGGGCGCCGGAGAGTATGATCTCCCCGGCGCGAAGCGGCCTGCCTAGGCCGGCGGCTGTTTGGGCCACCCAGACCAGCGCGTTCAAAGGGTCTCCGAGGCAGGCTGCCCCGTTCCCTCGCGATGCTTCCTCCCCGTTGCAGGTCAGCGTCATGGTTACCTCTGCGGGGACGAAGTCACTGAGCTTTACCCTCTGCTCGCCGATGACGAACAGGCCGCTGGAGGCGTTGTCAGCGACGGTGTCGACGATGCCGATATCCCAGTTACTGATCCGGCTGTCAACGATTTCCAGGGCCGGTGCTGCGTAATCGACTGCGCGCCGCACCGTTTCGGGATCCGGATCGTCTATATCCTCAGCGAGGACGAAGGCGATCTCAGCCTCGATCCGCGGGGCGATCAGCCGGTGCCCGGTAACGATTCCGTCAGCAGGCACCTGCATTTCGTCCAGAAGGACACCGAAATCCGGTTGATCCACCCCGAGCTGCTTCTGAACCGCCGGCGAAGTGAGCCCGACCTTCCTGCCCACGCGCCTGGCGCCACGTTCGGTGCGGCGCTGGATACCCAGCTCCTGGACCGCATAGGCCGATGCCAAGTCATCGAGGACATCCCGAACAGGGGCGCAGGCGACGGCGGTAAGGAGAGCCTCCGCCAGCTGCTCATCAGCTGTGGCCACAGGGGAATGGGTGAGTGTCATTTTGTTGCCTCGCAGGGGTGAAGGTTCAGTTCAGGCATTTTTGAGCACCGCCGTGGTGATGCCGAAACCGGCGATGTACTCCTTGATGGGCTTGTAGAACTCGTAGGTCACCTCGTACTCACCGCACGCGCGCAGAGCGGAGTACGCCGCGACCCAAGTCCGTACCTCGTGGGATGAATGCCCGGCGACCCGGTTCATCTCTTCAGGATCGTAGGCGTCGAAGCCTTCCACCCGGCCGGAGCGGCACACGTCCAGGAAGGCAAGGTCCCACTCCGGGTTGAGGTCCATGATGTCGGCCTCGCCACGGGCGAAGGCCTCCGCGGTTGCGATAGTGCGTGCCTGTCGGGCTGCACGTGCCTCCGGGGTGGGGTTGCGGCCGTTGGTCAGCAAGGCGCGTTGTTCGGGTGTCGCCGTTGCGATCTGCGGGACGGGCGGGTCGTGGGAGAGACCGCCGGAGCCGATGAACAGCACCTTCTTGTCCGAGTTCTTGAAGTAGTCACCGACAGCCTCGCCGAATTTGCGCACACGCTGGACCTTGGAGAAGGGTGGGGCGACGGAGTTGATGAAGATCGGGATGACGGGTTTGGCGGTGACTTCACCCCGGTAGAGGATCTCCATGGGCTGGACGGCTCCGTGGTCCACCTCCATGCGGCGGGAGATGGCTGCGTCAAGGTCCCGGTCGATCACGTGCTGGGCAAGTTTTTCTGCGATCTCGGTGGGGACGTCCAGCTTCCCGGCGAACGAGTCATAGTCTCCGGTTCCATAGGCCTCGTAACCGATGCAGAACGGCGGCATCAGATCGTAAAAGAACCCGTTGTAGTGGTCGGGTCCAAAATTGATCACCAGGTCGGGGTCGAAATCGCTGACGAACTGACGGGCTTGGTCGAAGGCAGCCTCGGCCTGTGCCTTTACCTCCGGATCGGGGTTGGCGTGCTCAAGCAGGGGGCTGTGTGACATGCACACGAGTGCCTGGGTCATTGTCTTTCCTCTCTATCCGGCTCTTGTCAGCGTCCGACGCCGCGGGCGGTGAGATATTGCTTGATGATGGTGTTGAATTCCTCGGCCCGCTCCACCTGCGACCAGTGACCGCACTGACTGAAGATGTGGGCGTCGGCGTTCGGAATGATGTTGAGCAGCTCCCACGTTCGGGCGACCGGAATGACGACGTCCTGGACCCCATGGATGAGCAGGACCGGGATGTCCAGTTTCGAAAGAACATCAAAATCCAAGGGCAGCTCTGTGCGGTCACGGTCACGTGCTGCGACGACCTCGCTGAGTCGGTCCGAGGCGGTGTCGTTCAGGGCCGCCTGGTAGCGCAGCGCGACGAGTTCATCGGTGACCAAAGACTTGTCCACGACGAACATTTCCAGGGTCCGGCGGACGCCGGCTTCCGAAAGATCAGGCTTTGAGTGTGCGGCCAGGGCCCCTGTCAGTTTGGCTCCGCCTGTGCCCATGGAGACGATGCCGAGCAGCCGTTCGGGGTAGTCGATGGCGAACTGGAACGCGAGCCATCCGCCGAGAGAGTTTCCTACGATCCATGTCTTTTCGATGCCCAGGGCGTCGAGGACGCGGACTGCGTGGCGTACCCATTCACGGATCCCGTACTGGGTTCCCGGGGCGACGACGCTTTGGCCGTAGCCGATGGTGTCGATGGCGATGCACCGTCCGAGCTCGGCAAGCTCGGGAAGGTTGAGCCACCAGTTTGCTGCCGCGGTGACCCCGGTGCCGGATCCGTGGAGGAACAGGATCGGTGTTCCTTCACCCAGTTCGTGGTAATGGGTCAGCTCGCCGGGCGCTGTTTCGAGCCATTTATCGTCCAGTCCGAAAAACTTGTCTGTGGTGTAAGCGGGAATTTGTGCCGTGGGCATGGTGAATCCTTTCGAAAGCTTTGTGATGGGTTAGTGTGCGGGCACGGGGTGGCGAAGGGGAGTGGCGAGGATGCTTTCGAGTGCTTCCCGCAGCTGCGCCTCAGCCTCATCTGCCTCCCATACTGATGAGAGTTGGCGCCAGGCGACGTAGCCGTCCGGGCGAACAAGCAGCGCGCCTGCTTCTTCGGTCTCCCGTGCCTTGGCCCAGTACGCGTAGGGGTCCTCATAGCCGGCCTCGCCGACCACGACTGTGCGCAGGTATGGCAGGTTAAGTCGTTCTGCAGCTTGTTTCCAGGCCTGGCCGGAGAGCCCGGTGACGAGGGAGAACTTTCCATGGCCGGTAACGTCGAGTGTCGATACGCGCCGGCCTGATGCGTCAACCAGCCAGGCGTGGGGCAGCTTGGCGCCGGGACGCGTCGTCGGCTGGACATGGAGTTGGGGATCGCGCTCAAACTTTTCATCTGGCGTGCCGTCGGGGACGACAGCTGCACTGGCGTAGCGCTGGTTTAGCTCCACTCCATGAGCGTTGAACTCGTAATTCTTCAGCTCGAGAGCCTTGCTGAGGCGTTCGCGCAGTTCTGCCCCTTCGGCTGTGGTGGCGCGGAGCCTGGCCAGGCCCGCTTCCACTGTGCGCGTTCCGTCTCCGGCGTCGGTGTTAAAGCAGTCACGCAGGGGTGCGTAGTCCATGCGGGACTGGTTGGCGCGTGCAACAATTTGTGCGCCGACGGGAACCCGCTCTGTCGAATAGGTTTCCAGCAGCCCCGGCCCGGCGTACCCCTTGATTGCGAAGGCCAGCTTCCAGGCGAGGTTGAAGGCGTCCTGCATGCAGGTGTTGGACCCCAGTCCGCTGCTTGGCGGGTGCCGGTGAGTAGCATCTCCACCGCAGAACACCCGGCCCTTCGACATCGACAGCGCATGCTGCTGGTTCACGTACCAGGTGGAAACTCCCTCAACCTCCAGTTCGAGAGTAGGGTCGCCAACCAGGGTCCGGATTTGGGCAGTTACGGTGTCGATGCTGAGGTCCGGCTCTCCCGCATCCTTGTCAAAGCCCCAACCGGCAATCCATTCGTTCCAGGGCCGGACGCAACGCAGCAGTCCCATACCGATTTCACCAAATGAAGCCGCCGGGTTCATGATCCAGTGCAGGATGCTGGGGCGATGCTCGACGTATCGCGTCAAGTCGGCGTGGAATCGCACGTAGGCGGTGCCCGCCCGTGCCGTGTGGCCAACAATTTCCAGCCCAATCTCTTCGGCGATCTGGCTCTTCGCTCCGTCAGCCCCGATGAGGTAACGGGCACGCACCGAGTATTCCTGGCCGGAGTTCCGGTTCAGCAGGCGTACCGTGACGCCATGCTCATCCTGGGCGTGGCCAAGGTACTTGGTGGAGAAGGAAACCTTCGCTCCCCGTTCTGCGGCGTTCTTGACCAGCAGTGGTTCCATGTACGTCTGGGGAATGTCCAGCATGGTGCAGGGGCTGGCCTGGACGTACTCACCGGACCTGGCGTCACCGGTGCCCCACGTCTGCAGGCGGGCGATCTCCGGTCCGGCCAGTGAAGTAGTGAAGAGGGTATCGCCCATCTCCTTCCACGGCACGGCGTAGCGCCGGGCCTCCTCCTCGATACCAAGGTCGCGAAGGACCTCGACGGCCCTCTGATTGGTGATGTGCGCCCGGGGGGTATTGGCCAGCCACGACCACTGGGAGACCATCATGGTCCTGATTCCATAGGAAGCCAATGCCAGGGCAGCCGTTCCTCCGGTGGGTCCGGTTCCAACGATGACCACGTCCGTGTCATACGCGGAGGCGGGATCCGCCTCCCTGTCCCGGAGATCTGCGGCACCGACGATGTCGGTGAAATTTGAAGACATTGCTAATCCTTCACGTCTTTGTGTGATGTGGGGCACCTCTGTATAAATGCTAGCATGCAAGCAGGTGAATGCAATAGCCTTGGTGGGTGAGGCGAAGCGGTGGCATAGGTTGTGCCACCCCTGGTCTTTTCAAGCCGCGGCGGCACGAAAGGACCGGGGCTAGCTCTTGTCACTCCCGGAAAGCAGGGCGGCTCGCAGTTTGGGGAGCGTGATGACGCGGGCAAACAAGGCCATGGAAGCGACAGAGGCCTGGTGCGTTGCTTCGTCCACTGCGGAGGCGGCGTCGGACAGAATGTACGTCCTGTATCCAAGGTCGGCAGCCTGCCGTACTGCACTCTCCACTGACGCATTGGTAGCAACGCCGCATACAACTACATTCTCAATGCCGCGGGACTTGAGTAGGTCGTTCAACAGTGAGCGGCTGAAGGGGCCGGGCGATTGATGGGTAATCTCGATGTCTTGGCCGAGGACAGCTATCTCCGGAACGATGGCAGAGCCTGCGGTACCCTCCTTCAGGCAGTTCGCTTCCTTAGCCAGTTGCAGCAGAGGAATAGTGGGGTCAAGGTTTGAGTAATCACGGGCGAAGGCAATCCGCAGCGCAACGACAAGGCCTCCTGCTTCTCGGACAGCTCCCATGGCGCTGTCGCAGTTAGCGAGGATGTTGCGTGAATACACTTCCGGGCTGAACAGTGCGCCAAAGGCTGTGCCGGGAGAGACAATGTCATGCTGCAGGTGGACAACTAAGAGTGCCGTGGAAGCAGGGTTGAGGGTGTTCACTGTGCGCTCCCGGTTTATTCGTTTGGCTTGATGATGATGGATGTGAAGCCCCCGGCGCGGTCAGTTGCTGCGTCGATGGCTTGGTTTGCCTCTTCGAGGCTGTAGTGCCATGCCTCAAAATGACTCAGGTCCAAGGTGCCGGCGGAAGCCATTCGGGCCATTTCCTCGCCTTCCGCCACACTGAACCATAGGGACGTGAGCAGATCGATTTGCATGGTCATGAGACGGTATACCGGCACTGGCAGGTCCTCAGGCATGGCGCCAATGCTGACCATTCGCCCTCCCCGCCGTAGGGCCCAGATCCCGGCCATGCTGACCTTTGCCGTTGCCTTGTCACCAAGGGCGTCCAGGTAGACATCGGCGCCAAGGCCGTCAGTGTTCTCCCGGACCCAATCCCCGACGTCGCCATCGCCGTACGCCATGGTTTGGATACGGTCAGGGGCGATTTGCCGGATCCGCTCGAGCAGTTCCCGGTTTCGGGCGACCCCGAAAATCTTGGTGGCGCCCATGGCCAGCGCCAGCAGCACAGCGCTTAGACCGAGTGTGCCCGTTACGCCGTGAATCAGAAGGTTGGTCCCCGCGCGAACATCGCCCTTACGAAGACCCGAGTACGCGGTGCCGAGATACCCAAACCGCGCCGCGTGGTCCATTGGAACGTTTGCCGGTATTCGGACAATTCCGGAAGCCGGTGCCTTCACGTACTGACACATTCCCCCGTGAGGGTAGTCCTTATGAATCTCACTTGAGCCCGGCCCAAAGCCGAAATATCCCTGGAATGTGTAGGCGGTGTCACTTAGGGGGTCTCCCGTCCGGGACGCCCATGAGTCGCCTGAGTGGCGGCCAGGATTCAGGTAGACACGGTCACCCGGCTTCAAGTTCCGTACACGTGAACCCACGTCGCTGATCACTCCGGCCGTGTCCATTCCAAAGATTGCAGGGAGTTCCGGCAGGGGTAGGAACGGCTTCTGCGAGGGGTAGGTGGAGATCACGTTCCTTAGGTTCTGGACGAGGTTGGCTGATTCGACCTTGATCACTACGTCATAGTCGTCGGGGACGGGGACTGGGACCTCATCGATCTGGAACTTCCCGCCGACTTCGTGAAGCCGGGCAGCGCGCATGGTGTTTGTCATTTTGTTTCTCTTCGCTCGGTAACCGCCACCGCGTTGTGACGTGAGTCCCATCCTCAGAGAGTAGGAGTTGGAAGACAAACCTTTGTGCCATTGAGCGGGTCGGACGGCTAAACTCCTTGCCGCGGCCGACCCGCCGGGTGTGGAACTGCTCTTCAGTCGTTAGTCAGGGCGCTGTTTCGGGGCAATTGGCGACCCAATGCAAGAGCAGCGGTACGCACTGCCGGGCCGACGCGTTCAATCTCCAGTGAGCCTGCTGAGCCTGAGGCGGACAAGGCGGCCACCAGCGCTCCTCCGGAGTCCATAACAGGGCTGGCTACGCATGCACTACCGGGCGCGGATTCGTTTTCCTCGAAGGCCAGGCCTCTGGCGCTGATGTCTATGAGCTCGGCCCGCAGCATCTGCTCGTCGGTAATCGTGTTGCGGGCGAGTGGCGGCAGACCGGACCCGATGACTCGGTCCAGGACGGTCGTCGGGCAGAAAGCAAGCATGGCCTTTCCTACCGCTGTCGCGTGGGCCGGCACCCTTCCACCTACGCGGGACGGCAGTACAGGGGTGCCACGGCCGCGGAGAATCTCGACATAGACCACGTCCGCGGCGTCCAGGACCGCAAGGTGAATGGTATGGCCCGTGGCGTTGCGCAGGTCCACCATGATCCCCATAGCCCGCCTGCGAAGTTCCTTAGGGGTGACCACCATCTGTCCCAATTCGAACAAAGTAAGTCCGAGACGAAAGCCCGGCCCGTGGCGCTCCAGAAACTGCAGTCGCAGAAGTTCGGCGGCAAGCCGGGAGACAGTGGATTTGGCCAGTCCCGTTCGTCGGGCTAGCTCGGAGACGCCCAAGTGTTGGTCCTCCATACGGAAGGCACCGAGGATGAGACTGGCGCGTTCCATCACCGAGGACGAGTTGTTCCATTCAGCGGTACGCATTGCCTGGGTATTGCCTTTCAGCCGCCCGCCTTACTGGCCACAGGTAATCTATGAACAAGTGGCGCCCCAAGTGGGCGGGCAGCACATTTGCTTGCAGGGGAGGCCTCGAGGATACGAAAGGCACCCGCCCCCTGCTGGGGACGGGCGCCTTTCGACTCCACTAAGCCGCCGATACCGGCTCTTCGAAGAGTGACGTGGTATCCAGGATGTGTGCCTCCATCTGAGCCTTGGCGGTTTCGGCATCACCTGCCGCCAACGCATCGCGGATCTTGTCATGATCCTCCTGGCGTTCCGGGATGTGGTTGGCCAGGGGCCGGGGCAACCCATGGGTATTGATTAGAAAATCGCTGAGATCCCACATACGCCTGCTGGTGGTACTGATAATCCTGGACCCGGCCATGTTATGAATCTGTTCGTGAAACTCCCGATTCAGCTCCCGGTACCCGTATGAGCGGACCTGTTCATCGGGATGTGCGCCAAGGTCCTTGATGCGTTGTGAAATCGCGTCCAAGTCCCTGATTCCGGCCGGAGTGGCCCGGGTTGCTGCTACCGCGGCGATGGCACCTTCAAAGCCTGCGAACATCTTGAAGAAATCGTGGACCTCATGCTGCGGATAAGACAAGACGACGGAACCAATTTGCGGCAGGATCTCGATGAGTCCGTCGCCCGCCAGGAGCCGCAATGCCTCCATGACCGGCTGCTTGCTGACACCGAATTCGGAGCGGAGCGCCTCAACAGAGAGACGGGCACCAGCCGGAATGTCTCCGTCCAGGAGCCGTTTCTTCACCGTTTGGTACATTTGCCCGGACAAGCGACCGCCGGCCCCGGATGTTCTTCCCGTACCAGTCTGCTGATTTTCACTCGCCATAATGCTAGTATGCCAGCCTTTCAAAACGGTTACCGGCTATTCGGCTTACTTTGAGGTTAGGCGCCCGCTGCCGCTCCGCGCAGAGCATCGTCCTCTTCTGTGGCGTGCTCGATCTGGCGCTGGGCTTCGCGCTTGCCCCACCCACCTGGGAGAAGGGCCACCGAGATGACGGAGATGACAGAGGCAGCAACCATGTAGAGCACGATGGAGTTGCTGGTGCCGGTTGCTGCCAGCAGCGCAGTGGCGATCAAGGGTGCGAAGGCAGAACCCAGGATTTGAGAGATGGTGTATCCCACGGAAGCGCCCGTGTACCGGACTTCCCTGGAGAAGACCAGCGCAAAGAGTGAACCGGTGACGCCAGCGGCGGGAGCCATGGCTATGCCGAAGACGAGGACCACGGCGATCAGGAAGTTAAAGGCGCTTCCAGTGTTGATCAGGAGGAATGCCGGCCAGATAGTGACTCCCATGGCTGCTGCACCAATGAAGTAGACGGTCTTGCGTCCGATACGGTCCGATAGGGAGCCGAAGATCGGGTAGAGGATGACGGCGACGATGCCGGCCGCGAATACGCTCAACAGCACCGAGGGGCGATCGATCTTCACCACGGTGGTTGCGTAGCTCACCAGATAGGACATGGTGATGTATGCGAAGACGCCTTGGCTCAGGTAGGTGCCGGCAACGAGGAATATTTCCTTCGGGTGGCGGCGGAATGCGGCAGCGATTGGCAGTCGGACGAGTTCCTGCTTCTCCCTGGCGGCTGCAAACGCAGGGCTTTCAGCGATGGTCAAGCGGATGACGAGTCCGACCACAACGAGCAGGGAACTAATGAGGAAGGGAATCCTCCAGCCCCAGGCCAGGAACTGTGCGTCAGGAAGCTGCGCCGTAATGAGGAAGGCGACGGTGGCAAGGCTGGTTCCGGCAGGGGCGCCCATCTGAGGGAAGGCGCCGAAGAATCCCCTGCGTCCCAAGGGTGCGTGCTCCACTGCCATCAGTGTCGCGCCACCCCATTCCCCGCCGACCATGAAGCCCTGGAAAAGGCGGAGTACCGTCAGCAGAATGGGGGCAGCGATCCCAATCTGCGCATAGCCGGGAAGAATGCCCATCAGGAATGTTGCAGCGCCCATGCCCACCAGGGAGATCACGAGCATCTTCTTCCGGCCAACGCGGTCACCGAAGTGGCCGAAAACGACACCGCCAAGGGGGCGGGCCAAGAATCCCACCCCGAAGGTAGCGAATGCCAGCAAAGATCCCATCAGGGGAGAGGCTTCCGGGAAGAAGAGCTTGGGAAATACAAGGGCGGCGGCTGTGCCGTAGATGAAAAAGTCGTAATACTCGATCGTTGTCCCGATAAGGCTGGCGGTTGCAACCTTGGCCGGAGAGCCGACGGCGCGGCTCGATGTCTTCGTCGACATAATGTGCTCCTGGTGGAGGAAAGAGAAATGGTAGAAGGCCAACTTCGGACTAGCATGCTAGCCCGCCAACAACGGTACGTGAAGCTGCAACGTGATTCAAGTCATAGGAATGCTTGCATGCTAGCCCGCTAAGAATGTAGCGTGGTTCACACCGGCGCCGTTAGTGGTGCTCTTTCCTATTGCTGCAAGGGAGCAGAAATGAGTTTGATGCAGGCCGCCCGTCTTCACGAAGTCGGCAAGCCGTTTCAGGTCGACCAGATTGAGAAGCCAACGCCAGGACCACACGACGTGATCGTCGAAGTTAAGGCATGCAACGTGGTCCCGAACCTGCGCAACGTCATCACGACCTACCCCGAGTGGTTTCCGTTCCTGCCACTGCCGAAGCTGCCGGCCATCTACGGCCTGGACGCAGCAGGCATCGTCTCAGAGGTAGGATCACATGTTCGGAATGTAAAGCCGGGCGACAGGGTCTACGTCAACCCCGGCCGTGACACGGGTGATTCGTATGCCTCCCGCCGGGGCGAGCGGATCAATGATCCCGCCTACACGTTTCAGGGCTACTTTGGCTTCGGGGCAGGTTCACAGCAGGTGTTCGAGGACTACCCGCACGGCGGCTTCTGCGAGTTCATGAAGGCACCCGCTGATGGGCTGGTTATTCTTCCCGAAAGCATCTCCTTTGAGCAGGCCTGCCGCTTCGGCTACCTGGGAACGTCCTACTCCGCGCTGAAGAAGGCGGGTGCCGCCGCCGGAACGTCCGTCCTGATCCACGGAGGCACCGGAACGCTCGGCCTCGGTGCTGTGCTTAACGCGCTTGGCATGGGGGCGACGAAGGTTTTCGCCGTCGCCCGCGACCGCGAGCTGCTGGAGCAGGTCCGTCAATTGGATCCGCGCCGGGTCCATGTTCTGTCTTATGGGGATGAGCCCGTCGGGGACTGGGTTCGAAAGCACACGGATGGTCTGGGCGCAGACATCTTTATCGACGCGATTGGTCCGGGCGCTCCCAAGGAGACCACTCTGGCTGGGATTGAGTCGCTGCGTCGGGGCGGGCGTATGGCCAGCATCGGTGGCATGTCCGAAGAGCTGCCCGTGGAAATGTTCCGGCTCATGTGCTTCCAGATAAGCATCATCGGCTCTCTCTGGTTCACGGTCGGGGATGGCCAGGACATGGCGGAGATGGCAGCCGCCGGCACTCTGGACCTCTCGGTATTCGAGCAGGAGACCTTCCCATTGTCCGAAGTAAATGAGGCTCTTGACGCCGTGGAGAAACGCCGGGGCGGTTTCACGAACGTCGTAGTGGTGCCAGGGAAATAGGAGAACGAGTCATGGAACTCAACAGAGAACGCACCGCCGTCATCGCCATTCACTGCCAGGGTGACATCGTCTCTCAGGAAGGAGCCTTCGCCCCCTTCTTCTTCGACGAAGTCAAGCGCCGCAGTGTCACCGAGAAGATATCGGGCCTGCTCGGAGCTGCCCGCCACGCGGGCATTCATGTGGTCTACACGAGGGTTGCCTTCAGCCCCGAATACAGCGACCTCGTACCCAACTCCCCGCTGCTGCAGGGGGTCCAACAGGGCGGCTCACTGAAGGAGGGCAGCGCCCTCGCCGAGATCATTCCGCCTCTCGCGCCAAAGGCGGGTGACACGGTAATCACCCACACGACGGTAGGCGGAATGACACCAGAACTGCATTCCATTCTCTCCGAGCGCAACATCGACACGTTGCTTTTCGCCGGTGTCGCAACGAACGTGAGTGTCGAAGGAACAGCCCGCGCGGCAGTCGACTTGGGATACAAGGTGTTCCTGGTGGAGGATGCCTGCTCGGCGGCTACGCAGGAAGCTCATCAGGCATCCATCGATTCCCTTTCGATGCTTGCTGGAATCACCACGGTGCAGGACGTTGAAAACACTATCTTGGCCAAGCAGCCGATCTAGAAACCATGGATCCTGGCGGCGTGCATCCGCACGTCGCCAGGATTCACGGCGTAGCCGTGGCATTACTTTGGGAAGGGGCGAGTCGCTTGTCTCTACAGCTACAGGAAGATTGGGTTCCCTTGTTGGGGCAGGAAATCCGTATTGTCCGCCATGGAAAAGAGGTCCGGAACGGCGTAGTCGATGCAGTTATGCCCGACGGATCGATCCTATGGCTCGCTGCCGAAGCAACTACTCCGCGCTCAATGGTTGAGCGGGCGGCCGGGTACGAGGCCTGGATTCGCTACCAATGGGCATAGTCCGAAAAAGGACTCGACAAATGCCTTGCAACGAGGGCTGCAGGGCGAGGCTGGACTGATGATGCGGCGGAACATGGAAGTGCATCCACTCCGTGCGAGCTTGAAAGAGGAGGCCAAATTGCCAATGCCAACCTCAATCCAGCAGTTCCAGGAAAGCTGGGACGCCTTTCGTGCCACCATAGACTTCGAAGAAATCAGCGATACCCTCGGCCTCGTCCCGCACAGCTGCGGGGAGAACACGATGTCCATGAGCATGGAACTCGCACCTCATCTCCGCCAAGCAGGCGGGATGTTCTCTGCTACATCGCTTTTCGGTGCCGCTGATCTGACAGGGACATTCTTAGCGATGCAGGTGGCTCGCCCTGGATCATTTCCATTAGCTGTGCAGTCGAACCTGAACTTCCTCAGCAACACGCTCGTCGGGCCCGTGATTGCTACTGCCCGACCACTACGGGTTGGCCGGTCAACCATCGTGGCGTCGGTAGAGGTTGGAGATGCGCACGGCAAGCTTTTGGTTGCCTCCACATTCACCTACTTAAGCAAAGCAACCACCGCCAGCTGACCTGTTCAAGCTATCTCTCGCCGGCCATGCAAAGAGCCGATAATGCAGATTCTGTAAGGCTGGCTGGGCAGATGAGGCGGTGCCTGATGGGCGGGGGCTACGTGTCTCGACTTTTGCGGAGGTATTCGCGAAGGCCGGGGATGGCGAAATCGACCTTCCCGTACGCGGGGGCCTCGATGAGTCCTGCGGCGATGAGCCGGGCCCGGTAGTTGGCCACGACGTTGCTTTTCGCGTTGAGCCGCTTGCCGATGTCCCCGGCGGCAACAGCGCCATCGTCTTCGGCCATGGCGCGCAGGAAGTCCTTATCTTTCTCCGAGGCTGTCGAAAGAGCTGCTTCTATTACCGTCATTTCATGACGGCGACTGGCTGCTGCGATGGCCTGGGCGACGTTCTCCGCTTCCAGGGTGAGGTCGTTGATCTCGGCTTGGCGCCAGAGCTGGTAGCCGATGAGCTGGATCAGGAAGGGATAGCCCCCGGTCGCCTCAGCTGCGCGCCGGATCTGCTCCTTAGGGATTCGGATTCCTGCCCGCCGGAACGTGTCCTCGTAGGAGCGTTCAACTTCGTTGATGGTCGCGGCATGCAGGTCGATTCGTTCTGCCCGGCGCAGGAACGTGGCGACGCCTTCGTTGAGCAGGTCCGACACCGCTGCCGGAAGGCCGGCGAAAATCAGGCCTATCGGCAGCCCGTCGCGAATGAAGTGCTGGACGTCCGCGGCCAGCTGGGACAGTTCCGTCCGGTCAGCCGAGTGGATCTCATCAACGGTGAAAAGCAGCCCGGTCTTCTTCTCCGCGAGTACGTTCAGGAGTTGCTCGCCCAGCCGGCGCCAATCTACCTGCCGCTCGGGCGGCAGTTGCGTCGTTACCGTGAAGCCGGCCACGCCAAGGGCGGTGATTCGGCGGCCGGCAGGGCCGGGGCCGAGTTCCTCCAGATGAAGCCGCATCGTCTCGCCGATCCGGCCGAGGAAGCCGGGCGTGGCTGTTTCAGAGATGACGATCCAGCCTTGCTGGCGGGCTTTTTCTTGGGCCTCGCTGAGCAGCGCCGTCTTGCCGATGCCGCGGGCGCCGGTGATGATGGTCAGCAATCCTGGGGCGCCCGAACCGAGCCTAAGGCCGTACTCGAACTCGTCGAGCATTCCCTGGCGTCCGATGAGTTCCGGGGGAGTGGCCCCCGCCGTGGGGCGGAAGGGATTGTGCAGCGGCATCTGTGAGTCCTTGTGAGTCTTGTGAGTCCCTGTGAGTCTACTCCCTCAGTACAGTGGCTAAACCCCGGCTGATCCCTATGACGGCAGCGGCTGTGGCGGCGTCAGGATAGTACGAGGTCCTGTTTTACTGACACCAGTTCTTGGCCTCCTCAGATCTCACGCTGACAGTGGCTGGCAAGGAATACGTGTGGCGAAGCTTGGGAATGATCGGAATAATCCTAAGATTCTTGCTTTGAAGAGTCCGCCTGGCGCATTTGGTTCATCTGTCACCAATTGCACCTGGGACGGGCATCGGAGAACGAGTGGGGGCTCCATCCGTTGGCCAAGTCATCCCTTGTCAGGCGGTTATGACGTCAGGTTGGGGTGTGCCCTATGTAGACGGCCTCTTTTCGCAGGATCAGGATCCACTAGGGGTGCGCTTGCGGAGTGCGGCCACATGGACCGCAACACCTCGGTCCCGGATGTTCTCCTGCACCTGGTGGGAAAGCTGTTCGTCAGTGACAACCGCGTCTAGTTGGTCGATCGCAGCGACACAGAACTTCGAGATTGTTCCAAACTTCGTGCTGTCTGCCAGAAGGAAACAGGAGGTGGAGGCCTGCAGGGTAGCGAGTTTGACTTCAACCTTTTCCATCGACGAGCTCGTGACGCCTCGGGACATGTTCCAGGTTTCGGTGCTGAGAAAGGACCGGTCGATATTGACGCTTTTGATGGCGTCCGCTGCCAGGCGTCCCTCGCTGGAACCGCTGTATGGATCTACGGCACCCCCGGTGTGAATGACCTCGATGTGGGTGTGGGTGAAGAGGCCGTTCACTACGTGGAAGTTGTTAGTGACGACCGTGAGATTCCTGCGTGGGCCAAGGTGGGGTACCAGGGACTGGCACGTGGTACCCGAGTCAAGGAAGACCACCATGTCGTCCTCGACGAACTGCGCAGCCAGTTCGGCTATGGCTTTTTTGCGGGGCAGTTCGCGACGTGCTTTCAGCTCCCGTCCCTTGAGAGAAGTCGGGCCTGCCCTTTTCGCCAGACGGACTCCGCCCTGTACGGAGACGACATGTCCCATGTCTTCCAGAGCCGTGATATCGCGCCGAACCGTCATATGGGAAACGTTCATGTGGTCGGTGAGGCTGCGGATGCTGAGCACGCCCTCTTGCTGCAGGAGCCTCAGGATTTCCTGATGGCGTTGCTCCGGGATGAGAGGCCTAGCTGTCTGATTCAAGTCGGGATCCTTTTTGCGCACGCTCGCCTACGCGAGGGTCGATTCGGCCTTTCCGACCCGTCGGCAGCGACAAACAACTCCCTAACCAACAAGCACTGATCTCCCGAGACCCGGTGATCCAGGACACTCCCCGCATTTCTAGTCTCGCTCTAGGTTCGACGGGTAACCCGCGGCGCTAGTGCGGGAACACTCGGGGGCACAGAGGAGTCTACTGCCGTGGGCTTTCGCTGGCCGCGCGGGACAGGCGCCGCACCGTCGAGCCGGTGCGGACGACGGGACCTCCAGCAGGGGGCGGCGCCGCCGAGCGCAACGGCACTGTCCCCTGCTGTCGGGCAAAGTTATCTGCTGACGTCCGGCGTCGGCGGGAGAGCGATGCGGTGGCGCGCTGCCCTTGTTGTACGAGTGCCTACGTCGCTTTCCGTTGAGCCTGCACAGACCGGTCGTTAGGATTTGGAGCTGGGTCGACCGGGGATGTGGCTAAGAATGGATTTTGAGAATCCGCCATCGACGCAGATGTCTTGGCCGGTGACATAGCTGGATAGCGGGCTTATAAGGAATTCGATGACATTGGCTATGTCCATGGGGTCGCCGATTCTAGCCAGCGGGATGATGTCCTCCCTTGCCCTTTTGATTTGGGGATCTTCATACATCTTTTCGGTCATCCTGGTGTGCGTCATGCCCGGGGATACGACGTTTGCACGGATTCCGTCAGGTGCCCATTCCAGTGCGAGTGTTTGGGCCAGCATCGTCAAGGCGGCCTTGCTGGG
Source organism: Pseudarthrobacter sp. NPDC058119 (assembly GCF_042884655.1). Classification (NCBI taxonomy): domain Bacteria; kingdom Bacillati; phylum Actinomycetota; class Actinomycetes; order Micrococcales; family Micrococcaceae; genus Pseudarthrobacter; species Pseudarthrobacter sp. NPDC058119. The sequence continues at coordinate 97,756 of NZ_JBHVTN010000009.1, forward strand.
GCTGTAGGCGCCTGATCCGGCGTGTGGTAGTTGGCCGGACATGGAAGAGGTAAAGCAGGCGGCGCCGTGGCTCTGCTTTAGGTGTGGGTAGCTTGCTTTGGCAAGAAGCCAGGCGCCGCGTAGGTTAACGGAGAACATGTTGTCCCAGTCCTTAAGGGACACGTCACAGATGGCACCCGGGTTAGCGATTCCTGCGTTTGCCACCAAGGCGTCCAAGCCGCCGAACTCAGCTACAGCAGCCTTAACCAGTTGCTCTGGCACGTCGGGGTCACCCAAATCACCCGCCAGCGCGATGGCGGTGCCGCCCATGGACTGGATTGAACGAACAACTTGGTCTTGGCTGCTGTTCGGTTCGTGTCCACCTACGGCAATCATGGGGTGCACACCCCGGGCCAGAGCCGCCTCTGCGATTCTCACGCAGGTAGCGGCGCCTATGCCGCTGCTTCCACCAGTCACCAAAGCTCTCATTGCACACATTTCCTTTACTAGTGGTTCCAATAGAAATCGTTTCGACTGCCCGCGGTTATAGCTGCCAGAGGCGGTGAAGCGGGTTTGTTTTGGAGGTTAACCCGCGCCGATCGGATACCCCACGTCTTGGCTTGCGTGGGGGTTACATACCTTGAGCGGTGGGCTAATGTCCCAGATCCCAGCCTTGATTCTCAAGGTCCTGCATAGCCTTGTTGAATTCCTGTAGGGGGTTCTCTTCGCGGATGATCTCAAGGACTACGTTGTTAGCGCCGCAAGTGTCTTTTACGGCATTGCCCAGCTCCTTCCAGTCGATCACTCCGGTGCCGATGGGATCATGGCCCCACGTGTCCGTGCCCGTATCCGAGATATGCACAAGTCCGATCGACTCGTGGTGGGAGCGCAGGCCCTGTACAGGATCTTCTTTTATGTAGGCAGCGTTCGCGACGTCGTAAACGATCTTGACTGCTTCGTCGTTGATAGTGTTCACGACGCCTGCCAGGTCCTCGATGGTAGGAGTGAAGCAGTAGGGAGTGTTTTCAAAGAGCAATCGCGTGCCGGCCTGTTTGGCCAGCGGGATGAGAGCCTCCAGGCTTTCGTACATCCACCCGTACACCTTTTCGAGTGAAGGTGAGATCATGGGGCGTCTCGTGCCGGGGGATATCACGACGTCGCGTACATCCCACGCTTCGGCCAGCTCGATCACCTGTTTGATGTGGTCGATGCTTTTACGACGCATGTTGGCGCCGGGGCTGGCCAGGTTGATGTCGTACCCGCCCGCGTTCAGTGACCTGATGGTCGCCCCGTATCCGTCGAGCCTTGCACGGCTCGCCGAACGTTCCTGGACGGAAAGTTCGTCGGGCCAGCAATGCGGGGAGCTGATGGGAACTTCGAAGGTTTTGTACCCACTGTCGACCAGTTGGGCTATGGCATCGATGGCCGTAGCCGACCAGAGGTAGGAAAACGTATTGATAATCATTTGGTTCATTGAAGGCATCTTTCTGCTCTTTGCCTATATAGCGCGCCAGGAGATTAGATCCTGCGAACGGATCGCAAGAAGCCCTGGCCAGGCGGCCCGAGGCCTTTGGCAGGTATGCCCTCCTTGCCTTGTCGAGCCCCCGGGCGCCTTGGGTACCAGCGTGCCTACAGGGAACGCTTTGGCTGTTGGGTGGCTGTTGAAGTGCTGGCAACCAAGTGTTCGCCTTCAAGGACCTCAGGGTCAGCCAGCGCCACGGTGACCCGGTCACCGCGGGTACCGGTCTCGGGCAACGTGAAGTAGACGACGAGGCAGAGGGCGACGATGACGATCATGTAGACCGCGACGAGCATCGGCTGTCCGGCACCGACGAAGGCGGCGGCGACCAGCGGCGCGGTACCGCCGAAGACGGCAATCACGATCTGATGTGCGAAGCCAATACCGGATACTCGGACTGATGCCGGGAACAGTTCGGCCTGGATGGTCGGGTAGATCGACTGCCAGATACCCAGAACCACCCACCCGGACGCCGATACCAGAACGTATACGCCAAAGCCCGGCTGGTTCAGCAGCAGGAGCAAGGGGTAGAAGAGAACGATCATTCCGATGGCGCCGATAATGGGGAAGATTTTGCGTCGGCCGAGTCGGTCAGAGAGCGCACCGCAGACCGGAACGATAATGACGAGCAAGGCCAGCCCGATAACGCTGCCGGCCAGGGTGGAGGACAGGTCCCTACCGGAGGTCAACTTGGCGTAGGTGGGAAGGAATGTGGCCCAGGTGTAGTAGGCCACCGCCGGGGCGGAGAGAGCCGCCGCCTGGAGCAGAGCCTTCGGGTGTTCACGAAGCAGGTCCCACAGGCGGGCCGCCGCGGACTTTTGATCGACGAGGACACCTGCCTCGAATTCAGGGGTCTCCTCCGCACGCGCCCTCAAAATCAGGCCGACGACTCCGAGGACGCCGCCTGCCACGAACGGGATGCGCCACCCCCATGCGGCGAGGTCAGCAGGCGCGAAGGATGATGTGACGATTGCGGCCGCGCCGGTCGCCGCCAGGGTCGCAAGGCCGCTGGCCATGTTGGAGAACGAACCGAACAGGCCCCTTCGGTTTGCGGGAGCGTGTTCGACCATGAACGCGATTGCGCTCTGCGCCTCACTGCCGGCAGAGATCCCCTGAAGAACCCGGGCAACCAGGAAGAGAATCGGTGCTGCATAGCCGATGGTCGCAAACGACGGCGTGAGGCCGATGATCAGCGCGCCGAGGGCCATTCCGGAAATGGAGAGCGTCAGGACGAGCCGGCGTCCGAAGCGGTCGGCCAGGGGGGAGATGATGATTCCGCTGAGCGGGCGTACGACAAACCCGACGGCATAGGTCAGCAGGGCTGCGACCAGGGATGCGAACGGGGAGTCGCTGGGGAAAATCTGTGTTGAGAACACTGCCGCTAGCAGGCCGTAGATGTACCAGTCGTACCACTCGACGAAGTGGCCGATGGTGCCTGCCACCATGTTGATGCGGCGGCGGGGCTCCTCGGGCACTGCCGAAGGGCTCGGGCTGTCGAGCGCTTCCTTTGAGGTCTTCATTGAACTCTCCATACTTTCACGTTTGTTGAGGAGCGGTAACGCTATGCAGGGCAATCCATGCCTCTCACAGTTGCTGTTACCGCCGGGTCTCTAAGATCACCATCACCAATGAGATCGGTTGCTGAGATCGGTTGCAACCAGATTACGGGCGACAAAAGGAGCTTGTCAACGTCTCCTTGTGAGCCGCGTCGCAGCTGCCGGCATTGCTGGCCATGCCTAAGGGCGATCCGCTTCGTACAGTGGAGGCAGACGCCTGCCGCCAGTCAGTTCAGTGGCGGGCACGGCCTATCCATGCGGCGAGTTGCGTAAACGATACGCCCAGAACCGGCTCTACCGAGTTGGGCAACCGGCTCAGTCAATATCCTCATGCAGGAAGCGGTGTTTCGTTGTTGAAGTCCTGGTACCGCACCCCGGACCATGCGCATTCCATGCTGCCGTAGACGGACCAGTACTCGTCCCAGTGGGCAAGCTTCCATTGGTCCCGCTCCAGGCCGCGGCGGGTGAGCCGTTCCCGCAGAAGGTCCTGTGGGACTCTTACCCGGACCACCGTGGTTTCGGATGGTGGCCAATGGAATTTTTCTGCCGCGCGCATCAAAAAGTCCGGTACGTCGAAGTAGGCGCCGAAAGGGGCATCGAGCACCACGGAGCGGCCGAGGCGCAGGTTGGCGCCGGCCACGTCCATGAGGGTGTCGTACTCGAGGGGGAGCAGGTTCTCGCGGTAGTAGTCGTTTGATTCACGGTCGGTGGGGTCGTGCCCGGTTGCTTTCAGGGCGAACTCGACAAAGCGTCCGCAGACCCGGTCCTTGTCGAGGTATGCGGCGTTGTTTTCTCTTGCTGTTTTTTGGGCGACGGTCGTTTTGCCTGAGCCGGCTGGGCCAATAACAACGAAGACGCTGGGGACCGTCATCGGCGGGCCTCTGCCACTGCCGCCAGGAACTCCTTGGCTGCATTGGTGACGCGGTTGAAGTCGCCATCTTGCTGCCATGCTTTGGTCACGTAACTGCCCACGCCGACACCTGCCACGCCGGCCGCGAACCATTCGCCTACGTTCTGAACAGTCACGCCGCCTGCGGGCATGATCGGCAGATGGGCGAGTGGGGCGAGAACTGACTTGGCGTAGGGAATGCCGCCGGCCTCGGTGGGAAAGAGCTTGAGGATGTCGGCTCCCGCCTCCGCGGAATTAACAAGCTCGGTTGGTGTGTAGGCGCCGCTGACGGTCGGGACCTGGTATCGGTTCGCGGTCCGGATCATGGCCGGGTTCAATTGGGGGCTGACCAAAAATTCCGCTCCGGCGCGGATGCATTCGTAGGCCGAATGCTCGTCCAGTACCGTTCCGGCGCCAATCGCGACTCCGTTGGCCCCATGTTTGGCTGAGAGCCGGCGGATCACCTCAACGGCGCCGGGAATGGACAGGGTGATTTCCAGGGCCCGGAAGCCTCCGGCGATGGCTGCTTCCGCAACTTGTTCTGCCACCTGAGAGTTTTCGAGGCGGACGATCAGGATTGCGCCCGATTCATCGATGGTCTGCAGGGTGCGAAGTTTCTTGTACATGCTTGCCTTTCTTCTGGCCCGGGCTGGTGAAATTCCTCCACCGCTGGCGGGCCGCCGTTGAAGTGTTCGTTGACAAACTTTCCCACCATCCATACTGTTATTGCAACCGATCTCAGCAACCGATCTCATACAAGGGGGTATTGCGGTTGACTAAAGTACGCACAATCATTCTTGGTGCTTCCCATTGGCATGTTCCGTTATGCGCGCCAGCGATGGCCGAAGAGCACGACATGGTCGGAGTCTGTGACGACGATGTCTCCCGCGTGCAGGTGCAGGACCTGGCGAAAGCATGGGGTGCCCCGGTTGAAGCCGACTGGCGGAAGTTGGTGGATCTGCCCGACGTCGGACTCGCCTATGTCTTCGGCCCCCACGGCGGTATGGCCGAAAAGTGTCTTGCCCTGATCCAGCGCGGCATTCCGTTCGTCGTTGAAAAGCCGTTGGGCACTTCCCTGGACGAGCTTTCTGTCGTGCGTCAGGCCGCAGAGGCAGCTGGCGTGCCTGCCACCGTCCCGCTGGTTCAGCGCGGCGGACCCACAGAGCTATGGCTTGCCAAGGCCGGCCGGCCCACCTACCAAAGAGCGTCGTTTATTGCCGGTCCACCGGCCCGGTATCTCGGCAATGCCAATCCCTGGATGCTCGACCCGGTCAAGGCGGGCGGAGGCTGCCTGGCAAATCTGGGACCGCATTTTATCGACATGTTCCTCAGGGGCACAGGTGAGACAGAAACCCACGTGGATTCCCGACTCTCATCGGCTCTTCACCACCTGAGCGTCGAGGATCACGCCAGTCTCATCATCACCACACCGGAAGGACGCGAAGCAATCGTCGAAGTTGGCTACGCCTTCCCCAACTCCCCACTGAAGCGTTACTGCAGCTTCACCTCGGTCGGCGAGGCAGGATTCGCGACAGTGGACTCCGACGGTTCGGCTACCTTCACCGCGGTGGACGGCACCACTGAGGTCGACAAGATCAACGTGGACAGCGACCCTCTCTACGATCCCTTCGTGCGGAGCGTCGCCCGAACGCTGGAAGATGGATTCCGGGGCCTGACTACGCTGGCCCAGCTCGAAAACGTCATGCGCCCCATTTGGCGGGCCTATGACAACCAGCACGGAGGAAGAGAACATGCCTGATTTGAGTATCGACGTCGTTGCAAAAGCTGCCGGTGTTCACCGGTCAACGGTGTCCCGTGCATTCTCGCGCCCCGAAGCCGTAAAGAGCGAAACACGCGAGCACATCCTTCGCGTCGCCGAGAGACTCGGCTACACGATGAGCCCACTCGCCCAGGCGCTCCGCCGGAAAACCAGTACCTTCATCCCGCTGATCGTCCCTGACATCACCAACCCGTTCTTTGCAGAACTTGCCAAGACAATGACGCAGGCGGCGGACGAGCGCGGCTACCAGCTGCTGCTCTGCGTCACCAACGGCGACCCGGCCAAAACCGACGGCTACTTCACCGCCATGCAGGCCATGTATGCCCCCTTCGGTATCGTCGCACCGTCCACGAAGGTCGATACGGAGGCTCTCAAACGCTTCGACTTCGGCCACAAGGTCGTCGTGATCGACCGTGTGGAAGGGGACGACGCCGTCCCAACGGTAACCGTCGACAGCCGCCGCGGCATCATGCTGGCCTTGGATCACCTGCATTCTTTGGGGCACACCTCGATCGGCTACGTCTCCGGCATCGCCGGCACGCACACCGCCCAGGACCGTATGGACGCCTATTTGGAGCTGTCTGCCGAGAGCGGCAGCGCACCTGTCGTGCTGGACAGCGGATCGGACCTGGATGCGGGCACACGCGGGGCAGAACATTACCTCGCGATGGACAACCCCCCAACGGCCATCATCGCGGCCAATGACATGGTGGCCTTTGCGGTCATCTCGGCCCTCGGCCAAAGCGGCGTGCGTGTACCGGAGGACGTGTCGGTCATCGGTTTCGACGGCTTGGCTTTGGGGGCCCGGTTCAACCCGGCCCTGACCACCATCCGGCAGCCCATCGCCGATATGGGACACATCGCCATCGAACTGGCCGAGAAGCAGAACGCGGACGGTTCCGTGGACCACATCGTCCTCGAACCTGAGCTTCTGGTCCGTGCCTCCACCTCAGGACCACGAGCATGACCGCGCCAATGAGAGGGGCACAGGAGTCGACGCTCCGGCGTTTGCCCGGGCTCCAGCACACGGACCACGTTGGCTTAACCGTCCCCAACCTTGAGGAAGGTGTCCGCTTCTTCGTCGACGTCCTTGGAGCCGAAGAGCTCTACCGCTCCGAACGCGGGCCCGATGAAGACTTCATGCCGACAAACTTCGAAGTCCCGGCAGATGCCAAGCTCACGCTAGCCATGTTGCGCCTGCCGCCTAACCTCAACATCGAGCTTTTCGAATGGAGCAGCACTGAGCGGCGTACGACGCCGCCGCGACACTGCGACGCCGGCGGCCACCACCTGTGCTTCGTCGTGGACGACGTCGATGAAGCGATCGCAGTGCTGCGGGATATACCTGGGGTGCGTGTGCTCGGTGAGCGCAAAGAAGTCGCCGGCGACAGCCCCCGGGTAGCGGGCAATCGTTGGACCTACTTCATCACCCCGTGGGGATTGCTGATGGAAATCGTGGATCGGTCCCGCGTCGCGGCGCCGCCCCAGCTGGTCGGTCCCGCGGACTGGGCAGCATCCCCAAACACTTCAGAAAGGACATGAACATGCGGCTTGCCGGTCACACGCTAGGCACCCCGGACCACACGGTTCCCCAGGCACTTGATCTATTCCGGGCCGCAGGGCTCGACGCCGCCGAAGTCATCTATCAGAATGACTACAAATCCGGATTGCCAACGGGCGACCGGCAGGCCGCGATGGAGGCCCTCAAGGCCGCCGACAACACCGGGATACCCATCGTAGGTCTGACGCCCTACACGACCGCCATCAACTCCCTGGACGGCACGGAATGGCGCACTGCAGTCGATGAATTCCGCGGCGCCATAGAGACCGCTCACCTGCTGGGCGCTGACCGGGTCCGTGTTTACGCCGGATCCTGGCACCCTGGAGACACCGACCACGCGGCACGATGGGCACAACTGCGAAAAGCATTGGAAACCCTTGCCCCGGAAGCGGACCAGGCCGGTGTACGCCTTTGCGTGGAAAACCACTTCGGCACCATGACACAGACCGCTGCAGACACCGCCGCGCTGGTCCGGGAAATTGCCCAACCATCCGTCCGCGTCCTGTATGACCAGGCGAACCTGACCTTCACACACGACGAAAACTACGAACAAGCCTTCGCAGTTCAAGGGGACCTGATCGGCCACGTCCACGTGAAGGACCTCGTCTTCACGGACCCCAATGCGGCCTTCCGCGCGACCGAAACAGCCCGGGTCAACGCCTCCGAACGCGCCGTCCGCTCCCGCGTCGTCGGAAGCGGCGTCGTACCGTGGTCCCAAATCCTCGCTGCGTTGCTCCGTCACGGCTACGACGACGTGCTGAGCATCGAGCTCGAGTACCGCTGGCACCCCCAGGATCTCCCCGTACCCGAGGACGGATTCCGCCAATCCGCCACCGTCCTGCGCTCAATGCTCACTGAGCTGGCTGAAGTAAGGAATGTATGATGACCAACAACCGCCTCCGCGTCGGCGTCATCGGCGCCGGCAACATCGCTACCATCGCCCAATTGCCCACCCTAGTGCAACGCAACGACGTCGAACTGGCCGCGCTTGTGTCCCGGCGCGAGGACCCCAGCAACCTGGTCCGGCGCTGGGGCTTCAACGCCGCCTACAGGACGCCAGAGGACATGCTGGCCGCGCAGGAATTGGATGCAGTCTTCGTCCTGACGCCACGCTCCGAGCACGCCCATGCCGTGCAGCTGTGCCTCAGCCGTGATGTCGACGTGTTCTGCGAGAAGCCGCTTGCCCCGGCAACCGATGAGGCAGAACGTCTGGCCGATCTCGCTGACGAGCGGGGGCGAATACTGATGGTTGATTTCAACCGCCGGTACGCGCCCGTCTATACGGCCGGCCGGGAAGTTTTCGGTGACAAAGGTGCCACCTTCTGCGTTGCCCAGAAGAACCGCCCGGGTTCTGAATATCGTGCGACATTCGAGAACGCGATCCATATGGTGGATCTCCTCCGCTGGTACTGCGGCGGTGAGCCCGTGGATGTGGCCGCCCACGCCGCGGGCGAGGACCCCTGGGAAGAAGACGGCCTCGCCGCAACCATCCGCTTCAGCACCGGAAATACCGGTGTCCTGATGGCAGCCCGCACAGCGGGAGCATGGAATGAGAAGCTGGACGCCTACGGGGACGGAAAGACCGTCGAAGTCAGGGCGCCGGAAACGGTCTCCACCACCATCAGCGGCATCACCACGTCACGGGAACTGAGCGCCGAAGCGTATGGCTGGGCTACCGCCACCGACACCCTCGGATTTTCTGCCGCCGTTCATCACTTCCTGGACCGGGTCGCAGACAGGGCTCAGCCCCTTACTTCTGGCCGCGAAGCTGTACGCACCCAGCGCCTGCTGGACCAGATCCTCGCCGCCGCCGGACTGCCCACAGAGGAGCAAACCGGGCGCGAATGGGCAAGCCACGCAGTCAACGCAAGCTAAATTCCGACGGACACATGGAGGTGCCAACATCGCTCTCCTTCGTCTGCATAAGAGTGCGCCAAAAGCCAGGGGAGCGGGGAAGCCGCCGCTTCGGGGGCGTTTCACCGCGCTTGTTGGCATCCTGCTGGTTGCCTTCAGCGCCAGGGAAGCCGTCTCGGCGGCATCCCCGCTTTTACGTCAAATAGGCGCGGACCTTCCCTTCGACGCCCTGACCACAGGGATCCTCGGGATGCTGCCGACCGCCAGCTTCGCAGTGATGGGCTTCCTTGCGCTGCCGCTCCTGCGCCGCATGCGCTTGGAACACCTCCTGCTGGTTGCCCTCCTGCTAACAACATTGGGGCAGCTCGGCCGCGCAGTGGGGGGCGTCCTGACATTCTTGGTCTTCACGTGTGTCGCCATGCTCGGGATTGGTCTGGGCAATGTCGTCGCGCCGCCTCTCCTGATGAAATATTTTCCCGACAGGATCGGGATGGTCGGAGCGCTCCATGTCACTCTCCTGGGGGTCAGCACGGCTGTGGCCGCCCAATTGGCCATTCCTCTGGGCACTCTTTATGGCTGGCGATTCTCCATTGGTATCTGGGCTGCCCTCAGCGCGGTGGCAACGATCCCATGGCTGAGCCTTCTTGGCGTCAAACGAGCGGTTGGGCGCGCCGGAACCCCTCCAACCAAGGATGGACTGCCGTCCCGGGCGAACGCTGTCAGGCCTTGGAAATCATCAATCGGATGGGGCATGGCTTTGATATTCGCCGGATTTTCCAGCAATACTTTCGCGGCGCTCACTTGGCTCCCGGCTGTCCTCGTCGATAGAGGAATGAGACAGGAAACTGCTGGATCCATGCTGGCGGTCTATTCAATCCTGGCCTTACCATTCGCTCTGATTGTGCCCGTGGTGGTTCAAAGAATGTCCCGCCCGCTGCCTGTGGCCGTCCTATTTGTCGCCGCCTTCGCCATAGGTTACGGAGGCATCATCTTCGCTCCACCAGCTACCGCAGCGGTCTGGGTCATCATTGCGGGGCTGGGCCAAGGTGCCTATTCCTTTGCGTTCGCCATGATCAATAAGCGAACTCGAACGCAATCCGGCTCCGGGAGCTTGTCCGCCTTTGCCCAGGGAACTGGCTACGCCCTGGCAAGCACCGGACCATTCATGTTCGGGCTCCTGCACCGTCCAGGGGAGGGCTGGCTGCCCTCGTTCGCCATGCTCGGTGCCTGGCTCTTGGTGCTGGTGACGGGGGCCATCATGGTCAACAAGGCACGGATGCTTGAAAATCACACGCCGGTCCCGCGGCGGGCACTGAAAGGACAAGGTCCATAACGGCACATGAAGACATGGAGTACTGCGCCACGAATGTCCGTAACCAATCCCATCGATTTCTTGAAATTAACTCGAAGGAGAGACTTCATGCACACCCCTTGCACCGTTGCCCTAATTGTCGTGGGGCCAGCATCGTGACGCGGTCGGCACGGCCCCTGCGGGTGGCAGTGGTCGGCGCGGCCGGATGGGCAGGATCTCGGCATGCCAGAGCATTCGCCAAGGCGGGTGCCAGTGTCACCCATCTTGTGGAGAAAGACGAGCGGGCCGCCCTGTTGGCCCCGGAACTGGGAGCCCAGGTGGTGCCACCGTTCAGGAGCTCCCTTCCGATGACCTGGACCTGGCCGTCGTGGCGCTGCCCACTACTTTGCAACCCGCCATCTGCGCTGATCTGCTGAACAGGGGAATTCGGGTGCTGACGGAAAAGCCGGTTGCGGCGGACGCCGAAGGTGCGGCCGTCTTGGCTACCGCTTCGGGAGTAAACGAACGGCTCATGGTTGGGTACACACTCCACCAGCATCCCGCCGTCGAAATCCTCTCACAGTGGGTACGAGACAACGACGTGATCGCTGTAAATGTTCGTTCGGTCGCCCATAAGGACAACATTGACTCATGGCGTTCTGATCCGAAAGAGGGCGGCGTTGCCGTGGTAAACGGGATCCACGCCATAGAACTGGTCTCTTCGTGGTTCGAGGGTGATCCGGACGTCCTGGCCGCCAGCGCGAGCAGCAGCCTTTACGGGTCTGCAGTACCGGAACACGTTCTGTCCATTCTCGATTTTCCCCGTGGACCGGTGTTCAGCTTGCAGAGCTATTGGTCTCCCTGGCAGGAACCCCAAGGGCTCAATCAGGGAGATTGGAGCCTCACCATCGATGTTCTGGCCACTGACGGCCGGATGTTGTGGTCCAACGATTCCCTTCGCTTATGGGACCGCGACGGTGGCCAACACGAGCAAGATTTTGAACCATCCGACCTCTTCTTGCGTCAGGCAGAAGCGGCCCTGAGATTCTGCGCGGGTGGAATGCCCGCGGTCACTTTCGCCCAGGCGCTCCGCGCAACGCAAATCGCCGATGGAATCCGAAAGGCGCGGTCTTTGAAGCCCGGAAGGTGCCAAACCCCTTAGCACCGATGAAACCTGAACTGCCTACACCGGCCGAGCAACTTCAACTAAGGAAAACGAACATGAAGCATGCACCTCACGCTCCGACCACAGGAGCACTGCAGTCAGGCTTCGCGCAGAGCGGAGCGAGCAGATGAGCCTCAAAGAACAGGTGGTCTTGGTAACGGGGTCAAGTGGAGGGATCGGTGACGCTGCAGTCACGGCATTCATAGCCGCGGGAGCCATCGTCGTCGGCGCCGACCGGTCCCCAAAAGAGGACCAGTCTGTGGAGTCGTTTTACTCCCTCGACATCACCTCGGAACAACAATGCGCAACGGTCATACAGGACATCCAAGCCAAACACGGTGGGATCGACGTCCTCGTGCATGCAGCAGGAGTGCTTGGCCCCACCCCGGACATCATGGAAACAACGTCCGAAGAGTTCGACTCCATCCTGAGGATCAATGCCACCGGTACCTTCACGCTGGTCCGGGAGACCGCCAAATCGATGCTTGAGACCGGCACAGCCGGCGCCATCGTGGTCCTGTCCTCGGTTGCGGCCAAAGAAGCGCGCCTCAATTACCTGCCCTACAACGCGAGCAAGCTTGCGGTCCTCCACATCATGTGGTCCTTCGCCGAACTGCTTGGACCCAACGGCATTTCAGTGAACGCGATCGCACCAGGGCCGGTCAACACCCCCATGTGGGCACAATTTGCGAGGGACTCCGGACCCGACGCAGCAGCCAACCGGGCGAAGAGGGCAGCGCAACTGCCGATGCGCCGGTTCGCTGAGCCCGATGAAATTGCCCGGGCCATCCTGTTCCTTTCTGACCCCGACAACCGCTACATCACGGGAGTGTCTCTCGACGTGGCAGGCGGAGCGCATCTGGGAATCGGAACCTAAAAAACCCGCCAGGTCTTTTCGTGCCGCTGTGCCTAATGTCGCAGCGACCCACCATCAAGGCTTCAGGGCTACCCCCTCCTGAGAAGCAATTCAGCAACTGGGGGAGAGCTTGCTCTACTAAGGAGAAACCCAATGCAACATCATCACACCGCGCTGCACGTTACCGATATGGACCGCAGCGAGCGATTCTACGTGGATGGCCTTGGACTGACACGTTTGGATGCCTGGACCTCGGGGCCATACGTCGGAGATCTTTACGGCCGTCCCAACGTCAAGGTCAGAGCCATACTTCTAGCTACCAGTGACGGGTCCTTTCGGCTGGAACTCGCCCACGCAGAGCCGCTACTGCCAGTCGTCGATCCCTCTGAGGCGCAGCCTGGGACGGCTCACGTGGCCTTTACGGATATCGATGTGCGACAGGTTTACGCAAGAATGACAGCGCTTGGTTACAGCGCGGTATCCGAACCCATTGCCCCAACCTCAGGCCCCATCGCGGGAGGGTGGCTGGTTTACCTCCTCGATCCTGACGGAAACCGTGTGGAGCTGATTCAGCCGCCAGACTGGCGGCCGGGCGAGGACTCATAGGCCACTCGCTGAAGGTCGTGCCTAGTCAGTCCTTATCGTTTCGGGACAAGATACAGGGCGCGTCCGGCCAAAATTCCGGTAGAACGCATTTTGGTCTAAGTCTTCTGGATGGAGTGTGGGTGGGCATCCTGCCCGCCCACGCTGCATTTAACCTGCGTACGACGCCGGCGTGGAGCATCAGTGCCCTCAAAGCTTGTTTCCCCGGCAGTAGCCGGACCAGGTCTCACGCTCGAGAGCTTGCCTGTCCGGCGAAGGTCTCCAATGACAGCCAGAATCCGCCATGATCGTCGCTCTGCAACAGCGGCCGCCAGCCAAAGCGACGAGACACGGCCGGCTCCCGCAGAATCGAGAATCGTCAGCTCTGCCCTGAACGGACTGGCGGCTGAGGCTGGCGCCCCTAACGCGGGAGAGCAGACCGGAAACCACGTCCCTGGCAGATCCGGCATTCGGCCGCTGGTTCAGAAGTGGGGGGAGCGCCGCAACCATTTGTCTGCCGGGTTGGCTCCGGGCTTCCAGCACCGGCGCATCGGATATGGTCTCCACCAGGCACTTCGCTGGCAACGTTCATGGCACCACTGTCTTTGGCCACAAGTCTTGGATGAGCCATCGGCACGTCGGCAGTTCATTCGGACAAGGACGGACGGAGGAAAGCCTTTCTGTAGGTGTCAGGTCCGAGAACGCACTTGGCGAACGGGATGTCCTCTCATGGCACGTGCAGCTCTTGAGCGCATGTGGGCCCCGTGAGCGTCAGTCAAATACGGTCACGGGGCCCTTGTTGCTGGTGGCTGAACTGTTGTGGCGGCTAGCCCTTGACGCCACCGGATGTCATGCCGGCTACGAACCAGCGCTGGAAAGCCAGGAAGATGGAGAGCACGGGGATGAAGGCAACGACGATGAATGCGGCAAAGAGTCCCCAGAAGCTACCGAACCCAGTGGTTATGTATCGCACGATGCCGTTCTGCACGGTCTTCATGTCTTCCGTCGTGGCGAGGACGGTGCCGACAAGGAAGTCGTTCCACACGAATACGAAGATGAAGATGGCTACGGCAGCGATGCCGGGACGGATGAGCGGGAGGATGATGCGCCATAGGATCTGTATCCGGGAGCAGCCATCAATTGCCGCCGCTTCCTCGATTTCAACGGGGATGTTCTCGATGAAGTTGCGCAGGAACAGGATGGTCTGTCCACAGATAATGGCCGTGTAGACGATGATCATCATGGGGTAGGTGTTGATCAGGGCGGTCTTGACGAACATGGAATACAGCGCGATGAAGACCACGATCGCCGGGACCATGGACAGCACCAGTATCCCGGTCATCAGGGTTTCCATGCGCCGGCTCCGGTACCTCGTGGCAACATAAGCGGCCGGGATACAGATGGCCAGGGCAAGCACGATGGAGCCGCCGGCATAGATGAGCGAGTTGACGAAGAAGCGGATGTTGGTCGACGTCAGCAGACCAATGTAGCCCTCGGATGAGAAGGGTTCCGGGATCCACCTTGGCGGGAACTCTAGGGTCTCCGAGGCGGTTTTCAGCGATGTGGATACGATCCACGCAACGGGCGGCAGCACGACCGCCGCTGAGAGGATGATGTACGCCCAGGCCGGAACGGCCTTGATGACGGCGGTGACGGGTCGCTGTCGGCGCGGGGCGGTGGTGCTCACAGGCTTTCCTTCCGTCGGAAGCGAATGGCGACAAGTGTCAGGACGATGTTGACTGCAAAAAGCAGGATGGCCGTGGCTGAGGCTCCGGAGAGGTCGAACTTGTCGAACATTTGGTTGTAGACCCGCATGGACAGCGTCTCCGTGGAGCCGATCGGGCCTCCTCTTGTGGTGACCAGGATGATGGTGACCATTTGTACGTAGAGCATGAGAAGAACGACTACGACGGAGACGATGGTGTTGCGCAGGTAGGGGAGGGTGATGTTCACGAATGCGTGCCAGATGCCGCCGCCATCGACCTTGAGGCTTTCGCGGAGCTCTTCTGGAATCGTTTGGAGGGCGCCCAGGAAGAGGAGCATTGCCTGCGGATAGGACCACCAGGCCGTCATGAGGGTTACGGCAACAAGGGCGCTGGTCGGGGACGAGAACACATCAGTGGGACCGAATCCGAGGGATTTGGTAATGGCTGATGCTGGACCGTAGTTGGGGTTGAGGAACCACAGCCAGATTGTTCCTGCTGTGGCTTGTGACATCAGCCAGGGCAGTAGGAAGAGGCTTCGGACGGAGCGTTTGAAGCGGTGAAGGTTGTTGAGCACGATCGCAGACAAAAGCCCCGCCGGCAGCGCGATAACCAAGGCCCCCAGCGAGAACACCAGGGTTGTCCGGATGCTGCTGGGCAGGTCGGCGTCCGCGAATAGCCGGACAAAGGAGTTGAGACCCGAGAATTTACCGATCTGGTAGTAAGTCGTCTCGTGGAGGGCGGTCCATGCTGTGTAGATGAGCGGCCCTACAAAAACAAAGAGGAAGATGGTGCTGACTGGGACGACGTAGAGCCAGACCATGCGGTCCCTTCGGACCCGGCGGAAAGTCTGGGTGGCTGAGGGCGCAGCTCCGGTCCTGTGTGTGCTGCGGGTGGGGCTTTTTGTTGACATTATCTGTCCCTTCCGAGGGGAGCCTGATGTCTCAGGCTCCCCTGCTATCGGGCTGCTACTTTTTGTTGGCAGCATCCTGCGCGGAACGGATAAAATCGCTCCCCGACGAGCCGTTGAGGATCAGTTTCTGCCCGCTCTGGGAAAGCCCTCTGGCGAGGGAAGTCCAGTTGCTGGAGTATGTGCGTGGCTTGCTATTGCTCTTGACGTAAGTGGCGATGTCATTCACAGTTTTGGACTCGGGCGAGGAGAAGAACGGCTGCTGGTAGGTGCCGGCACGCGTGGGTACCTCGCCTCCGGTGGCCATTTTCGCGCCGGCTTCAGGCCCGGTCATGTACTCGATAAACTTCCAGGCCGCCTCAGCGTGTTTGCTGCCATTGCCTATGCCCAAGGTCCATCCAATGGTGGTGCCTGTCGTGTCGCCGGTGTTTGCTTTCGGCAACGCGGTCCACTTAAGGTCCGGATTCTGTGAGGCATAGGAGACGGCTCGTTCCGTGCCCATGACCGCCATCGCGACCGTGCCGCTTGCCATTCCGTCAGCTACGGTGCCGTAAGTATCCGAAACGACGTTGCTGCCAAGGGCTTTTGCGTCCCTGAGCTTGGTAAGGAAGTTGCCAAAGTCCTCTCCCTTTGATGTCGCGAAATCTGCCTGCCCATCCTTGTTCCACAGCTCTTGGCCAACCTGTGTCATGAAGCAGTCGAAGAAGGTGCCGATGATGGCTGAATTGTCACTGTCCGAGAAGCCCGTTCCGAAGCCGGTGAATCCAGCGGCGGCCGCTTTTCGTGCAACGTCGACTACCTGGTCGTAGGTGGTAGGAACGGTCGCGCCGATTTGAGAAAGAATCTTTTGGTTGTAGTAGAGGGCACAGGTCCGGTACTCATAGGGCACGGCCACCTGCTTGCCGTCAGGACCGGCAAGAGCGTCGGTTGGACGCAGCCAGTCAGTCACCTTGGAGGCAGCATCAGGAAGCGGTGAGTAGACGCCGGCAGCGGCCATCTGAGGAACGACGGGAGTGTACATCTTGAAGACATCGGGGGCCTGGCCTGCTGCCGCGGCTTGAGGCAGCCTGTTCAACATATCGCCTAGTGACACGACGGAAAGATTGATCTTGATGTTAGGGTTTGCCGCCTCGAAATTGGCAACGTTTTCCTTTAGGGCCTTTGAGCGCGGGTTGTTCTGGCTGGGATCGAGGAAGTCCCAGTAGTTAAGCGTAACCGGGCCCTCAGACTGCGGAGTTGAAGGGGCGCAGCCGCTGAGGGCAAGGCTGGCTACGACGGCTGTGAAGAGCGCCAGGCCCCATCGCTTTTTGATCATGAATTTCTCCTGTGAACTGGGTTGCTGGTGCGGGAGCATGCCGTGCTCACTCGACGCCTACTAAGCGAGGGCCGCCGATGGGTGGGAGAAGCCACTGAATCATCGAGTCTCTCCTTTGAGATCGGTTGCATTTATACGATTAGCAGTGAGATCGGTTGCTGAGATCGGTTGCAATAAATGTAGGAGGGGAGGAAGCCGGTGTCAAGAGAAACTTTGAACGTGGGAGATTCGCGGCTCCCGATTGGGTGGTGAGGCGCGCCGTGCACCGATCCCGATCACCCTCGCATCTTTGACTGGGGGGATATGTCCTAGGTGTGCCGCAAGGACCAGACCGCAAATTCAGATCATTAGCCGACTCTCGGGCGACCGGGACGCCGGGGGCATCAGCCAAGTGAGCCGTATGGGGAACGCTGACAACTCAAGTGGGAATTGTCCAAGGATCCGCACACTGACACGTTCAATGCGAAAACTGACATCTGGAATGAGAACGGACATTAGCGTTCTGGCAGCCACTTCTACTCCGGTGCTCTGACTGGCAGCGGGACGTGTTGATGTGGGACCAGTCGGCGAGATTGTGCTTGACAGGCGGCCATTAGTCGCGGGGTGACGGGCATCCTTCCGATGCAACCATCAAAATCTGTGGAGGGCTGTGCGTGTAGCTTCCGCTCTTCACATCCACTTTTGGAAATATCTAGCCAGCGGCGGTACCGCAATCGCTGCGGTGACCGCCGCTCCAGCTGCGATGTATAAAATCTCTGCTTCTGGGAAGATCGCCCGAAGAATAAAGGTGACGACAAGGCCAGCGACTAAGCCAGTAATACAGAGAAGAATCAGCTTTCGAAAGCCTCGTTCGTCCGCCATGTCGACCTCTCTGGATCACCTTGCTGTTCCTCGATAAGGAGACTCTCAGCGCGAGTTCAGCATAGTGGCCCCATCCTGTACGGGCCAGTCTGAGTTTCGTCCTCACTCTCGTCACCAACTCTGCGTGTCCCGGTGCTTTCTACCTCGAGATGGCTGATTCCAAAGCAGAGACGTATTGCGCATAGTTGGCTGACGAGTCGATGGCGTGGCGATCGATTGTGGCCGGGGAGTAGCCGAGGGCTTCGGCGATGATTGCCACGGGGGCGAGTTTGGTGAGTTCGTGGAGGGTACCGAGCCTGGCCGCGCGACTACTGAACGCCGTGCTCAACCGTTGAGTGAGGGTTGAGGCTTGGATGTGCTGGCCCGGTGAGCCGCCCCGGAATACCCAGTTGCTGTTGGGGTGCGCTGCTGTCTGGTGATGGGTTGGCTTGGCTGCGAGTTCGCGCCAGGGCTCATCAAGGGGCGACGTCAGTGCGATTTCGACGGTTCCAAGGGTGATGGTGACGAGTTCCTCTGTCACGATGACGTCGTCCCAGGTTAGTTGGACGATGTCGGAGACGTGCTGGCCGAAGACCAGGATGAGGATGGCTGCTGCGCGGTCTCTCGGGTTCATGTCGGCCGTGTGGCTGAGGTTGGTGACGAGTTCGGTCTGGGCGGCGGCGTCGAGCCGGGGGCTGGTGCCTCGGCGGTGGGGCTGCAGTTTCAGGGAGGGATCGATGAGGTTGGTCCTGATTGCCCAGTCGAGGAATCGTGATGCGATGCCTCGTGTCGTGGGGCCTTCTGCCTGCCATCGGTCCAGGTGCGCCTGGCTCACTTCGGCAAGTTCGATGCCTTGTTCGCTGAGCCAGTTCTGCAGGTCGATGGCGACGGTGACTGCTTGTTTGGCGCGCAGGAACGTTCCTCGGGTGACTTCGTCCATTTGGTTCATGCGGCGCTGGTGGTGCCAGCGGATGTATCGGCGGGTGATGTCGCGGTGGCTCGGGCTGGTGATCCGGTCGAGGGCCTGCTCAGCCCAGTCGCTGAACCTTGCGCTGAGTTCATCGCGTCGCGGCAGTGCATTGTGTTCGACCAGCAGTCCGCGGACGTATTCGCGGGTGCGCGATGCCGGAAGTTCGTCAAGGCGGGCGTGGGTGATCACCGGCTCGGTGGCGAGTTGTTGGAGGAACTCGGTGACGTGTGGCTGCTGGATCCAGGTCAGGCCGCTGTTGGCGCGTTTCATGGATTTCAGAGCGGTCGCGATTGCCTGGAATTCGGGGGAGGACGGCTGGTTCTCCGACGGGTTGAGGATCCGGTCAACGGTCAGAGCAAGGATGCATGACCAGCAGCGGTTGCCGGAATGGAGTTCGTCTTCTTTGCCGCATCCGATGCAGTCGACGTTGAGGCGGACGCCGGAGCATTTCCGGCAGGCCGGCAGGGTGTCGACGCAGCCGGGCAGGACACCTTGGTGGTCGCAGGCGCAGGTGCCGCGGGTTCGTTTGGCTTGCTGGTAGCAGTAGCCGCAGATTCCGCCGTCGGGCCAACGGACCGCGATTTTGTGGTGTTCAGCGCAGCGGGCGCAGGCTTCAGGCCACTTCTGAGGATCGCCGGCTTTACGGGGCCTAGTCATCTTCGTCCGGTGGCAGAACCCGGATCCGGCGGGCAATCGGCGCCCCGGGAGTGATGCCCAGATCTTCTGGCCGCTTCGGGGCGTTCGCGGTCTTGGCCGCGCGCATCTGCACGAAGGGTTCAAACAGGTCGTTGGGCGTGCACTCGAGGATGTCGCAGAGGGCGGCGAAGGTCTGGGCAGGAATGCGCTCGGGTGTTCCAGTGACCAGGCGGTGGACCTGGGCGTTGGAGAGGTTGATGCCCCGGGCCTTTAGGAGAGGGAGCAGCTCGGTGGTCTTCCAGAGGTTTCGTTGGGCCATCAGCTGCCGGAGGTTCCAGCGGTAGCCGATCCGTCGCTGTTCAGCCATGGGTGTTCCCCTCGCCGTCGCCCTTGCGCAGCCGCTGGGCGATCATTTTCTGGATGGTCTTCTGTTTGAAGTCCGCCGACACGGAAGTATAGAGGGCTGTGGTGGAGGAGTAGCTGTGCCCGACCTGCTGCTGGATAAACAGCGGGTCGTAACCGGCCTCGATCAGATGCGTCACGTACGAGTGCCTCAACGTGTGCAGGGTCAGTTCCTCCGGGAGTCCGGCGATTTTCCGCACCCGCTGGAAAGAGCGGTCGAAGTTGCGGAAGGCAGTGGAACCCGAGCGCTCAGAGGGCCACAGGCTGGCGGACCGGTCAGCGGTGGGGAAACGTTTCCGGCCGACAGGGGAGAGCCAATACTCAAGGAGCCCGACCACCCAATCGAATTCCGGGACGGTGAGCACCGTACGGCGGCGGGGGCCTGAGCCCTTAGTTCCCTTCGCCCACCGCACCTGCAGCGCCCCAAACCGGCCGAAAGACTCAACGTGCGGGTTAGGGCCGAAGTCGACATACTCGAGCATCGCCAGTTCACGCCGCCGCAGTCCGTAGGCGTAGGCGACCTTGAAGGCTGTCGAGTCCCTCAAGGCTGGAAGCAAGCGCTTGGAACCTTTGGCGAACTCGGTGTCGACCAGGTCGTCCGCGGCGTCGAAGAACGTCTGCAGCTCAGCCTTGGTGAACGCCCGGCGGCGGGCCGGCATGGCATCGTCCGTCGTGTGCCGGGGCGAGTTCCACTCGAACACGACCTGCACCGGAATGTCCGCAAAGACCCGTTCGCAGAAGGTCGCCCAGCCGTAACGTCCATCCGTCAGGTAGGAGCAAAACGCCCTAATAGCCCCGGAATTGGCCCTCAGGGTTGATATCGCCAAACCTTTCTCGGAACTGCGCCGGTCCGCCATGAACTCATCCACATGATGCGCCGACCACGTCCACGGATACTCGTTGGCATGCTCCTGGAACCTCTGGACCGTCCCGCACGAACTCTTGATATACGACGTCGACAGGCCACGCGCCAGCATCTGCGCACGCCAGCCATCCAACATCGCCTCAAAGACACGATCCTCGGCACGCAGCAGCCCGACATTCACGTTGGTCAAAAAGGCCGGAATCCGCCCAGGTTCAATGCTCACTAACCAAACTGTACGCAAAAATCTCTCATCTAATGAGAGATTACGCCGCTAGGCCGCACCACCACGCGCAGTTGCTCCCGACGGGTACCTGGCATCCATGCCTCCCAACAGCCAGTGGACCTGCGAAAACACTGCGAAAGCAGGATGAGACGTGTTCTCTCATCTACTTCTACTCGTCCCACTCGAGCGCCGATAATATAGGTTATGTAAAGCTGCGGCTGGCAGGGGTTCCCGGAAGGCTTCCTGCGCCACTGAGTATTTGAAGGCTTGGAGGCCAGACGATATTGCCTGTCGAGGCCATTGATATTGCCGGTGGGGGCCAGTGACCGTGGCTATGGGGGCCACCGGCCTCCACCGGCGTTCTCACTGTGTCATTGTGGCGTGTTCACGCATGTTGTGGTTGCCGGTATCGACCCAAATCGTGTTGTGCACGATGCGGTCCATGATCGCATCGGCGTGGACCCCTGAGCCGAGCCGCTGGTGCCAGTCCTTCTTGGCGTACTGGGTGCAGAACACCGTCGAGGCTATGTCGTATCGGCGCTCGAGTAGCTCCAGCAGCATGCTTCGCATACCCTCGTCGGGGTGGTCGAGAAGCCATTCGTCGATCACCAGAAGGGTGAAGGACGCGTACTTCTTCAGGAACTTCGTGGCCCCCAAAGGCTTGTCCTTCGCCAGCGCCCAGGCTTCCTCGAGGTCGGGCATGCGAACGTAGTGGGCCCGGATCCGGTGCTGGCAGGCCTGCTTGGCCAGAGCGCACCCGAGGTAGGACTTCCCGGACCCGGTAAATCCTTGAAACACGACGTTCTGCTGCCGTTCGATGAACGAGCAGGTGCCGAGTTGGGCGATCAGGTTCCGGTCCAGGCCGCGTTCGTCGATGAGGTCGAGCCGGCGCAGGTCCGCGCCCGGGTAGCGGAGCCCGGCCCGCCGGATGAGTCCCTCGACCTTGGCGTGGTTGAAGCCGGAGTGGGCTTCGTCGACGATCAGGCGGAGCCGTTCCTCGAAGGCCATGCCGAGCACGAGCGTCTCGTCCTGGGCCTCGAGTGCTTCGAGCATCGGGACGGCTCCCATCTCACGGAGCTTGCGTTTGGTTTCCGTATCGATCCCGCTCACTTGGCACCACCTGCGTAGTACTCGGCGCCTCGAACGTAGCCGCCGTGTTCGGCCGGTTCATCCCGGGGTGGCCTGAACCCCGCGGCCTTGTCTTGCTCTGTTGCCAGGATCGGCTGCAGGTGCGCATACCGTGGGGATCTCACATGGCCTGCCAACGCAAGCCGGCAGGCCGCTTCGAGGCGTTCGGCTGAGTAGCGCCGGGAGAGGCGCAAGACGGCCAGTGCCGCGTCAAGGCCCTGTTCGGCGACCGGGACGGACTCGAAGATCCGGTTGACCACGGTCACAGCTGCCGGGCCGATCCGTCCGGCCCATTCCCGTGCCCGGTCCGGGTCCCATTGCCTGTACTTCTCGCCGGCGGGCAGGTCAGCATCGTTGGTGCGGTACTCGTTGGCCGCGCCCTCGGGCAGCAGCAAGTGGCTGGTCAACCGTTCGCTGCCCCGGTAGGCCTGGAGCACCCGGTCGGTGATCCTCAGGTCCACGGTGGTGCCGATGTGGGCAAAGGGCACGGAGTAGTAGTTCCTCTCCCAGACTACGTGCCCATTCCGACCCACCCGGCGCCCGTAAACCCACCTGCTGATCTCGTAAGCCGCCGCCGGCAACCCTGTCAGGAGCGGCTGCTCCTCGGCTGCGAACACGCTGGCCCTGGACCCTGGCCGCTTCTGGAATGGCTCCGCGTTATACGCAGCTACCCGGTCGATGATGGCGGCCCTGAGCTCCGGCAACGAGGTGAATTGCTGTTGGCGCAGCCCGGCGATGACCCAGGTAGCCACGTGGGCGACTGTGTTTTCCACGCTGGCCTTGTCCTTGGGCGCCCTGACCCGTCCGGGCAGCACGGCTGCGGAATAGTGTGCCGCCATCTCGCGGTAAGCGTCATTGAGGACGACTTCGCCTTCGCGGGGATGCTTGATGACGCCGGTCTTCAGGTTGTCCGGCACGATCCGTGGCACCGATCCGGTGAAGGCTTCGAACATCGCCACGTGGGCCCGCAACCAGGTGTCCTGCTTCATGTCCAGAGCTGGTTCGACGAACGCATACCGGCTGAAAGGTAGACACGCCACGAACAAGTAAACGGTCCTGGGCTTGCCCGTGACCGGATCGGCCAGCTGCATCGTCGGGCCCGACCAGTCGACCTCCACCGTCTGCGCCGCCTTGTGCCCGACCCGGGACGCCACCCCCGTGACCAGCACATGCCGCTGATAAGTCCTGCAGAACCGGTCATAACCCATCACCGGCTCACCGGCAGCGGCGCATGAATCGGCGTACTCGCCATGCAGCAGCTTCAGCGTTACACCGACCCGGGCCATCTCCCGGTGGACCTGGTCCCAGTCCGGCTGCGCGAACACGCTCTGATGCTCACCACGCCCGGGAAACAGCCGGGCGTAAACCTCGCCTTCTGAACTGTTGGCGATGTCATCCCACACCACGCCGGCCGCGTCGGCAGCCTCCAGTACCGCCGTGATGCTCTTGCGGGACATTCCTTGCGATGCAGCGATCGCTCGACCTGACAAGCCCTCGGCGCGCAACTGCAACACCAGCTTCGCCCTGATCTTCCGTACCATTACTGATTACTCCTTCCGCCGTGCGCCCTATACACACGACGGAAGGAGCCTAAAACGGGGTGGCCCCCAAGAACGCCACTACCGGCACCAAGGACCGCGACTGAGCGCGCAGCCTACCGGCCCCCAAACACGCGACGGATGGACCCCAAAAGAGCGAATATTCAGCCACCCCCGAACGGCGCCGAAAGGACTGCATCAACCGCGTTTCCTAATGCGGTTTCAACCATGCCCTGGCGCTGCAATTGGCGAAGCTCCAGTCAAATAGCGGGTTGACCGGAGCTTCGGTTCATTATGCGCCGGTGAACCTGAGGATTCGCTGTGAAGCTGCGTGCCGTCGGCGAGTGATATCTGTAAGGCTGCGGCTGAAAGGGGCTCTCCGAAGGCTTCGGCAGCCTCTGTGGACAATACCTTGCGCCGCAGACCACGACCGCGACAACTGTTTCAGGGCAATCAAGATCGCGACTCTCTACCACCTGTTCGGGGCGCGGCGGCTTTGGTCTTGCCCTGTCAGAAGGGCCCACGGAAGGATCCGATCATCAGAAGTATCCGACCGGATCCTTCTGCCGCATTGGACTGCCTATTCAGGTGGCAGCATATTGTTGAGGCGAGTGAATAGTCTCGAAAAACGCGCTATGTCTTCCTCTGTAAGTTTGTCGACGAAAGTTGGGTTGCGGCTGAGGACGCTGGCAGGATGGTAGTGATCGAATCTACTGCCCAATAGTTTCTCGACCTGCGGCATGATGCGGCCAGGGTTCAGGCTATCGGCAGTGAAAGTGCCGATCCCGGACTCATCCAGAAGGTTCAAGTACCAAGCGCGATCAAAAAGATCCTCTATGTCTGCTTCTCGGGTGTTGGTGAACTCGGTCAGGCGAATAATGGCCGAATGCTCGATGAGTCCCTTGCTGATGATGTCGTCGATTCGCTGGTTGCCCTTAGCCGCGACGTCAATCATGGCCGCAATGTTGAGGTTGCTGCCGGTGAAGAGACTGATAAAGGCAGGCATCTTTTCGATGCCGCCGGCAGGGACAACGCTCCATCGGGGGTCCAGCCCGGCCAAAGGATTATCTGTCCGCGTCTTCACCGCTTCTGACATGACGGCTAGGTACAGCAGATCGCTCGGTCCCTCGACCAGCAGTTGGTGTGGACCTATGAGGAGTGTCTGTGCCAGATCAACACCGATTGCCGCGAGAAGAGGAAACATTGTTTCTTGTCCGGCGCGCAGGACGTCGGCAGTTATCTTTGTGCCCTCGTATTGCCGGTCTTCCACGGTTCGGCATCGTTCGATGTGTGAGGCATCGATCATGAACGGTGAGTGCGTCGTGTAGATCACCTGGTGGTGAGGGGCGAGTTCTTCTTCAATGTACCGAAGAAGGTCAGCCTGTGCCGTTGCATGAAGGCTTAGTCCCGGCTCGTCGAGCAGAATTATTTTGGGTGTCTTGTCTCTTGCGTACTCGCTGAAGGCGGCGAGAAAAGAGAAGAACCAGAGAAACCCTCGGGAGCGTTGGCCGATATCCAGAGTGACCTGGTGGCGATTGTTGAATACCCCTATCTTCAAGTAGGGGTCAAAGTCATATTGCGGGATGCTTCGTCCCTGGTTGCTCACAATCGGGTCAATCTCGGTCTTGCGCATGTCGACGTCTAGAGTGATGCGAAGGTCCTGGTTCTGGCTCCAGTACTTGAAAAGTTTTCGAGTAAGGCTGTTTGCGGCGCCTTCCATCGAGGCCTTCCGCATCGTGTAGTTTTCCTCTGTGAATCGCCCGGCGTCTGCTTTCGCGACCCTGAGCAGTGACAGCGCCGTCCGCTCGGATGGAGTTAGGTCGGCCTCATCGTCTAAGAGGCGGTTAATAGGGATGTCGTCGCCGATCGTCCCCCATTCGTCGAAGTAGACAA
The DNA here is from genome assembly GCF_042884655.1 of Pseudarthrobacter sp. NPDC058119. Lineage (NCBI taxonomy): Bacteria > Bacillati > Actinomycetota > Actinomycetes > Micrococcales > Micrococcaceae > Pseudarthrobacter > Pseudarthrobacter sp. NPDC058119. The sequence continues at coordinate 123,211 of NZ_JBHVTN010000009.1, forward strand.
ACTTGGGGATCCGCGGCCGAATGAACTTTCGGACTACCGCACTGAAGTCCATTGAGGCCAACTTTTCACCAAGTTCAATGACCGCAGCAGCCTCCGCTTCGCCTTGGAGCCGATCAATTATGACTTTTACTGACGTTCCCGCAGCGTACTTTTTTTCATCGACACCCGCGGCCGTGACCAGGTGCTTAGCCATGGCCAGTTCATCGATTTCTACACCCATAAATAGCGTGTCGTCGTTATAGCGCCGACTGACCGAGATCACATCAGTTCTTAGCGTCTTAGGCCCAAATTGTTCAGCGATGGCTTCCTTGTCACCATCATCCAGTTTAAAAATAGCCGTAACAGGTGACAGTCCGGCGATGTTTCCATCGGCCTCGTCTTCGTTGTAATCCCCTCGGGGATAGTCCCGGAGCGCGTCAAACTTGCGGGAGTAACCGGACGCGACCGGGTTGACTCGATAGAGGGCTTGCAGAGCGGCCGTCTTTCCGGACTCGTTTTTCCCGACCAACGCTGTTACATCGGGTTCTAAGTCGAATTTCCCAGAATCATCTACGCTCTTGAACCGCTTGATGTGGACAGAAACAAGCCTCATTTGTACCCCCGCTTAAGTTTAACCAGTGAGTGCAAGTCTCGCACGTGGGACTGACATGTCCCCCGGCAGGAAACACCCCCTGCCCAGTTTCCAAGAAGTTCCGCATCTGATGGCACTACCCGCTGTGTTGACTTTCTGCTTAGAAGAGCCTAGAACTCAACCTGACAGGATGAGGGTGGGAGGCCCAGGTGGCTGGACAGCGAATCGGTTACGTCCGTGTGAGCACGCTCGACCAGAACGAGAAGCGCCAACTCGAGGGCCAGGTTTTGGACCGGGTCTTCACGGACAAGGCCTCGGGCCGGGACACCGAGCGGCCGCAGCTCACTGAACTGCTGCGGTTTGCCCGCGACGGGGACACTGTCGTTGTGCACAGCATGGACCGGCTCGCCCGCAACCTCGACGACTTGCGTGCTCTTGTCCAAGGACTAACACGCAAAGGTGTGCGGGTGGAGTTCATCAAAGAGAGTCTGGTCTTCACTGGCGAGGACTCCCCCATGGCCAACCTCATGCTCTCTGTCATGGGAGCCTTCGCCGAATTCGAACGCTCCCTCATCAGAGAACGCCAGCGCGAAGGTATCGCCCTGGCCAAGCAACGCGGCGCCTACAAAGGACGGAAAAAGACCCTCGCACCAGAACGCGCCGCCGAACTCGTCCAGCGCGCAGGCACGGGTGTTCCCAAAACCCTCCTTGCCCGCGACTATGGGATTAGCCGTGAAACGGTCTACCAGTACCTCCGGCACGCAAAGCTGGAGGAATGAGCCTTTCCCTGCCGGGGTTGTCGTTATAACGGCAGTCAATTACCCGCTCGACCTAGTCGGGTCTTGGAAACGTGCACGGAGGACTGTCACAGAGCTTGTTTCGATTACGGGCGGTTCCGCGTGATCCAGCGGTCGCGGGGGTTCAAATCACGGTTCTTCACCGTCCGTATCGTGGGTTGTGGCACTTATAAAAGAAGGGTCTGAGAAACTTCGTTCTCAGACCCTGTCTTTTGCCGCTAGTTCAGGAAGCCAGTAGGCCACCAAGGCTCCGGCGCCAATCGCCCAAATTGTTTCGCATAGGTACTGCACGAAAGTTCTCTGGCTTGTGTTGCCGTTATTGTTCTTTCCGGTCATTTCGTTCCTTTCCTGTTGCCTCGACGTTTGAAGTGGATTTTTCTTTCACTTAGCAGACGTAAAAGCGCCAGAACCAGGATCGCTACAGCCATCCCCAATAGAGTGCCGAATTGAACGGCACCTACTAGCAGGCTCAGCTAGCGGAGTCAATAAATATACTCGATAGTTGACCATAATGCAAACTCTGTTGGGTAAGTGGAAAACCCCCGACAAGAAACCCGCAGGACTTCCTCCATGGCCCCCGTGTCCTCTCCACCGGGCACGTAGCTTCATGTGAGCATTACCCCATGACAAGGACTCTGCCGGAAACAGATGCTTGGCTCAGCGATGATCCTATAAGCCCGGAAAATCCGGCTTTGGATTTGCTTGATCGGCAGGGTTTCGCCGATGCCTCCGTCTCGATGCTGGACCGCCTCCGAGAACAAAGCGAATCGTCCGTAGTTGCACTCATTGGCCCATGGGGGGCGGGCAAGTCCAGTGTTTTAAACATGATTCGCAATAGGCTTCCAACAGCAAATGGCGACGTAACTTGGCGCACGGTGGACTTCAATCCGTGGAACTATCAAGACCTCGCGTCTCTGCAAGCAGGCTTCTTCACCGAGCTCCAATCTGAACTGCCACCTGGGACGGCCTGGTCACGTGCCAGAGACGCGCTGTCAAAGATTGGCCGCCGAGTGGCTCCGCTGGGTTCTTTAGGCTCGATCGTCGGCGTGGACGCTGCTCCGGTGGTGGAGGCCATCGCAGACCTGGTCGGAGGCGACCAAAGCTTGGCTGCTGCTCGTCACGAAGCCGAAGCAGCCCTTCGCGAAACAGGCCAACCTGTTTTAGTTATAGTCGATGATCTGGACCGGCTAGCACCGGAAGAACTTTTACTCGTATTCAAACTCATCCGCTTAACCGGCCGTTTGCCACACCTGTACTACCTAGTGTCCTATGACGAGGACACTCTTCTCGACGCTCTGAGCAGGACCGGTCTTGTCGGCAAGGAAGATCCCCGTAGAGCGGTTGACTATCTCGAAAAAATCGTCCAAATTCGGCTCGACCTTCCGCCATTGCGTGAACACCAAGTGTCGACCTGGGTCGATAATGCGCTTAACCGCTTCGCGAATAGATTTAGCATCAGCTTGGGTCCCGAGGATAGCTCTCGGTTCAGCCGTGCATACCACGCACACATACGTGCACGGCTTAACACGCCACGGTCCATCAAACGTTACTTTAGTCAGGTTGAGGCTTTCTTCCAGCCAGTGAGGACCGAAGTTGATGTTGTCGACTTCCTTCTTGTGACCTGGCTACGTACCGCAGAGCCGCTGGTATATGAGCTCCTGGTCACCCGAAGGGCAGAGCTCCTTGGCACCAACTCGGCATGGAGCGTCCAGTCTATTCTTGGAAAAGAAGACCCCAAGGAGAAAAAGAAGGTATGGCATGACCGTTTAGAGGAGGCACGGGTAACTGAGGCAAATTTATCAGGTGTTGCTGATGTGCTGAGCCAGCTCTTTCCCAGATTTGAGGATGCATGGAAAGAAGTGGAATCAAGAAGTAGATCTCACTCCCCATCTCCGGGCAGGATCTCCCATCCGGACTACTTCGATCGATATTTCGCATTTGGTGTTCCGCCTGAGGACATCGCCGACACGGTGGTTGAACTCGCCTTTCACCAGATCATTTCCCGCCAGGACGGGTCGGAAAGGAGCCGTGTTGAAACGGAGTTTCCCACGAAGACGTCCATGATCGTAGACAAGCTGGAGAACTTGTCTAATTCTCGTGCAGAGGACTTGCTACCGCTTCTCGAGTGGTTTCTGCCCCGCTACCACGAACTGGAAGATGAATTGGCCTTCGTCACGCCGAGGCACCATGTCCGCTGGACTACGCAACGCTTGTTTATTCAGTTGGATAGTAGCTCGGCGGTAAAGGCAATCGATGCGGCGGGCCATGTAGAGGAGGGCCTATCCTTAGCTGCTCACTGGATCGACGCTGCGGCACGAAACGTTACTGCCAGTCAGCCGCAAGCTGATTCCTTCGCTTCGGCACGCAAGCGATTTATCCAACTCATTGCAGAGACTTTAGACGGGTACCGGCAGACGAACCCGCTGGAAGTTCCGGATTACATCTGGGCTCTCATCTGGGAATGGCGAAGGCTTGAGCCATCCGGAGTTGGCGGTTGGATGGCAGAACTAGTCCGAGACAATTCGTGGCCCGTACTCGATATAATCGCCCGGCTCGTCGGGGCACAGGCGCCACTAGGAACGCCCGAACCAACATGGACCTTGGACGCCTTGGACTTGGAAGCCGTTGAGGACTTAGTCGGGCTGGATTTCGCCATCAGCTCTCTCTCGGAAGAACTAGACGAATTTCAGGGAACGCTCCCTATGTCGAGGACAGTTCGCGCGACGCCCGACTCACGCCGAGCTTTTGCGTTGGCATCTTTGAAGCTGGAACGTTCTCGGCGCGCACCGAGTGATCCAGCGGAGCCTACGGGAACGAGATGACCAGCGGCCCCGGGTGCACTCTTGGCATACGAAGCGAGGAAGCAGTTGTGACCGGGAAAGTGCCATCCGGAGTCGCGAAGGGAGACTGCCAAATGCCCTTACACAGCCTCGCCTCTAGCTGAACGGCGGTTCCGAGCACTCCCCCAGGTTGACGGAATCTCCATTATCGGCGTTCTGGACAAGCGGGGCAGAGCCTGCAGAAGGGCCGGTGTAACCTGCTGAAAGCCTGTCTGGCTCTTCCCGTTTGCGCAGTTGCAGGTGCCCCGCATGGGAGCACGAGACGATGTCACTCCGGTCGGGCGCGACGATCAGGCGTTCAGGGGGTCAACGGGGACAGTGATGTCCTTCGTTGCCGGAATCGGGTTTCATTTTTTTTTCACATCGGAGCCCCTCTCAAGTAGGCCCCACCGCTGATTACGTGAAAGTAGGCGCTCTCGCCGGGGCCGCACCTCGCCGCGACAAGTGAGTCTCGGGCTTGACAAGTTGAGATTGGGATCACATGCTGTTCACTATATCGGACAAAGTGGTCCGATATAAAAGAAAAGGTCGACAACCCGGACTACCAGCCACTAGCAGTCCGCTGAGGTGTCGACGACTGTCCTTCTAGTGATCAACGGGTGACAATGACTGTCTCGCTTGACAACCACAACCTTCTTGAGAACCGTTCGCTAACGAAGCGTGAAAAGCTGAATCCTATGGCCCGCCGTGCTTTGGCGGCCGGAACGGTCGGTACCCTCATTGAGTGGTATGACTACGGGCTATATGGCGCAGCTTCCGCCCTCATTATCGGTCCTCTCTTTTTTTCTGAACTCAGCGGCTCCGCCGGTGTACTCGCTGCTTTCGCTACCTTTGCGGTCGGCTTCTTTATTCGCCCCCTGGGTGGGCTGGTGATGGCCCACTTCGGCGATAGGTACGGCCGGAAGCCTGTCCTGATCGCCACGATCGTTCTGATGGGCGCCGCAACAGTCCTGATGGGGCTGCTTCCGACTTTTGGCCAGATCGGGATCTGGGCGCCGATTCTCCTTGTTGTGCTTCGTATGCTTCAGGGCGCAGGCGCCGGTGCTGAGCTTGCCGGGGCAATGACCATGGTCGCTGAGTATGCGCCAAAGAGCCGCCGGTCCTTCGTGACCTCGATACCTAACGGCATAGCAGCTGGCGGTGTTTTCATTGCCCTTCTTGCCTTCCTGGCTGTGTCTTCGCTTCCTGAGGCTGACATGCTGGGCTGGGGCTGGCGCATCCCATTCCTGGCGTCGGGTGTTCTCTTCGTGGTCGCGCTCTACATCAGGCACCGGCTTGAGGAAACCCCGGAATTTGTCCAGGCCAAAGAGAAGTCGCTCGAAGAAGCCAGCAAGCACAAGGTGCCGCTCGTCCAGCTGCTCCGGACCCACCCACGCGAGGTCATTTTTGGTGCTCTGTCAGGTAGTACGCATAACGGCAATTTCTACGTGCTCACTGCCTTCTCTGTCACCTACCTGACCACCCAGGTGGGAATGACCAAAACGGAAAGTCTGGCGGCGATGGCGACAGCATCCCTTTGCGCCTGCCTCAGTGCACCAATCATGGGGAACATTGCCGACCGGATCGGGGCGCGGAAGATGTACGCATTCAGCGGCGCGGCCCTCGCCGTTCTGGCCTTCCCCCTGTTTGCCGCACTCAACACCGGAAACATGCTCGTCATCTGCGCCGCGATGGGTGCCTGCTCGATCATCGTCTTCGGGTGCGGCGCCGGTGGTCAGGGTGCGTTCCTCGCCAACCTTTTCCCGACTGAATACCGCTTCAGCGGCATCGCCATCACGAGGGAACTCAACGCTATGGCCGTAGCCGGTCCAACACCCTTTATCGCGACGGCCCTTGTTGCGGCCCTTCACGGGGCGCCGTGGCTTGTTGCCGGGTACCTGGTGCTTTGCGGCGTGGTCACGTTGGTATCCGTCCTGGCCGTCAAAGACCGTTACGGAAAAGCCGGAAAAGACTGAGACATTCACGCCGTGCCGCAACATCCAAAAGAGGGGCGCTTTGCCTGCTCAAAGACCAAAAGTTGAAAGAGAACCATATGCAAGTCCATTCGAAATCAGTCTCTGACGCAATCGCTGACGTCGTCGTACAACGCAGCGACCTGACATTTGGGGTCATGGGTAACGGCAATGCGCATTTCGTAAGCAGCCTTACATCGCGCGGCGCTAAGTATGTCAGCGCCCGCCACGAAAGCGGCACGGTGATGATGTCCCAGACCTACAACCTCGCCAGCGGCAAACTGGCTACAGCCACCACGACGTACGGCCCCGGGTTTACCAACGCGATGACGTCTCTGGCCGAAGCGCGCTTGGCGCGGGTTCCGATGGTCGTCGTCGTTGGTGATGCACCAACCTCCGGGAAGCGAGGCCAGGATGTTGACCAGGTACTGGCAGCCCGGGCACTTGGGATAATGACTTTCGTCGTCGGCCCGGAAAATGCCCAGGTCCTCACGGAGAAAGCGTTCAACCTGGCTGAAAAGGACCGCGTCCCGGTCATCGTCGCCATCCCCTACGACCAAGTGGCAAAGGACCTTGAAGAACAGGTCGACCTGTTTAGCGATACCGACTACAGCGGGGTTCCTCCGAGAGAGCGCGCAGGGCAGGCGGAGCCGGATGATGTGCTCGTTGGTCGCGTGGCCGCAGCCTTGGAGCAGGCAGAACGACCCCTGATCATCGCCGGGCGCGGAGTACATCTGAGTGGTTCCGGGGCGGTTCTCCGGGAAGTTGGAGACCGTGTCGGTGCCCTCTTCGCCACGAGTCTTATGGCTCGCAACGTTTTCGATTCACCGTGGGATCTCGGGATCGCGGGTGGTTTCTCGGCGCCCAAGGCAGCAGCGTTGATGGCGGCAGCCGACGTGGTCATAGTTGTCGGTGCCAGCTTGAACCTCTACCAGATGCGCTACAACACCCTTCTGACCGGAGCGAAAGCCATCTTCCAGCTGGATCTGCTCCCGACCGCAACGCACTCCCAAGTCACCGAGTTCATTCAAGGAGACGCAGGGATCTTCGCCGGCAAACTGCTGGAACGAGTCACGGAGAAAGACCCAGGATGGCGTTCCGCCGTGGCAGATGACATCGTGGATCTCTTGGCCGAACCCGAACCCGTCAACGAAATGGGCCCGGATGGGCGCCTGGACCCGCGGGCGGTGGTCAAGCATCTGGCCGAGATCCTCCCGGTCGAACGAACCGCAGTCCAGGACACCGGGCACTTCATGGGCTGGGTCCCTCGATACTGGCCATCTCCGGACCCCGAAGGAATGCTGCTGCCAGGGTTGGCGGTGCAGAGCATTGGACTCGGCATATCCTGCGCAGTGGGAGCAGCCCACGCACACCCGCAGCGGCTGACAGTCCTGGTCTGCGGCGACGGCGGCGCGTCCATGGGCCTGGCAGAACTCGAGACTCTCATCCGCAACGTCCGCCGGGGAATCATGATCGTACTCAACGACGCAGCCTACGGAATGGAAGTTCACCAGTACGCAGTCAAGGGCCTCGACGAAGCCGGCATGGTATTCGACGAAGTCAACTACGCTGCGATCGCACGGTCCATGGGCGCAAAGGCAATCAACGTCCGCAGCCTTGCCGATCTGACGGACGTCGAACAGTGGCTCTCGAGCGACTCCCAGGGCCTGCTCGTCCTGGACATCGCAATCTCCAAAGAAGTGGTCGCCGACTGGCTCAAAATGAGCAACGCCTACTACTCAACGCCATCAACTGTGTGAACGACCGCGACCGTACATGAAGGGGGTGCTCAGCATGGAAAACCGTCAACTACCTAAGTGGTCCGAGATACGGGAACTACTTCAATTCCGCGGTTTTGAAAGAGATCCCATACAGCGTCGGCTTGCCCAGGCGTTCACAATTTCGGACCTTCGGCTGATGGCGCGGAAGACCACACCGAATGCTGTGTTTAACTACACAGATGGGGGTGCCGAAGAGGAGATCACCATCGCCAGGTGCCGGCAAGCGTATCGGGACGTGCAGTTCTCCCCCGCCGTGCTCCGTGATGTCTCCGATCCGGACCCTTCCACCGAGGTCCTGGGCCGGACGATTGACTTTCCGCTGGTGTTGGCGCCGACAGGCTATACGCGGATGATGCACAACGACGGCGAGAAAGCTGTGGCCCGGGTGGGAGCCCGTAACAACATTCCGTACACGCTCTCAACGGTAGGAACCACTACGGTTGAGGATCTTGCTGCAGCGGTGCCCGACGGGAACAACTGGTTCCAGCTCTATATCGCAAAGGACCGGACTAAGACCGAGGGCCTCCTGGATCGTGTGTTGGAAAGCGGCTATCAAGTTCTGATGGTTACGGTCGACACGCAAGTGGGCGGTTCCCGTGTCAGGGAGCTGCGTGACGGCCTCACCATCCCTCCCGCGCTGTCGCCTAAGACCTTTGCGGACATGGCCCTCCACCCGGGGTGGTGGTTCGACAAACTCACAACCCCGCCCATCGAGTTCGCTTCACTGCGCGGCTTCGGGGGGAACTCGGCAGATGTAGCGGATCAGATTTTCGATCCTGCACTGACGTTCGAGGACATCGCTTGGCTGCGGCGCGTGTGGCCTCACAAGCTGCTAGTCAAGGGCGTCCAAACCGTGAGAGATGCTAGACAGGTTGTGGAGCTGGGATGCGACGGTGTCGTCCTTTCCAACCACGGGGGGCGGCAACTGGACCGTTCGCCCACTATTCTTCGGATTCTCCCTCAGGTGCGAGAATGCCTGGGCACTGAGCCCACCGTGCTGATCGACAGTGGAATTATGTCCGGCAGCGATATCCTGGCCGCCGTAGGCCTGGGCGCGGACGCTGCAATGGTGGGACGGGCCTATCTATACGGGCTGATGGCTGGCGGTGAACGTGGTGCCGACCATGCAGTGAAAATCTTGCGTTCCCAATATGTACGGTCAATGCAATTGCTCGGAGTAAGGTCCACGGCGGGTATTTCACGAGATCACGTCGCCTTGGGAGGCTGAGGCCCAAAGGAACCGAATTTTCCGGCAACTTAACTGTGGCCGACCGCCGGAGGAACTGGAAGGTGAATAGTGTCCAGGAGGCCGGGCAGGCTAGGTTTAGCCACCGCACGAGTGCTGAGATAGGCTCAACGGAGCAAAGACTTGCATAGGAGGACGCTCGGCCGTCGGTTGTATCCGGTCCACGCGCGTTGGTTGGAAAGTAGGGATGACCAATGAACGACACACCCAGCACAACTATGTCGACTATCTCTGCAGCTTTGAGACGGGAACGTAAGCGCGCTGGTCTGTCGCTCACTGAAGTCGCTGCACGAGCGAAGATTGCGAAGTCGACACTTTCGCAACTGGAAGGTGGCGCTGGAAACCCCAGCGTTGAAACCCTGTGGGCACTTTCAACAGCGTTGGGGGTTTCCCTGACTGAGCTTATCGCCCCCAGCACAGCAGGAACCGTCCTCATCCGTGCAGGTGAGGGAACGCAGGTTATGGCGGAAGCATCGAACTACCGCGCGACTTTGCTGGCCCCTGCTGCACCCGGTGTCCGTAGGGATGTCTACGTCGTAAACGTGGAGCCGGGTAGGCCGCGAGTATCCGAGGCCCACACCGCTGGAGAAATTGAGCACCTTGTACTGTGTTCCGGCAGTGCAAAAGTGGGGCCGGTCGAGGCGCCAGTGGAACTTAGTCCCGGCGATTACATATGCTATGCGGGAGACACGCCCCACCTCTTTGAAGCTCTTGAACCCAACACTTTTGCTGTGCTGGTAAGCGAGCATCGGTAGCCGCGGACCCATGAATGCCAACACGAATAACTTCAAGTAGTCCTCTGGGCCTCTCATCAAGAATGAGGTGAGGGTTGGCCTTAAGCCAAGACCCTTTCACCGCGGCAGTCGGGCCATGAATCTGCTCCTACGTAATAAGTACCTCTTGCCGCTGGTTTAGCGGTCTGATTTGCACCGGGCTGCCGGATGCAACATGGATACCTCCCAATCCGGCAGCCGCGGGGAGCCGGCCCAGGGCTTCAAGCAGGGCCTTAGACCGCCCGGCAAGTGAAATCCGGATCCAGCCCTCTCCTGCGGAGCCGAAAGCTGTACCCGGTGCAACTGCGACCCGCTCCTGGATCAGGAATTGTTCTGCCCAGCCGGCAACGTCCCCTTGCGAAGCATGGGACACGTCGATCCAGAGATAGAAGGCGCCGCCGGGCTTTTGGTACCTCAGTCCCCGGTCATCGAGGAGCCGGCACGCAGCTTCGATATTGGATCGGTAATGATTTCTTGCCTCAGCCACATGGCTCTGATCACCTCCGATGGCAGCTACGGCCGCGAGCTGAGACGCCGTGTTGACACAGCTAACGATGGCCTCCTGCGCCGCACGGAAAACTTCTGCCATGCCTGGAGGGGTCACCAGGTAGCCCACACGGGCGCCCGTGAGGGCATAGGTCTTGGAAAGGGAATAGACGCCGAAGACACGGTTGCACCTATCGATGGCAGCCATACTCAAGAAGTCAGAGCCGAAGGTCAGGTACTCGTAAACCTCATCGCTGATGATCCAGAGATCATTTCTCGCGGCGAAATTTAGGAGTTCCGCCAGGACCTCGCGGCTGTAGACGACCCCCAACGGGTTTGAAGGGCTGTTGACAAGAAGTGCCTTTGTATTGGCTGTGACGAGCTTCTCAAGCCCCTCAATTGATGGTGTAAAGCCACGTTCCGAAGTGAGTTCGTACGGAACAGGCACCGCCCCGACCAGTTTGGCTGCCATCGTGAATGTGGCATACCCCGGGTTCGGAACAAGCACTTCATCACCGGAGCTCAGTGTCATGCACATCGCCATGTGTAGGGCCTGCGCCCCGCCGGCGGTTACGTGGATCTGATCGTGGTCAACGGCATAGCCGTTATGGCTCTGAAGCTTTTCGGCAATAGCTGTGCGCAAGAGGGCCATTCCACTGTTAGGAGTGTAATTGGTAACGTCGTCGGACCATGCGCTGGAACCGGCTTCTAGAATGTGCGGGGCGACCGCAATTTCCGGCTCGCCGATGCTGAGTTGTATGACGTCATCGAGTTCGTTTGCCAACTCGAAAATACGGCGGATTCCGGAAGCCGGGACAGACAGCGAAGTCTTGGAAAGGCTAGGCATTATTGATCCTGCCAAGGAGTAAGTGCGGCATCAGCGCCGCAGATGGAGGTTTGTTTGAATGGGGCGCTGAGAGGTTCCTGCTGGCATCCGAGGCAAGAAACCGACGAGGTATTTCTTCTGGGTGCTTGGTCCTCGCGTCCGGTTTCCACGCCTTTGTATCGCCGGAGATCCGCCGGGGGATCCCTTGAACAGCATCGGCGGAAGGAGGAGCATCGCTCCAACTGCACGCGCAGACTTGCATGGGTGACCTTCCTGCAGCTTCCGGTAATGCGCTGATCAAAATCGCTCCGTTCGACTTATCGCCGGGAGGAAGCAGCCTGATTTCATTCAGTCGATAATTCAAACAGTGGTACCCCGGCCTTGCCGACCGTTCTCCAAAACGGTTGGCAAGGCCGGGGTGCCCTTGCTTGTTTTGAGAGCGTAGCCACCGCGGCATGATGCGGCGTGCACGAGCGCGGGGCCGTTATGAGCCTGTGGTGGAGCAGTTGCCCAATCGGGTTTTTCTAGCCCCGGACTGCTTCGCTCTCGAAAAGAGCTGGCAGCACGATCTGTGCTGCCAGCGGCCTGTGCGGGTCCAGGGTATGGATACTGTCCGACAGCCGTTGTGCTGCTGTCGACCCCACAAGGCCAGCGGCCTTCATTTCTATATCTTCTCGGCTGGCTCGCGCTCTGGGAGAACCGCGGAAAGCCCTGGATCGACGTTCTATCACCTGTCCGCCCACGAGCTTCAGGCGGACTTCAGCCTGCCAGCTGGCTGGATATGCCTGCTCCAGCGCTTCGGACTCGTAACAATGAACTTTCTCCAGCCAAGGCACCAGTTGCTTTGCAAGGGTGGGTGCCTGATCGAACTGGTCGACAGTTGCCGTGCCCGTTGTGAGAGCCACTGCGGCCCCGAAGCGCATGTTGAACTGGGCATCCACAGGGGTTTCAACAATGAGTTTCCGCTCCGCTGGCTCGGAGACGAGTGCTGCACCGGCAGCTATGACGGCAACCTCGATGGCGTCTACCTGGTCCAGGGGCAGCTTCGGCATTTCTCTGTGAATGTCCCGTAGCAGGTCGATATTGCCGTGCATGTAGCGGCAGCAGGGATAGAACTTGATGCTTGTATCCCATGCTCCGCGGCCGAATTCAAAGTTCAAGTCTCGGCCTTCGATCCAACCCTGCCCGTACTGGTTGAGGAAACCGTCTCTTCCTTCCAGAGCCAGGTCAGGTGCCGTAAAGCCAGCGGCGGCCAGCCGTGTGGCTCGAAGCCCTGTTGCGGCGGCCTGCCCTGCGTTGAGCCGCTTGGTCCAGGATCCGTCTGAGAGGAATTCAAGACTGCCAGAGGCCATGTTCGCAGCAAGGCCAAGGGCATGCGTGGTCTGGTTCTCATCCAGTTTAAGGAGAGAACAGACTGCGGCAGCGGCTCCCAGCGCGCCAGCGACTCCAGTGGGGTGGAAGCCGCGCCCATAGCTTTCCTTGGCTCCGAGTAGGACACCGACACTGCACATGACGTCATAGCCCACCGCCGCCGCTGTAAGTACCTCGTCCGGTCTGTGTCCGGCGGTGTCAGCGATGGCAAGAATGGCGGGAAAGACGACGACGGCCGGGTGAAGAGAGGCTTCCTCAAAGGTATCGTCCAGTTCGAGCCCGTGGGCGGTGATGCCATTGATCAGGGCGGCTTCATCGGCGGTGGCCCACCAGCGGGTGCCATGGATGGAAGCGCCGCGGAGTGAGTCACGGTGTTCTGTGAGCCCGACTGACGAACGTGCAGCGTGGGCTGATGGACGGTCGGCCCCGCCGGCTGTGACTGCATAGTAGTCCAGCAGCAGAAGCTGCATCCAGTTGCGGTATGCGGGTGTGAGCTGATGATCTGCGGCAACATGTCCCGCGAGGGTCCGCGACAAGCTGGCATGGATCACGTTCTGTGTCGATTCCATGAATGGCTCCTACAGTTTGATGATGATGGTCTTGGTTTCGGTGTAGGCGTCGAGGGCTTCGTAGCCCTTTTCCCTGCCGTATCCGGATTTTTTGAAGCCTCCGAATGGGAGTTCGACGCCTCCCCCTGCCCCGTAGGCGTTGACGTATACCTGGCCCGCGTGAATGTCCGCTGCAACGCGGTGGCTCCTCGCGACATCGCGTGTCCAAACGGCGGACATGAGCCCGTAGTCCGTCCCGTTGGCCAGGTTTATAGCTTCCTCTTCGGTGTCGAATGGTATTGCGACCAAAACTGGTCCGAATACTTCTTCTTGCGCGATCTTGGATGTGGGATCCACTCCGGCGATGAGGGTTGGTTCAAAGTAGGCACCGCCGTCCAGCCCGTCCGGAATGCCTCCGCCGACAATGATTTCGCCTTCTGCGGCATCGACCATGGCCCGGACCCGGCCCTGTTGTTTGAAGGAAACCAAGGGGCCAAGGTCTTTGTCATCAAGGCCAGCACCAATGGTTGTGGTCCGGAAATTCGCAGCTACTTTGTTGAGTACTTGTTCATAGATGCTGCTGTGCAGCAGCAGGCGTGAGCCTGCGGAACAGGTCTGCCCTGCGTTGGCCAGGATTCCCTTCGTTGCGTAGAACGAGGCGGACTCGAGGTCGGCGTCGTCGAAGACGATATGAGCCGACTTTCCGCCCAGTTCGAGGACTGCGGGGACTACACGTTCTGCGGCTGCATGAGCGATTACGGAGCCGATTTGGGTAGACCCAACGAATCCCAGATGATCGACGCCCGGATGCGCGCTCAGTGCCGCGCCGGCTTCTGACCCGATGCCGGTGATCACGTTGATGACTCCGCGCGGAATTCCTGCTTCGATTGCCAGTTCAGCCAGCCGGACCGCCGTGCGAGGGGTCTCATCGGCTGGCTTCACAACGGAGCAGTTGCCGGTCGCAATGGCGGGAGCCACAGCACGGGCGAAAAGCTGCATGGGGTAGTTCCATGCGAGGACATGCCCGGTGACCCCGTAGGGTTCGCGACGTGTGTAGGCATGAATGTCGGGCTGCAGGGGAATAGTAATGCCGTAGTACGAATCTATTGCGTGTCCGTAAAACCGGAAATAGCGTGCGCTGACGGCTGCGTCGGCCTTTGCCTGGGTCAGCGGTTTGCCTGTGTCCTCGGATTCGGTACGCGCCAGCTCGTCCTGGTGCGCCACAATCAGATCCGCCATTCGGGTCAACCTGGCTGCCCGCTCCTCGGGGGAAGTCCGAGACCAGGCGTGCTGCGCCGCACGGGCAGCGGCCACCGCCCTGTCGACCTCGACAGCGCCACACCGGGCAACTGTTCCCAGCGGCTTTCCACTCGAGGGGTCAATGTTCGGGTACGAGGCGGCTGAGTCAATGTGTTCGCCGTCAATGAAACTTGAAGTGTGGCTCATATTCGTATTCCTTGGCTAGTACTTAGTTTTCATCGATGACAAGCCCGGCCCGGGTCACTTCCCGGGACTCTGCTGCTTTAAGGGCGTCTCGCACGTCGTTGAAGGCGAAATCCGCGTCAACCAAGTCTTCCCACGGCAGATGTGGGCTGGACTCAATGAAGTTCACAGCTTTTCCAAGAACAGTCGCTGGATAGCGGATGGCTGCCCGGATTTGCACCCCGGACCTAGTGAAAAGGCCCGGGTCAAACTGCGTAAATTTGTTGGGACTGATGTTGCCAATAGAGACCATGATCCCGCCGGGCCGGACGGCTTTGACTGCCTCCGAGAAGGCGTCCGGGACTCCGGTCAGGTCAATGACCACATCTGCTCCGCCGCCTGTTGTTTCCCGCATCAGTTCCACGCGACCGCCCCCGTCTTCGGCTTGGGTCAGATCGACGGCGTGATGCGCCCCGAACTCCATTGCCTTCGCCAGCCTTCCGGGCGCCATCTCGGCTACGTAAACTTCAGCCCCCATGCGGTTCGACACCGCTGACGCGCAGACACCGAGACCGCCGGCCCCTAGAACTAGGACCTTTTGCCCCATCTTGATTTCTCCAGTTTCACAGCCGGCATAGACCTGGGACAGGGCGCAATTGGCGGCAGAAACAGCCTTGCTTGAGACACTGTCAGGGACCTTGTAGACAAATTGGTTGGGCCCGATGCTGTAGTGGGTACCGAAGGTTCCGTGGAAGTGGGGAGCCACGTCGGCGTTTGTCGCCCATCCGGAATAGCTGTTACGGCACAGGTGGCCTTGGCCACGGTTGCACTCGGGACAGCGGCGGCAGACTTGGAAGTAGGTCGCCACGACACGGTCCCCTTCCTCCAGATGATGGCCCGCAAAGTCACTGGTAACTCCGGACCCCAGGCGATCAATCCGGCCGACTCCCTCGTGCCCAAGAACGCAACCAGCTGTTACCAGCGGATGACGCCCATGCAGGATATGAACCTCTGACCCACATACGTTGGCGCGGATCATTTTCAGCAAGATTTCGCCTGCTTCCGGGTCGGCCAGATCATATTCGCGCTGATCAACCTCGCCAGGTGCCGACAGCACTGTCGTTATGCCCTTCATCGGTTTCTCCTTTTGGTCAATTGGAGGCCCAATGACCCCTGAACTTGTGTGAATTTTTCTTGCGTGCGCCGACCGGCTGCAGGGAGAAAAACCTCCATGATGGCGTGCGGTGTCACGATGCGATCTGAGTCCTGCCGATCCATAAACGGGCTTGACAAGTTGAGATTGGGATCACATGCTGTTCACTATATCGGACAAAGTGGTCCGATATAAAAGAAAAGGTCGACAACCCGGACTACCAGCCACTAGCAGTCCGCTGAGGTGTCGACGACTGTCCTTCTAGTGATCAACGGGTGACAATGACTGTCTCGCTTGACAACCACAACCTTCTTGAGAACCGTTCGCTAACGAAGCGTGAAAAGCTGAATCCTATGGCCCGCCGTGCTTTGGCGGCCGGAACGGTCGGTACCCTCATTGAGTGGTATGACTACGGGCTATATGGCGCAGCTTCCGCCCTCATTATCGGTCCTCTCTTTTTTTCTGAACTCAGCGGCTCCGCCGGTGTACTCGCTGCTTTCGCTACCTTTGCGGTCGGCTTCTTTATTCGCCCCCTGGGTGGGCTGGTGATGGCCCACTTCGGCGATAGGTACGGCCGGAAGCCTGTCCTGATCGCCACGATCGTTCTGATGGGCGCCGCAACAGTCCTGATGGGGCTGCTTCCGACTTTTGGCCAGATCGGGATCTGGGCGCCGATTCTCCTTGTTGTGCTTCGTATGCTTCAGGGCGCAGGCGCCGGTGCTGAGCTTGCCGGGGCAATGACCATGGTCGCTGAGAATCCGCCAAACAGCCGCCGGTCCTACCTGACCTCGATACCTAACCGCATACCAGCTCGCGCTCTTTTCATTGCCCTTCTTGCCTACCTGGCTGTGTCTTCGCTTCCTGAGGCTGACATGCTGGGCTGGGGCTGGCGCATCCCATTCCTGGCGTCGGGTGTTCTCTTCGTGGTCGCGCTCTACATCAGGCACCGGCTTGAGGAAACCCCGGAATTTGTCCAGGCCAAAGAGAAGTCGCTCGAAGAAGCCAGCAAGCACAAGGTGCCGCTCGTCCAGCTGCTCCGGACCCACCCACGCGAGGTCATTTTTGGTGCTCTGTCAGGTAGTACGCATAACGGCAATTTCTACGTGCTCACTGCCTTCTCTGTCACCTACCTGACCACCCAGGTGGGAATGACCAAAACGGAAAGTCTGGCGGCGATGGCGACAGCATCCCTTTGCGCCTGCCTCAGTGCACCAATCATGGGGAACATTGCCGACCGGATCGGGGCGCGGAAGATGTACGCATTCAGCGGCGCGGCCCTCGCCGTTCTGGCCTTCCCCCTGTTTGCCGCACTCAACACCGGAAACATGCTCGTCATCTGCGCCGCGATGGGTGCCTGCTCGATCATCGTCTTCGGGTGCGGCGCCGGTGGTCAGGGTGCGTTCCTCGCCAACCTTTTCCCGACTGAATACCGCTTCAGCGGCATCGCCATCACGAGGGAACTCAACGCTATGGCCGTAGCCGGTCCAACACCCTTTATCGCGACGGCCCTTGTTGCGGCCCTTCACGGGGCGCCGTGGCTTGTTGCCGGGTACCTGGTGCTTTGCGGCGTGGTCACGTTGGTATCCGTCCTGGCCGTCAAAGACCGTTACGGAAAAGCCGGAAAAGACTGAGACATTCACGCCGTGCCGCAACATCCAAAAGAGGGGCGCTTTGCCTGCTCAAAGACCAAAAGTTGAAAGAGAACCATATGCAAGTCCATTCGAAATCAGTCTCTGACGCAATCGCTGACGTCGTCGTACAACGCAGCGACCTGACATTTGGGGTCATGGGTAACGGCAATGCGCATTTCGTAAGCAGCCTTACATCGCGCGGCGCTAAGTATGTCAGCGCCCGCCACGAAAGCGGCACGGTGATGATGTCCCAGACCTACAACCTCGCCAGCGGCAAACTGGCTACAGCCACCACGACGTACGGCCCCGGGTTTACCAACGCGATGACGTCTCTGGCCGAAGCGCGCTTGGCGCGGGTTCCGATGGTCGTCGTCGTTGGTGATGCACCAACCTCCGGGAAGCGAGGCCAGGATGTTGACCAGGTACTGGCAGCCCGGGCACTTGGGATAATGACTTTCGTCGTCGGCCCGGAAAATGCCCAGGTCCTCACGGAGAAAGCGTTCAACCTGGCTGAAAAGGACCGCGTCCCGGTCATCGTCGCCATCCCCTACGACCAAGTGGCAAAGGACCTTGAAGAACAGGTCGACCTGTTTAGCGATACCGACTACAGCGGGGTTCCTCCGAGAGAGCGCGCAGGGCAGGCGGAGCCGGATGATGTGCTCGTTGGTCGCGTGGCCGCAGCCTTGGAGCAGGCAGAACGACCCCTGATCATCGCCGGGCGCGGAGTACATCTGAGTGGTTCCGGGGCGGTTCTCCGGGAAGTTGGAGACCGTGTCGGTGCCCTCTTCGCCACGAGTCTTATGGCTCGCAACGTTTTCGATTCACCGTGGGATCTCGGGATCGCGGGTGGTTTCTCGGCGCCCAAGGCAGCAGCGTTGATGGCGGCAGCCGACGTGGTCATAGTTGTCGGTGCCAGCTTGAACCTCTACCAGATGCGCTACAACACCCTTCTGACCGGAGCGAAAGCCATCTTCCAGCTGGATCTGCTCCCGACCGCAACGCACTCCCAAGTCACCGAGTTCATTCAAGGAGACGCATGGATCTTCGCCGGCAAACTGCTGGAACGAGTCACGGAGAAAGACCCAGGATGGCGTTCCGCCGTGGCAGATGACATCGTGGATCTCTTGGCCGAACCCGAACCCGTCAACGAAATGGGCCCGGATGGGCGCCTGGACCCGCGGGCGGTGGTCAAGCATCTGGCCGAGATCCTCCCGGTCGAACGAACCGCAGTCCAGGACACCGGGCACTTCATGGGCTGGGTCCCTCGATACTGGCCATCTCCGGACCCCGAAGGAATGCTGCTGCCAGGGTTGGCGGTGCAGAGCATTGGACTCGGCATATCCTGCGCAGTGGGAGCAGCCCACGCACACCCGCAGCGGCTGACAGTCCTGGTCTGCGGCGACGGCGGCGCGTCCATGGGCCTGGCAGAACTCGAGACTCTCATCCGCAACGTCCGCCGGGGAATCATGATCGTACTCAACGACGCAGCCTACGGAATGGAAGTTCACCAGTACGCAGTCAAGGGCCTCGACGAAGCCGGCATGGTATTCGACGAAGTCAACTACGCTGCGATCGCACGGTCCATGGGCGCAAAGGCAATCAACGTCCGCAGCCTTGCCGATCTGACGGACGTCGAACAGTGGCTCTCGAGCGACTCCCAGGGCCTGCTCGTCCTGGACATCGCAATCTCCAAAGAAGTGGTCGCCGACTGGCTCAAAATGAGCAACGCCTACTACTCAACGCCATCAACTGTGTGAACGACGAAATCGACGCCATATTGTGGTCGGGGTGAGTGCTGGCTTCAGGGCCGCGCTCACCCCCGACGCTTTTTGGACGTCAAAGGCCAAACCGCGGCTGAAACACCAGCCTCGCTTGGTCCTCTGGGAATCTAAGGAATAACCGGTGAATGACGCACCCAGCGCAACCATGTCGATCATCTCGTCGGCTTTGAGACGGGAGCGTTAGCTCGCGGCGTAGTCGCATCTGGAGGTTGGTACTGGAAACCCAGCATCGAAACCCTGTGGGCTCCGCGCTCGGAATCTTCTTGATGGACTCATAGCGCCAAGTCCGACAGGGTCTGTTCTCATCCGAACAGCAAAGGGAGCCCGGGGAATGGCAGAAGCGGCAAGCTTTGGGCAACATTACTTTCACCGGCAGTGGCCGGCATCCCGTTGGGACGTCCTCGTGGCGGATGTAGAGCCGGGGCGACCGCGGTTGGCGGACTCTCACACTGTTGGAGACGTTTGGCACGTCATGTTGTTCTCCGAGGCCGTCAGATGTAGCTATAGAGCTTCAGGCAGGCGATCGCTATACGGGCGACACCCTCCACGTTCTTGAAGCGCTCGAAATAACACGTTTGCTGCCTTGATAAGCGAGCATCGGTAGTGCGGTCCTTGCCGTTGCGACAGGCTGGAAGTCCTGCCGGTGGCCGGCTGCCGTCACCGGACCGGCCGCCGGTTCTTCAAGCACTGGCCCGACCGGAGGTCTGAACCCGGTCATCAAAGTTGGCGGCCAAAAGCTCGCCAGAGTGGATGATGTGGCTAATCATCGCTGCCCGGGCCTTTTCGCCGTTCTTGTTTCGGAGACCGTTTAGCAACTCGTCGTGGTCATCGAGTGTCGCCTGGGGCCACCCGGGGATCGAAGAGTAAAACTTCCGGGGGACGTATCGTGTCATTAGACTCAGCGCCCAGATGATCTTGCGGGCACCTGCCATGCGGTTGATGTGCCGATGGAAAGCATGATTCTTCTCTTCCAGAACCCCGTGATCATTTCTGTGAGCCGCAGCGATCAATTCATGGTGCAGGGCTTCTAGCTCGGCAATATCTTTCGCCGATGAGTTGGCCGCCGCGCGGGCCGCTAACTCACCGGCGATCAGGGCCTGAACCTGAAACAAATCGCGGATATCCTGCCCGGTCAACGGTGCTACCAGGAAACCACGGCGGGGTAGCAACTCCAGGAACCCTTCGACACGGAGGGCCTGGAGTGCTTCCCGGGCGGGAGTGGTCGAGATGGCCAATGCCTGCCCGATGAACTCCGGGCGCACTGTCGCCCCGGGAGGCAACTCACCGGACATGATGAGCCCACGGACGTACTCGGCAGCCTCATCGCTGAGCTGCCTGCGACCACGTCCGTCGCTGGTGCTGGTTGCCATTCGTTTCTCCTGATGTCTCCGCCCAGAATAGGTCACGCTGAGTGTCGGAGCGATTTCCGACCTAACCGTTATGTCTAGCGGCCGAAATACCCAGTTCGGCCAACACTTTATCTGTATGTTCCCCCAGCTCCGGCACAGGCCCCATCTCATACCCCGTCTCGCGTGCAGTGACGGGAGGGATGAGACTGCGCAAAGGTCCGACGGGTGAGGCAACGTCGCGCCAGCGGTCGCGCGCGAAGAGCTGAGGATGTGACGAGAATCCGTGCATGTCCCGCAGTTCTGCGTTGGCAATGGCCGCGGCGTCCAATCGGGCCACCACTACACTCGTGCCGAGCGCTCCAAGAACAGAATTGATCTCCTCGTGGAGCGCCTGCCGGTTGTCTACCCGGGCGGCATTACCAGCGAAACGTGCGTCGTTGGCCAAGGCTGCGTTCTCCAGAACACCTGAGCAAAAGTTCGTCCACTCCCGCTCGTTTTGGATGCCAAAGAATACCGTGCCGTCCGATGTCTCGAAGGGACCATACGGAGCGATGCTGGCGTGCTGGGCGCCGCTGCGGCCGGGAGGCTGGCCGCCGTACTCAGCGAAGAAATAGGGCTGGCTCATCCACTCCCCCATGGCTTCGAGCATGGAAATTTCCAGCACATCCCCCCTGCCGGTATTCGTTCGGCTCAGCAGAGCAGTCAGGATCCCTGAGAAGGCATACATCCCTGCGCAGATGTCGGCAATGGAGACACCCACCTTTGCAGGATCTTGCTCCGTTCCAGTCACGCTGGCGAGCCCTGACTCACACTGAACCAGAAGATCGTAGGCCTTTTTTTGCTCGTAAGGACCGCCCTTCCCGTACCCCGAAACTGAAACGTGGACTAGCCGCGGATTCAAAGCAAGGGCGTCGTCAGGGCCGAAGCCCAGACGCTCCACCGCCCCAGGAACAAGGTTCTGGACGAGAATATCGGCCTTCGCCACCAGTTGGCGCAACGCCGTGACTCCCTCATCGCTCTTCAAGTCGAGAACAACACTCTCCTTGCCGCGGTTCAGCCACACGAAGTAGCTGGCCATGCCTTTGACTTTGGTGTCATAGCCGCGCGCGAAATCGCCAGTGTCACGTTCGATTTTGATGACCCGGGCTCCCAAGTCTGCCAGCTGCCTCGTAGCGAAGGGTGCTGCAACGGCCTGTTCCAATGAAACGACGGTGATTCCCTCAAGTGGCAAACGTGTCACGCGACTTCCTTCCTCGAGCGAGTGATAATCCTTTGAGCCCGTTCCACGACTGGCCGGTCGACCATCTGGCCGTTGATCTGGCTGGCGCCGTCGCTGGCGGCGACAACCGACTTAGCCCACTGCACTTCCTCATCGGTGGGGAGAAAAGCGGACCTGACGGTGGAAATCTGACCCGGGTGTATGCAGAGCTTCCCGGCGAATCCAAAACCACGACCCAAGCGTGCAGACAGATCGGTTTTTTCCTCATCCCGGATGCTGACCGACGGCGAATCCAAAGGCCCTGCGATGCCGGCCGCCCGTGATGCCACCACCAGGGCACTGCGTGCGTAGTCCAGAAATCGATCGTCACTGTCCGCATCAATATCAAGGGCGTAGTCGATGGCACCGAAAGCCAGCCTGGAAATACCGCGGATCAGGGCAAGCGCCGGGGCGTCGAGTACGCCGGCTGCTGTTTCGATCAAGGCAACCACCGCCAGCCCGGCCTGGTCGCAGCGGCTCGCGAGAGTGCGCAGATCTACGCTGTCTTCGGCCTTCGGAACCACAATGCCGAGCAGCCCATGGTGGCCGGTGGACGTGAGGGACAACAAAGCATTCACCTCGGTTTCAAAGTGTGCCGAATCCTGAGGGTTGATCCGCACCAGCGCCCGTACTGGGGATGAAGGTGATGAAAGCTCCGCCACCGCAGCGGAAAGCGCCTCAGACTTGGCACCGGGAGCGACGGCATCTTCTAGGTCGATGATGACGACATCGGCCCCGGACCCAAAAGCCTTCGCGAACCTTTCGGGACGATCTCCCGGGACAAAAAGGGCAGTCAGTGCGGACGCAACCACTTCATGCGCAGTGGCGGGCACTTTGGAGACGGTATTCATGCCGAAACCGCCGGCGGCAGCGAGGCCTCGTCAGGGCGGAATGATGCAACTGAGGGAAGATGTCCCTGACGGTAGACCATGAAGGTCCGCCGGTAACTGATCACGATGGCGCCATTCTGGTTGTAGCCCTCCGTGGCTACCGTCACCAGGCCCAGTTGCGGACGTGAACTCGAGGGACGAACGGCGAGTACTTTGGACCGGGAATAGATGGTGTCGCCCTCGTACACTGGTGTGGGCATGCGGACTTCGTCCCAGCCCAAATTTGCGAAGACGTTCATGGACAGATCCATGGTCGACTGGCCGGTAACCAGCGCGAGGGTGAACGTTGAGTTCACCAAGGGCCTCTTGAATTCCGTCTTAGAAGCAAAGTTTGCATCCACGTGGGTTTTGGAAACGTTCTGTGTGACCAACGTGAACCACTGGTTGTCAGTCTCCGTGACGGTCTTGCCAAACGGGTGATAGTAGATATCCCCCTCCTGGAAATCTTCAAACAGTCGGCCTTCCCACCCTTCGACTACGCGCCCCGCAGACCCGGAAGCTTGTTCAAGCACTTCAATCACCCTCTCCATTGAGCAAATATATTTTGTTTCCGATGCGATACTAGAGGCTAGTGCGCCACACCAACAAGGTAAACCAGTACAAATCTCCCCGAGACCAGAGCTAGATGAAGCCCTGTCGAAACTTAAATATATTTTGTACAGTGGGCTCTGACCCATCAAACAAGGAGCAACGATGCCCACTTCTTCCACCCAGACAGAGCAGCTGCGGCAGAAGACACGCGAACTGTGCGAACTCTTCCCGGACGACTACTGGCGCGAGACGGATCGCAACCGCCGGTATCCCCAAGAGTTCGTCGATCGACTGACGAAGGAAGGTCTACTGGCAGCCTTGATCCCGGCCGAATACGGCGGCCTGGGCGTCGGGCTTGCAGAAGCCAGCGTCATTATGGAAGAGATCAATAAGTCAGGAGGTCACTCCGCCGCATGCCACGCCCAGATGTACACCATGGGCGCTCTGCTCCGGCACGGAAACGAAACCCAGAAGAACGCTTACCTGCCGGGAATCGCCACCGGAGACCTGCGCCTGCAGGCGTTCTCCATTACGGAAGATGCGGCAGGGTCGGATACGACCAGTATTGAAACAGCTGCACTGAAGGACGGGGACGATTTTGTCATCACCGGACATAAGAGCTGGACAAGCCGGATTGATGAGTCTGACCTGGCGTTCGTCCTTGCTCGAACATCGGAGAAGCCTTCCGGCCAGGGTGCGGACCGTACCCATGGCCTAACGCTTTTCCTCGTGGACCTTCGTCAGGTCCGTGCCGAACAGCCTGAAACTCTTCAGGTTGTCAAAGTCCGCACAATGTTTAACTACGCGACCAACCAAATTTTCTATAGAGGAATGCGCGTGCCCGCCTCAGCTGTCATCGGCGAAATTGGCAAAGGCTTCCGCTATGTTATCGACGGGTGGAATGCAGAGCGCATCCTCCTGGCCTCCGAAGCCATCGGCGACGGGTATTGGTTTACGGAGCGCGCGGTAGACTACGCCAACAAACGGACCGTTTTCGGTCGCACGATTGGAACCAATCAAGGCGTCCAATTCCCTATCACTGACGCGTATATGAAAGTCCGCGCTGCAGACATGATGCGCTACGAAGCCGCGCGCCTCTTTGACGCAGGAAAACCTTGCGGCGCAGAAGCCAACATGGCAAAGCACCTTGCCTCGGAGGCAAGCTGGGCGGCAGGAAACGCCTGCCTTGACACCCACGGCGGATACGGTTTCGTGGATGAATACGACGTCGAGCGCAAGTTCCGTGAGACCCGCATGTTCCAGGTCGCGCCCGTCAACAACAACATGATCAAATCATTCGTCGCAACCAAGGTACTGGGACTCCCCCGTTCGTACTGACATCAGCTGATGAGTATGCGGACGTCTTTCGACCGGCACCTTTCTAAAGCCGAGTCAGGCCGCAGTCGAGATGGTGTCGCTATACACAACGAACTGTGCGTATTGCGTTGCGACTGTTGCGGAAGGTAGGCGCGGGGGTCGTCACCATGGTGATGATGCTGAATTGTGCAGGAGCCATCGTCTGCACAATTCAGCATCACGCGCTCACTCCGCAGTCACTGCTCCGGCAACCATGAGGCAGCCAGCGCAAGTGCACCTCTTCCTTCTTCAGCCTTGTACCTCGGTTCTGGACTTTGACGTCGATGGTTAGCACTGAATGGGCCGGCGATATAGCTGCCGGCTGCCGCGCCCAACCTGATTTCGCCCATTATCCTTTCAGCTTCTGCGGGGCTGCCGGGTGCGGCTATGAGCGTTCCAGCAGGGCGCCATCATCGAGAAGGGGCGGCATCAAATACGACGAGGGCGGCTTTGTGGCCGGTGGTGGCGAGGTTGGCTCAAGCAGGGTTGCCGGTCGGGCCGCTGACACCGTCGAGCACTTCCAGGACGTGCCGGTAGGGCACGCCTGCGGCACGGGTCATTCCGAGTTCGCATGTACGATTCAGCGAGGCGTGTTCGACTGAAGCAACACGTTGGACGTCTGCTATCTCGGGGGCGGTCGCCGATTCGGTGAGCTCGGGGTGGAGCATGCCACGGTCGCCTGCGAAGGCACAGCAGCCCCAATCGTCAGGGACGACTACTTCGACGGCCGCTGCGGATGCGACTCTTAGGAGAGCTGGGTTCACCCCGAGCCTGGTTGAGGAGCACGTCGGGTGGACGGTGAGCGACTCAATTTTGGGCGATCCTGCGGGCAGTGATGGAAGCACGTATTCATCGACGAATGAGACGGCGTCGATGACGTGGATACCGAGTTCACCAGCGGATTCCAGGAGCACCTCAAGTCCTTCAGTGCAGGAGGACGCGTCGCAGACAACCGGCAGGACGCCGCCGAGAGTCGCGCGTGCCAGGGATGCCGCGACTCGGTCCTTCATTTCGGCGTAGCCCTGCGTAAGCCCTTTCGATTTCCACGGAGTGCCGCAGCACAACGAGGGCAGGTCATCGGGCGTCGTGAGCTGGATTCCGGCGCGGCTGCAGAGCCGAAGGAATGATTCGGCGACGCCGTCGCTGTCACCGGCCGGGCCGAACATCGTCGTGGTACAGCTTGAGAAGTAGACGGCTGCGGCGTCGTTGTTCGCGAACACCCGGCGACGAGTACCTCCCGGTGGCAACTCCGCGGTGTAGCTGGGCACTATGTCCTTGCCTAGCACTGCGCGCCCGACCGCCGTAGCTGCAGCCGGCAACGCGGCAGGCATTCGATCGGTCACGCTGAGAGCGAGGCCGCCAACCCTGGTGACCAGATCCCAGTGCTTAGCGGCCGCACTCCACCCTGCCTGCGCCAGTCCACTTTGGCCCTCGGCTCGGAGCCGGCGCACTAAATCCCCGGTGTTGATCAGCACCGGACACGCGGTCTGGCACATCCCATCGACCGCGCACGTCTCGACGCCGTCGTAACGGTATTCACGTTCCAACTCGGCGACAAGTGCCGTGTCCCCGGCAGCCTTGGCTCGCTCGAGCTCTCGGCGAAGTACGATCCGCTCGCGTGGGGTCAGGGTTATGTCCTTTGATGGACACGCGGGCTCGCAGTACCCGCATTCGACACACCGGTCCACTTCGGTTTCGACGGTAGGAGCGGACTTCAGATTTCGCACGTGCTCGTTTGGGTCGTCAGTAAGAATAACGCCCGGGTTGAGGAGCCCTGCCGGGTCGAATAGCTTTTTCACCGAGCGCATTACGTCGTGGAGCTCGTCCCCAAACTGACGTCGCACGAATGGTGCCATGATGCGGCCAGTTCCATGCTCGGCTTTGAGGGTGCCGCCTTGCCCAAGCACGAGCGCGACCATCTCTTCGGTGAATGCTTCGTACCGTTCGAGCGATGCCGGGTCGTCGAACCGTTCGTTGAGCATGAAGTGGATGTTGCCGTCCTTGGCGTGACCGAAGATGACGCTATCCTCGTACCCGTACCGGTCGAATAGTTGGACCAGCTCTGTGCAGGTCGGCAGCAGGTTCGCGACTGGTACGGCGATGTCCTCGAGCAGCGCGGTCGTCCCTGACGGTCGGTTGCCGGCGACAAGGGTAAACAGACCTTTGCGGATATGCCACAGGGCGGCGCGGCGGGACGGGTCGACGCTGAGCTCACCTGGGTTGAGCAGCGGCAACTCCCGGAACACCTCGGGTGCGTGGGCGAGGCGAAGTGCAAGGTCCTCGGCCGTTTCCTCCTGGTACTCAACGAGCAATGCGGCATGATTGACCACATCTAGAGCGAGTAGGTCACTGGTTGCCTCCGGGTCTCGCTGTGCGACACGCAGGCTCGT
Organism: Pseudarthrobacter sp. NPDC058119; assembly: GCF_042884655.1. Lineage (NCBI taxonomy): Bacteria > Bacillati > Actinomycetota > Actinomycetes > Micrococcales > Micrococcaceae > Pseudarthrobacter > Pseudarthrobacter sp. NPDC058119. Next base: position 150,163 of record NZ_JBHVTN010000009.1, read on the forward strand.
CGCGTCCATCAGCTCGATCGCCGCGAATCCTGCGGCCACGAGCGCTGGTAGCGCGCTGGTAGCGAGGGCGAGGTTGCGGAAGACTAACAGGCCGGTCGCGAGGTGGGTCTTCAAGGGAACAGTGCGGAACGTTGCCTCGGCCACGAACGCCAGCGTGCCCTCGCTGCCAATCACGAGGTGTTCGAGGAGGTCGATTGCGCGGTCGTGGTCAAGGAACGTATTCAGCCCGTAGCCCATCGTGTTCTTGATCCGGTAGAGCGCGTTTATGCGTTCCACCGAATCCGGGTTCGCGCGGATTCGGTCGCGGAGTTCGAGCAGTCCGGCATGCAGCCCGGGTTCGGCGAGCTGAAGCAGGTCGTCCGCGTCAGTCAGCGAAGTGTCCACGACGGTGCCGGACGGCAGCACAAGGATCGCGCTGTCAAGGGTGCGGTAGGTGTTTTGCTCGATGCCGCAGCACATGCCACTGGAGTTGTTCGCTACCACGCCCCCGATCGTGCACGCGATCTCGCTGGCCGGATCGGGGCCGAGCTTGCGCTTATAGCGCAGCAGCCGAGTGTTGACTTGGCGGACGGTCGCGCCGGGTCCGGATCTGACCCGTTCGCCGTCGCTGAGCGGCTGAACGGAACGGAAGTGCTTGCGGGTGTCAACAAGGATTCCGTCTGTTCCCGCCTGTCCACTAAGACTGGTCCCTCCGGAGCGGAACGTTACCGGCACACCGAACCGGCGGGTCGCTGCGAGTACAGCGGCGACTTCCTCGATGCTCGACGGCGTGACTACTGCCTGCGGGGTAAGTAGGTAATGCGAAGCGTCGTGAGCTGAGGCCAGCCGGTCTGTGGCGCGGGCGCCGACATTGCCGACGGCATCCCGGAGCGCAGCGAGGAGCGCGCTTTCGGGCGCGGCCAGCGTGTCGGGTTCAGTGCGACTCACGGGTGACCTTCGATCCGCTGCCGCCGACGAGGAAGTCGAGGTCGGCTCCGGTGTCGGCCTGACGTACGTGGTCGACGTAGAGGCGTTCCCACCCACGACGTGGCTTGGCGAATCCGTCGAGGGTCGCCTGGTTCGTGCTGCGGGCCGCGATTTCGTCGGCGGGCACTTCAAGGTCGAGTTTTCTGGCGCTCACGTCGAGAGTGATCCAGTCGCCGGTCTGTACCAGTGCGAGAGGGCCACCTGCTGCTGCCTCCGGGGTCACGTGGAGCACGACGGTGCCGTAGGCGGTGCCGGACATCCGGCCGTCGCAGATGCGGACCATGTCGCGCACGCCTTGTTCGAGGAGTTTCTTGGGTAACGGCATGTTCGAAACCTCCGGCATGCCAGGGTAGCCCTTCGGCCCGCAACCCCTGAGCACCATCACGCTGTCGGCATCGATGTCGAGGTCGGGGTCGTCGATGCGCGCATGGAAGTCCTCAATCGAGTCGAACACGATCGCCCTGCCCCGGTGCTTCAGCAGGTGCGGGGATGCCGCGGACGGCTTGATGATTGCCCCGCCCGGTGCAAGAGTCCCCCGCAGCACGCTGATTCCGGCAGCTGGCTGGAGTGGGGCATCCCGCGGGGTGATGACCTCCGGATCCCAGATCTGGGCCGCATCGAGATACTGCACGAGTGGCTTGCCCGTAATCGTGAGTGCGTCAGGGTCGAGTAGGTCCCGCACCTCGCGGAGCACAGCGAGAAAACCGCCGGCCCGGTGCAGGTCGTCCATCAGGAAAGCGCCCGATGGACGCAGATTTACCAACAGCGGAACTTCTGCGCCGATGCGATCAAAGTCGTCCAGAGTCAGGTCGATGCCCAAGCGCCCCGCGATCGCGAGTAGGTGCACGACCGCGTTAGTGGAGCCTCCGATCGCCGCAAGCGCGACGATCGCGTTGTGGAAGCTCCCCTTCGTGAGGAACGTTGACGGTCGACGATCAGCCTTGATGAGCTCGACGGAGAACCGGCCGGTCTCGTGTGCCGCCTCGAGAAGGCGGGCGTCAGGTGCCGGTGTGCCTGCCAGTCCCGGAAGGACCGTCCCGAGCGCCTCGGCAACGAGAGCCATCGTCGACGCCGTACCCATCGTGTTGCAATGCCCCTTGGATCGGATCGTCGCGGACTCGGACCTCAGAAAATCTTCCTGGCTAAGCGTGCCGGCGCGGACCTCCTCGCTGAGGCGCCAGACGTCGGTGCCGCAACCGAGCGCCTCGCCGCGGAAGTGCCCGGTCAGCATCGGGCCGCCAGGCACGACGACGGCGGGCAGGTCGACGGAAGCGGCGGCCATCAGCAGGGACGGGATCGTCTTGTCGCACCCGCCGAGGAGAACCACGCCGTCGATCGGATTCGCGCGGAGCATTTCCTCGGTCGACATCGCCGCCATATTCCGCCACAGCATTGCGGTAGGGCGCACTTGGGTCTCGCCAAGGGACACGACCGGGAGCTCAAGGGGGATCCCGCCTGCCTCGTAGATGCCGTTCTTCACCGACTGAGCAACCTCGTTTAGGTGCGCATTGCACGGCGTCAGGTCGGACGCCGTGTTCGCAATCGCGATCTGCGGACGACCCTGAAACGCACTGTCCGGGACGCCACGACGCATCCACGCTCGATGGATGTAGGCGTTACGGTCGTCACCCGTGTACCACTCTGAGCTTCGCAGGTCTTGAGCCATCTTTTTCAACTCTCGAAATATAGTATTAACAACTGAAATTGTGATAAGCATATGTTCTCAGGCAAGAAAGGCAAGTACCGGAACATGAACGACATCGAGGGCGGCACACCCCGCAGGCTGGTCGGGGCGGATCGTGTGCTGGCCGTACTGGTCGAGCTCGCGTCGATGCCCACGGGTGGCACGCTCGACGAGATTGCTGGACGTCTCGGTCAGAACAAGGCGACCGTGCACCACGCGCTGGGAACCCTGGGTCGCGCCCGGCTTGCCACAAATGACGCGCGCGGACACTACATCCTCGGTGACGAGTTCCTGCGGCTCGCGTTTTCGCACCACGAGGCCCGGCCCGAGGACCCGCGCATTCAGCCGATCCTGCGCGCCTTGGCCGATCGGTTTGGCGAAACGGTGCATTATGCCGTCCTCGACGGCCGTGACATCGTCTACCGCGCTAAGCTCGACGCTCCTGCCGGCGCCGTGCGTCTGACCTCGACCATCGGCGGCCGCAACCCGGCGCACTGCACGGGCGTCGGCAAGCTGCTGCTCGCTCACCGGCTTCACGATCGCTTGTCCGTCGAGCAGTGGGTTCAGGCCGAAAAACTCGAACGGCGGACCGCCCAGACCATAACGACTGCGGCGGGCTTGCACACCGAACTCGAGAGAATCCGGCAGGTCGGGTACGCCGTCGACGACCGTGAAAACGAGGACCTCGTCAATTGCCTCGCGGTCCCTCTCTACTCCGGACCGGGGGGTGAGCCGAGAGGCGCGGTCAGCATCAGTGCTCTCGTGCACCGCACCCCGCTTACAGACCTCGTCGACGCGGTCGACGAGGTCTACACGATCATCAACCGCAACACGAGAGTGGAGGCCGCCCGAGCATGACCACCACCGAACTGCTCGTCGCTACCGAGGACCCCTACGTCCTCGCCGAAGGCCCGTTCTGGGATGCCCCCCGCGAACGACTGCTCTGGATCGACGTCGAGGCCGGGCTTGTACTCGCGGGGACGCTCGCCGAAGACGGCACCATCACTGTCGCGGAGAGTATCTCATTCGACGGCAAGGTCGGCGCCGTCGCAGCCTCCGAACCTGGCGACTGGATTATTGCCCTCGATGGCGCACTGGTCCGTCGCCGACCGGACGGGCTGATCGAACCTGGGCCCGACCTCGTCCCGGCGGGCAGCGGCCGCCGCCTCAACGACGGCAAGCCAGACCCGCATGGCCGCTTCCTCGTCGGGTCGCTGCGGATGGACGGCGCATCTGACACCGAGCACCTCTGGGTTGTTGACGAACACGGTGTGCAAATCATCGACGAGGACCTCAGCCTGTCGAACGGACTCGCCTGGTCGACCGATGGGGCTACCTTTTACAGCGTTGACACCGAGCGGCGGACCGTGTTCCGGCGTTTCTGGGACGTCGCATCTGGCGAAGCCGGTACTCGCGAAGCACACATCCATTTCGCCGACGGGTACCCCGACGGAATGACGATTGATGCGGAGGGCCACCTATGGATAGCGGTCTGGGGCCTCGGCCAGGTGCACCGCTATTCTCCCGCAGGCGAGCTCGTCCGGGTGATCAACGTCCCTGCCCCGTTCACATCGAGCGTCGGGTTCGCCGGCGCCGATCTCGCCACGCTCGTGATCACGACTTCGTACCGCGACCACGACGAGGCCGGCCGAACCGCGTATCCCAATGCCGGCCGTCTGTTCACGATCCGGCCGGGCGTTGTCGGCGCACCGCAACCGCTCTGGTCGGGACGAATCCCCCATGCCACCGAAAGGACCTCATGAAACTCCTCCGCGTCGGACCCGCTGGGTCCGAGAAGCCCGCCGCCCTCGCTGACGATGCGCACTACATCGATCTTTCCGACGTTGTCGCCGACTTTGACGAGGCATTCTTCGGCGCTGACGGCCTCGAGCGAATTCGGCCGATCGTGGCCGAACGCATCGCCGCCGGCGAACTGCAGCCGCTGGGGGACGTGCGCATCGGCGCTCCCATCGCGCGCCCCCATCAGATCCTCTGTATCGGATTAAATTACAGTGACCATGCTGCTGAGACTGGCCAGGCGGTACCTACCGAACCGATTCTGTTCACCAAGTCGCCGAACACCTTGATCGGCCCGCACGACGATGTTCGCATCCCTCGCGGGTCGACCAAGCCGGACTGGGAGGTCGAACTCGGCATCGTGATCGGGAAGCGCACCAGCTACCTCGCGAATGTCGACGATGCCAAGGATGTCATTGCGGGGTGGGTCGTCGTCAATGATGTTTCGGAACGAGCGTTTCAGATGGAGCGCGGTGGCCAGTGGGCCAAGGGTAAGTCGGCCGAGACGTTCAACCCGGCCGGTCCGTGGCTCGTTACCACCGACGAGGTCCCCGACGTCCTCGACCTCGGAATGTGGCTGGATGTTTCCGGCACCCGCCGTCAGACCGGGTCGACGTCGACGATGATTTTCGACCCGTATTTCATAGTTCACCACCTTAGCCAGTTCATGGTGCTCGAACCTGGCGATCTCATCAACACCGGTACCCCGCCCGGCGTTGGCATGGGCTTCTCACCGCAGGTGTGGCTCCAGCCCGGCGACATTATGGAACTAGGCATCGACGGCCTCGGCCGCCAGCGCCAGCGTGTTCTGGGACCGCGATGAGGGCGTTCGTCATCCGCGGTCCCGGTGACGCAGGGGTGGAGCATGTCGCACCGCCCGTCGCAGGCCCAGGTGAGGTCGTCGTAGACGTCGCCCGCGCTGGCGTGTGCGGCACCGACATAGAGTTCTTCACTGGCGAGATGCAGTACCTCCATGAAGGCCATGCCGCGTTTCCGATGCGGATCGGCCACGAATGGGCCGGAATTGTGACCGCCGCAGGTGAGGGCGTTGACCGGAGTTGGATCGGCCGGCGTGTCACCGGCGACACCATGCTCGGTTGCGGTGTCTGCGGCCGGTGCCGTGACGGGCGCCAGCACGTGTGCGAGTTCCGTACCGAACTCGGAATCCGTGGTGGTCGTCATGGCGCTCTCGCCGAGAACGTCTCGATTCCAGCACGTGCCCTGCATGAGTTGCCCGACGCGGTTGATGATGCCATGGGTGCGATGGTCGAGCCGGGCGGCAACGCCCTCCGCGCGGTTCGTGGCGCAGGGATCCGCCCAGGTGACCGGGCACTAGTGCTCGGCGCTGGAACAATCGGCCTGCTCGTCGCAATGTTCGCGCGCGCCGAAGGCGCAGACGTCCACATCGTCGGTCGCAGCGCCCGATCCCTCGACTTCGCCAGGACACTCGGTTTCGAGTACGCGGTGACTGCCGACGAGCTCCCTGACCATCCCTGGGACGCCGTGATCGACGCATCGAACGACCCCGCGCTGCCAGCCCGTGCCGTTGACCTTGTCGAGCCCGGCAAGCGGGTTGTGTATGTCGGCCTAGCCGGGAGCCCGAGCCTCGTAGACACCCGCCTCATTGCCCTTAAGGACGTCACCACGGTCGGCGTGCTAAGCGCCTCCGGCGGCCTCAAAGGCACCATCGACGCATACGCAAGCGGTGCCGTCGACCCCCGCCCGCTTATCGCCGCCGAGGTCGATCTGGACCACCTCGCTCCGGTGCTGTCCGGCATCCGCCCTGCCGGTGCCGGCGCAGGGCCCAAATTCCACGCCGTCATCTGAACTGGAGAACCACATGACTGACTTCACCGGCCTCGTCGCCGTTATCACGGGCGGCGCCAGTGGCATCGGCGCCGCCACTGCCCGCGAACTCTTGGGCCGCGGCGCCCGTGTCGCGGTGCTCGACCGCGACACCACCGGCGCTCCAGAGGGAACCCTTTCCATCGTCGCCGACCTGACAGACGCCTCAGCCGTCGTCGCCGCAATCGCCCAGGTCGCCGAGGAACTCGGCGGCATCGATGTGCTCGTAAACAACGCTGGCATCGGCGCCAGCGGCGACATCGCCGCGAACTCCGATGAGGAGTGGCATCGGGTCCTCGATGTGAACGTGGTATCCATCGCCCGCGTCACCCGCGCCGCCCTCCCCTGGCTTCGGGCGTCGCGGCATGCGGCAATTGTGAACACCTGCTCGGCGGTCGCGTTCATCGGGGTCGCGGATCGTGCACTCTACTCGGCATCCAAGGGTGCCATCGCAGCATTAACCCTCGCAATGGCGGCCGACTACGTCGGCGAAGGCATCCGCGTCAATTCCGTCGCCCCTGGCACTGCCGACACGCCGTGGGTCGGCCGTATTCTTGCGGCGACTGAAGCGCCTCAAGAGGCGGCTGACGCCCTCCGCCGTCGACAGCCCATCGGCCGGCTCGTGACGGCCGAGGAGGTGGCGGTCGCGATCGCTTCCCTCGCCACTCCTCTCGCCGCATCAACGACCGCTACTATGCTTCGCGTGGATGGCGGTATGTCATCCGTACGCATCTGAGGCTTCTGGTCCATCACTGCGATACGTCGGCGTTGAGGGCCGCTATATCGCTTTTGAGAGCCTGACGAACGGCCCCCCCTTTTCTCATAAATTGTCAGATACCCGGCAGGCTCCAAGGCGGGCCGGCGGCATGAGGCGTAGGCGACCCGGAAGGGAAATCAGTCAAGCCGTCCTGCACGGTATTTGTGGATTCAGGACTTACGTCAACCGCATTTTCGACATCTTCTGGTGCTCCGAAGGCCTCGCTTGGTCACGTCCGATTCTTCGGATTGCATCCTAGCGGGGCAGGGAGGATCAACGAATCTGCGCTGCCAGCGCTGGATCATTTCCAGAGCAAGGCGGCCCGGGCCCCATTTCGATCCGTACTGTGAGCGGCTGGGTACGGTCTCCAGGTCAACAGCATGGAACGTCCACGACGAAATTTTGCAGAACCAACAAGGCAGCTTCCGAGAACCAATAAAGGAGTCAGGGGCTGGAACTAAAAGTTCCAGCCCCTGACTCCTTTACGTGGCGTACCTTTGCCGATTCTTTCGGACCGTTGAAGTGCGAGGGGCTGAGAGCCCCCCCGCCTGCTGTGGGTTGCCTTTAGTGAAAAATCACCGGACCGGACCCGCCATTACGCCATAGCCGCTTGCGAACCTGCGCGACCACACCTGGCGGGTACGCATTTCGATGCGCTCATACGTCCAAGGCGAGAGCGACCATGAGGTCGTCCGTAAGCGCTCCAGGATCGGCAGGAAGGAGCTCTATCAGGGCGCTGAGCGACAAGTGACCCATCGTCGGCAAAGTCTCTGTCATTGGCATCGCGGGTATGTGCTTGGTGATCACTGTGCAGACCGCGTCCCATGCTTGAGGCTCGGCGGCGATCTGATTCAAACGGGTGTCGAGAGTCATCGCGGTGCGTCCATATCCAGCAGGCAGGGCACGCTGCCAACGGTGGCTTCCAGCGCCAACGACGATTGTCTCCTCTACCTCTTGCAACGGGAGGATCACTTCAGCTTCAATGCCTTCGGGTACGGTTGCTTCCAGCACCAGGCCGGCAGCCTCGATGGACCAGGCGACTTCGATGCGGCCATGGACGGTGTCGTGAGCAACTTTCGCCGACGTAAGGCCTCCTCCCGGCTGGGGGGCGATGCGCACACGCCCGTAGCCGGGCGTGAGGCGTTGCAGACCACCGATTGTTCGATGCATCCAGTCTGCGACCGAACCAAGCGCGTAATGATTCAGGGAGGTCATACCTGTGGAGTTAAGGGTGCCGTCAGGCAGCACAGAATCCCATCGCTCCCAGATGGTGGTGGCGCCCATAGTGACGGGGTAGAGGAATGATGGACAGGATTTCTCCGTCAGAAGGAGATAAGCCTCCTCAAGATGCCCGGTGCGGGTCAGGGCATCGGTGACCAGAGGGGTGCCCGCGAAGCCGGTCGAGATGGTGAAGCCGCGCTCCGCGACAATTTTCGCGAGCCGCTGACCAGCCTTAATTTCTTGCTCCGGCTCCAGCAGATCGAACGTGATCGCAAGCGCGTATGCGGTGGCGGACTCCTGGAGGACACGACCGCTACCCGTGACGTACTCGTTCCGGAATGCAGCTCGTACCCGTGCGGCCAGGGCGCTGTAATGCTCCAGGTCGTCGTCGATTTCGAGGAGCTTCGCGGTCTGCTGCATCTCGTGCATAATGCGGTATACCCAGGCGGCAGCGACGAGGCGACTATCGGTTTTGCCGCTGGCTGGGCTGTTGGCCGGAGCGTCGGGGTCGAGCCAGTCGCCGTATTGGAAACCGGTGCTCCATAGTCCGGAATCGTCCAGAAGCCCCTCGACCTGGCGTGCATGCGCGTTCATCGACTCGTAGCTGCGGCGCAAGAGTTCGAGCTCACCGTATTCCTGGTACAGCGCCCAGGGGAGACTAACGGCAACATCACTCCATAATGCTGCCGGAGATACGGCGTTGCGAAGCACGTCAGGCACGGCCCAGGGCACGAGACCCCTCGCGCGTTGCTCGATGGCAAGGTCTTCCAGCCAGGACCCGAGGATGCCCCGCACGTCGAAAAGGAACGCCGCGGTGGGCCCGAATACATTGATGTCACCGGTCCATCCCAGACGTTCGTCCCGTTGGGGGCAGTCGCTCGGGACGCCGACGAAATTGTCGCGCATTGACCACACTACGTTTTTGTGCAGCTGGGTAATGAGAGGGTCGGAGGTTTCGAACCAACCAGTGCGACGCATGTCGGTGTGCACGACGACGGCGCTGATGTCCTCTGGACGTAGTGCACCGGGCCAGCCGTCGACTTCGACGTAGCGGAAACCGTGGAAGGTGAAGCGAGGCTCCCACGTCTCCGGTCCCTCGCCGCGGAGCGTATACCGGTCGGTTGCCCGCGCGCTGCGGTTCGACTCGATTTCAAGCTCACCCTCGGGGGTGAGGAGCTCGGCGTGGCGTAGAGTCAGCGTGCGTCCGCGCTCACCAGTGACGGTAAGGCGCACCCACCCGGAGATGTTCTGGCCGAAATCGACAATAGTGCGACCCGACGGGGTCGTTAAGATCTCCGCAGTCGGGAGTTCTTCGATCCGACGGATCGGTGGGCCACTAGGTGGCTGGAATGCATCTTCATTCCACGGCAAGACGAGCGTTCCCTGCCAGCCTGAGTCATCGAAGCCGGGCAGGCTCCACCCGACCGGCTCAAGCGTTGCGTCGTAGGTCTCTCCGTCGTAGAGGCTGTGCTCAAGTACCGCCCCGGTGCCGGCGGCGAACTGCTCGCTGGTATCGATGATCTGGACGTCGCCGGAGTCGTACTCGATGCGTAGGCGCAGCGAGAGAGCGGGTCGCTTCGTGTAAAGATTGCGGCCGCCCTCCCAGCCGAGCCGGCCCACCGCCCAGCCCTCTCCGACGATCGCGCCGACCGCGTTCGCCCCAGGGGCCAGCAACGCGGTAACGTCATGGTCACTCACGAGCAGCCGATGGTCGTAGGGGGTCCAACCCGGCGCAAGCATTTCGTCGCCGATGCGGTGACCGTTCAGATACGTCTCCACGACGCCCAGCCCGGTAACTGACAGCACCGCAGAGACGATGCCGGCGCGAGCGATGAACTGGCGCCGAAAGTATGGGGCGTGCCCCGTGTCAGGTGCGTCTGCGGTAATAAGCGGAGCGTGGCGTGTCGTGGTCATGAATTTCCTGTCAACAATAGGTGGAGCTGAACGTGCCGCGTCCCGATTACGCCGTAGCGGCGCGTTCGTCAACGGCGATCTCGGCCTGAGCCTCGATGTCAATCTTGGAATGCTGATCGCGTGTGCGGAAGGCGTACCATGCGATGCCGCAGCCAGCCGCGATGACGATGGCCAGGAAAAGGTAGAACACGTTCGCGCTGAGCTGCATAAGCAGAGGCGTGAAGATGGCCAGTACGGCGGCAAGCAGCCGGGCGACCGCGATGATCGTCCCTTGAGCCGTGCTGCGCAACAACGCTGGGAACTGCTCCTGCGTCCACACCTTCATGATCGGCTCGAACGCGAACGTGGTGCCGATAAGGCCAAACAGGCTGGAGACTACGGCAGTAATGAGGCTGATCCCGAAGACCGCATATACGAGCTGAGCGATGACCCAGCAAACCGCGCCGATGACAAAGTAGTTGAAGCGCTTGGGGCTGTCAGCGATCTTCATAAACCAGATTGCCGCGAAGATACCCAGCGGAATGAGCGGGAGCCCGATCAATGCCGCTGTCTGCAAATCCACGCCGCCCACGTTCACCAGCAGATACGAACCGAACTGTCCGCCGGTATTGGCAGCAAGGTTGGTGAGAGCGTAGAAGCCGAGAAGTGCGAGAAACGGGACCCTGTAGGAGCCTCGCACCAGGTCCAGCAGGGCGACGTGATCGGCACGAACGGTCTTGATGCCCTGGCGCCGCTCGTTGCGCGCCTGGGTCCAAGCGGCAGACTCGGGAATGGTGAACCGGCCGAGGAGGACGAGCAACGCCACGACGGCGATGTGGATGAACAGGATTTGTGCGCCGAGGCGGCCCAGGTTTGCGATTCCGGCCGTGAGAAACGAACCTACAATGAAACCTGCCGACCATAGAACCTGGGAAAAGCCGATGAGCTTGCCGCGATTCGCATCCGTTGCCGCTTCCGAGATGGAAGCGAGCGAGACCGGCAAATCCGCGCCGGTCGCAAATCCAAGCAGCAGCGCGCAAGCCATGATCGGCATGAACGAGTCCGCCACAGCCAGAGCCGCGGCCGACGCGACGATGATCATCATCGTCGCGATGAAGATTGGACGACGCCCGAACCGGTCGCCGAGCCTACCGCCGACCATGGCCCCTACTGCGATACCGAACGTCAGACCACCGGATGCCAGGCCTATTTCACTAGGCGAAAGACCGATGACACCCTGATACAGCACCATCGCTGTGCCGAAAGTCACGATGGCCACGGCATCGATATACGACGCCATCCCAGAAACGACGGCTACCCACCAGGGTCGTACCGCGCGAGTTTTAGTTGCATCAGTCACTGCTTCTCCTTTGAAAACTGTGATAAGGGATCCCGAATAGTCGGTTCCCTGCTCTGCCCGCTGGGGCAGTCGTCAGGTCCGAATCTTCCGATTGAAGCAACTAATCCGCATTAGTTGCTACGTAAGCATAGAGGGAAATCGTGCGTGGGTAAATGCTGTCCTACAAGCATTCTAAAAATGCGGCCGCTCCGCGCAGGACGATCCCGAGTTCGACGACAACAACAGGCGCGACTGCCCGGGTCATGAACAGGTCATCTGTTCGGGATCAGGGCGACAGCGATTGCAGCAGCGCCGGTGCCCAGAAACCGCTCAAACCTCTACTACGCGCGCCATTAATTTGGCTGGCACGCATTTGCTCCCAGCGAGTCCCCCCAATGAGCTTAAACGCCCGGCCTGTGATGGGGGATCGCGGGTTCGGGGGGATGGAACGCAAGGGAGCGGAGCTCGACGGTCGACTTGCTCGAGAATTTTAGAGTGATTGTGTAGTCGCCGTGAAGTTCAATATAAAGAGGTTCAGAGGTGTACCACGCGCTGCTAGGCATGAGCGAAATAGCTCCGATGGCGACGCCGTCAGCGAGAACGCTGACGTGCACGGTGGAAGGGCTGCGGTAGTCGAGGGCAAACGCCGTCGGTCCGTCAAAGTGGATCGACCGGTATTCCAGGGTGGACGAGTTCGTGAGCCCACTGATGAAACGGTCGTGAGCGTCGTGCGCTACGTAGGGCATTCCATGCGAGGAGAAGCTCAGACGTGGCAGTTTCGCACCTCTGATGGAGCTTGCAATGATTGCGGGGTACACGCCGGCACTCGGCAGGCCCGCGGCGTGGAGCCCTGAACTAGTTACCCGCACCTGCGGGATGGCACCGTTCGGGAGGATCTCGATTGGTTCCGCGCATGCTTGCCGGCTCACTCCCCGCGCGTGAGTGGGGCGGTGATAGAAGACGTACCACTGGTCGCCTATTTTCTCGATGCCGCCGTGGTTGTTGCCGGTTCGGTTGGTCCGCTGGGCAGGCCCACGTCCCTCGAACCCGATGTCACCGTTTGAGATGATGACGCCGCCGTATGTGAAGTCCCGGTCGGGGTGTCGGCTGGTGGCATAGCAGAGCTCGTGCGAATTTGCGGAGGAGTAGATGAGGTAATAGAGGTCGTCGATCCGGCGAATTGACGCACCCTCGAAAAAGGCATGCCCTTCAAATGAGGTGCCCTTCACCCGTGGTGGGATCACCCGCCGAGGCGGCCGTCGCACGGTGAGCATATCTGAGTCCAGTTCTGTTCCCACCAAGCCTTGAGCGGTGCCTCCAAGGGCATGCAATTCGGCGCGGCTTAGTCTGAAAAGGCGTCTCTGCAAGGCCCGGACAATTGGCTGGAGGGGAGCTGCAGCGTCATCGAGCGGCAGGGCAGCTCCGTAGTACAGACGAATCACTCCGTCGTCATTGATGACGGCGGGGTCGAATCGCACATAACCGCGCAGGAGCGATCCATCAGAGTTGCGAACATGGCCCAGGAATTCATATACGCCGTCTGGTTCGTTGGCGACAGCGACTCCAATGTCCCCTCGCCAGCCAGGCGCAGGTTTCTTCCCTCCGAGGCAGTAATAGAGGTAGAAGCGGCCGTCATTGCCCTTCACCACATCTGGCGCATAGAGATGGGGTGCGTCCTCGCTGTAGTGCGGATCCTGAACAGCTCGATAGTTCACGCCGCGACTGGACCAGGACGACAAGTCGTCGACCGGAGCCGAGAAGAACTCGTAGTCGAGTTGGCAGTATGTGTCCCCGCCCTCGCGGTCCTGCGAACCGAACAGGTACACACGGTCACCGAACACGTGTGGCTCACCGTCTGGCACGTATCTGTCAATTGGAAGCAACGGGTTCATGGCGACCGCAGGTCTCTGCTGTTGAGATTTCATGCTCGTTCCCACCCGGAGATGCGGCCGCCGCCGAAGCAGGAGTACGTTGCGAAGTCGCTACTCTCGGCTCGTCCTTCAGCGCGACTGTTGCGGAGGCAATCGTGACTCCCGGGCCGGCCGTGCAGCTCGCTGGCGCCTCCCCCGTTGATTTTCTGGGCTTGGGTGGACATGGTGGTGATTTCTCCTTGCATTGGGGTGTTCAGCGTGCGCGTTTGATCGGGATGACGGCAAAAGCCCCCAGTGCCACAAGGACGAATCCGGCAGGCCAAACGGGTCCGTAGGATCCGGCGAAAAGTGTGACCACCGCGCCTGCGATGATGGGGCCCAGAGCCTGCCCGAGGTTCTGTCCGAGCGCCGACATGCCGAGGTCACGGCCAGCGAATGCCTTGTCGGGCAGCACATCGATGAACAGCGCCTGATCAATGACGGTGAACACTGCCAACCCGACCGCCGTAAGTGCGCTTTGGATGAACATGGCCGGTAGGGTCGGCGAGAAGAAAGGGATGAGCAGGCTGAACGCCATGATCAGTGCGGCGGCGATCACGAAAGGCTTTCGGCGCTGGATCCTGTCCGACCACCGGCCGACGATCCACATCGCGATCAGTGCAAAGGGAGCACCGACGAGGAGGAGTAAGGGAGCAGTGGCGGCCGCCGCCTCGGCGCTGAGAGCGGGGGTGATATAGCTCTGCAGCATGTAGATTGCATAGACGGTCGAGAGGCCATAGCCGGTGAACAGGATCACCTTCGAGATCCAGGCCCACCTGTAGTCGCGGTCTCGCAGACCCGCGATGAATGAGGTGAAGAAGATCATCCACTTTAGCGGCGGTACTGACATATTTCTTGATGACTTGTCAGGGCTGAACAGTGCGAACGCAAGACACGTGAGGGCAAACACGATTGCGAACGGGTAGTACGCTGCCAGTCCGATGACGTTGAACAAAATGCCGGCCAACACCGCGGAAATGATCGCGGCAAGGTAGGCAACGAGGCCGGAGATCGCTGAGAGAATGCCGATCCTGTTGTCTGGAACGCGGTCTGCCACAGTAGTTAGAACGGGCCCCTGAGCGATGTTGACCACGAGCTGAGCGAGTGACCATATAACGATCATTACGGCAAGGTTCGGCACACTGGGCATGAGCGCCGCAAGTGCGCCGCCTCCGACAGCGCCGGCTGCGATCCAGGGGCTACGGCGGCCCCATCGGGACCGCGTACGGTCCGACAGTACGCCAACGATTGGCTGAATCAGCATGGTGATGACGGCACCGATGGCCGTCACTAGGGAGAGGCTTGTTGCTTTTGCGGTTTCATAGTTTGCCAGCAGCCCTAAAAGCCTGGATTGGTCAGTCGAGGGGGTGATGGTCCCCGCGGCGACCTCCGCTTTGAGCGCGGTCAGTTGCTGCAGGTTGACGCCAGTGTCAGCCCCAGTGAAGAAATTGGCGAATTCGATCTGTTGGACGTGCAACGGGAGGATGATGCCTATGATCCCGCCCCACAGCAGCATGACGCCGAGGTAGGCCAGTGAATACAAGCCAGTGTATCGCCGGAAATTCTTGGTCTTAGCCGCGTAGCGGACCGACACGGAGGTGTCGGATGCTCCCGCTAGATCTTGGGGGATGGTGGACATTGTCAGGCTCCTTTGCTTGCCAATTTGCTCAGGCGTATGGCCCCGATGTGCCGCTTGGTGGAGCGGGCCGGGCGGCCGTTTGTGGTGATACCTCCCAAGCCCTCCCTATCGATCGCATATTGATGTCGCGGGGACACCCTGAGGCGGTATCGGTTTGGGGTACCGTACGGCAGACTTGAGTAGCTAAAGCGCATTAGTTATCAATAGTACACCCCAGTTCTCGACGCATAAGTCTTCCATCGGCTGGCCGCAGACTGTAGTGTTATGCACTAATGCGCATTAGTGCACAGCACAAAGGAGTGGTTTTGTTTGTCCAAGTCGTGTGGTCAGGTTCCTCGTGGAGTCATCACAAGGAATCGCCATCGGCGCCTGCGTCGATAGATCAACGCAGATGGAAATTGCCGCGGACAATGCCTTGCTGCAGGCTCTCACGCCTGATACGCACCTTCCTTTTTCTCGGCGAAGCCGACTTGTCAAGGCGCTCTCTTTGTCGCATCTTGCCGCCTTCATCCTCGGCACCTTCACTCTCATTTCCCACCAAGGACGTCTAATGACGGCCTCTACCACTATCGAGGAGCAGTCGCACATGACTCATCCAGCTATCAGCAATCTCACTCCCCTGGAGAAGGCCAGCCTTGTCTCAGGTGAATCCTTCTGGAGAACGACGACTATAGAGCACGCGGGCATTGAGGGTGCGATGCTGACTGATGGGCCTCACGGCATCCGCTTACAGGGTTCGGACAGTGGAGAAGACCACCTCGGAATCGCTGACAGCGCGCCCGCCACGGCCTTTCCGACCGGATCCGCCCTCGGCTCGAGTTGGGACGTGTCGCTATTGGAGGAAATCGGCACCGCTCTAGGCGTGGAAGCGCGCTACCTCGGCGTCGACATCCTGCTCGGACCAGGGGTGAATATGAAGCGGTCACCCTTGTGCGGCCGCAACTTCGAGTACTTTTCTGAAGACCCTCGACACGCGGGCGTCCTTGGTGCTGCGTGGGTGAGAGGGATTCAAACACAGGGTGTGGGAGCGTCGGTAAAGCACTTCGCCGCGAATAATCAGGAAACCAAACGAATGACGGTGAGCGCAGAGGTCGACGAACGCACCCTTCGGGAAATCTACTTTCCGGCATTCGAGCGTATCGTAACAGAAGCCGATCCAGCGACGGTCATGTGCTCCTACAATCGCATCAACGGAGTGCTGTCCTCGCAAAACAAGTGGCTCCTTACCGATGTTCTCCGAGGCGACTGGGGCTTCGCGGGTTACGTTGTTTCGGACTGGGCGGCCGTGCAGGATCCCGCCGCCGCACTGGCGGCGGGCCTTGACTTGGAGATGCCGCCTCTCGGCAACGGTAGTGAGCCGGCGTTGCTCAAGGCGATAGACGATGGCTTGTTGACTGAATCCGCGCTCGAACAGGCGGTCTCACGGATCCTCACGGTTCACGATCGACTACGCGCCCACCGGGGTCCTGTGAAGAAGCCTGATCTCGATGCCCACCACGCGCTTGCCCGGCGAGCAGCCAGCGCTAGTAGCGTGCTCCTTACCAACGACAACATCCTCCCGCTGGAACGCGACTCCGCAGATGCAATTGCGGTGATCGGCGAGCTTGCTCGAACGCCCCGGTATCAGGGCGCGGGTAGCTCTCACATTCACCCCACGCGGTTGGACTCCGCAATCGACGCGATCAACGCCTCGACAACTCGGCCAGTTACTTTCGCAGCGGGCTACCATCTGGATGGCAGGACGGATCGCGATCTCGTCACGGAGGCTCTCCGCGTCGCGGAGGGCGCCTCGGTAGTCGTACTTTTCCTGGGGCTGCCGGATGGCGATGAGTCTGAGGGATTCGATCGTGAGCATATCGACCTGCCGTATGCGCAGCTCGAGCTTGCGGCCGAGCTCGCAACCACAGACACCCCCATCGTCGTCGTCCTCAGCAACGGTGGAGTCGTAGATCTTGGTCCAGTCGTTGACAAGGCATCAGCGATTCTGGAGCTGTGGCTGGGCGGCCAGGCCTCCGGTTCAGCGGCGGCAGACGTACTCTTTGGTATCGCTGAGCCGGGTGGACGTTTGGCAGAGACGATCCCAAACAAGCTTGCCGATAACCCTGCACACTTGAACTGGCCTGGCGACGACTCCGTACTCTACGGGGAGCGGGCGTACATCGGATACCGATGGTATGACGCGCGCGAGATGGATGTAAGGTTCCCGTTCGGGCACGGACTTAGCTACACAACCTTCGAGTACTCCGATCTCCAGGTTGTCGTACCCGACCCGCAAAGTCCGCACGTCACTGTCCGCGTTACGGTCACGAACACCGGTAAGCGCGACGGCTCGGAAGTCGTCCAGCTTTATGTAGCACCCCACTCTGGACGCGTCGACCGCCCCGTTCGTGAACTTCGGGGGTTCGAGAAGGTCATGATTCCCGCTGGACAGCATAAGGTCGTTGAACTTGAACTTTCCGATCGCGATTTCGCGTACTGGGGGAAGCAAGGCTGGACAGTCGACCCGGGTGATTACACCATCGAAGTGGGCCCCTCTTCGCGTTCGCTCCCGCTGACTGAGGTCGTCACCCTCGACGTTCCGCTCCTGCGGGACCCTCTGACGGGAGACTCGACAATTGCCGAATGGCTGGCCGACCCTGTCGGATCACCTCTTATGAAGGAAATGCTCGCGGTAGCAATGGAGGGATCGGCGGTCCCCGCAACGGATGACGTGTTCAAGTTGGCGGCAGACGTGACGCTCTCCACCTTCGTCTCGTTTGGCGGGGGCGACCAGGACGGCGTAGTCACGGCATTGGAGCGAGCTGTAGCGGAGGCCGGAGCCGCCCTACCGGCCTCGCGCTGATCCTTGAAGATCGCCAACGCGGACGCAGCCGCAGATACGTGCAAAACCGGATCGACAACAGAAGGGACGGATATGTCGGGTCGACTTGAGGGAAAGGTAGCCCTAATCACGGGGGGATCCTCAGGAATGGGAGCCTCGCACGCGCGGGGCTTTGTCGCACAAGGCGCGAAGGTAGTGATCGGTGACATCGCTGATGATGCTGGCGCCGCCCTGGCGGCGGAACTGGGGGATGCCGCCGTCTTCACGCACCTCGACGTGACAAACCCTGCTGATTGGAGCGCCGCAGTGGAAATCGCAGAACGCTCCTTCGGCAAGATGAACGTGCTGGTCAACAACGCCGGCATCCTCAGTGGCGGAACACTCGATGAGTTCACTCCCGAGCAGTGGGACCTCGCGATGGCGATTAATGCGAAAAGCTGCTTTCTCGGACTCAAAGCCAGTCTTAACGCCCTTCGCCGTGCCCAACCTTCTTCAGTGGTCAACATCTCGTCTGGTGCCGGCCTGCAGGGCATCGCGGGCATGCACGCATACACTGCAAGTAAGTTTGCAGTTCGAGGCTTCACAAAGTCGGCTGCACTGGAACTTGCCGGGCAGGGGATCCGAGTGAACTCGGTTCACCCTGGCAACGTGAATACCCCAATGACCCAAGGTTATGCGGCCGCCGCCGGGGTTTCTTCCGATGATCTAAGAGCTCGTGAAAAATCCTCTCTGACACGTGCCGCCGACCCGTCAGAGATCACTGCTCTGGTGCTCTTTCTAGCGAGCGATGAATCGTCGTTCTCCACAGGAGCAGAGTTCATCGCTGACGGAGGGACCACCGCAGGAGTGGTCTTCTAAACCGGTGTGTGGGATGCCCGCAAAGCGGGCATCCCACACACAAAGGGCTACGCAATCGCATGGTGGGCGCCCAATGCGCTGGAACGAAGCGGGGCAGGGGCGTCCCCGCTAATCTCATGACACTCCCCCACCCTGCGGACCGGCCGTACTCGATGCAGATCCGGTAGCAGGAGGGCCTCGGTTTCGCCTTGTTGATCACCACACCGCCAGCAAACAACATCCAAGTAGATACGTGATCCTCGGCGACGGAAATCTACACTTGCCGCAAAGCAGCTCGACTACAATGTCGTGAACGTATCTGCTAGCGCCCAAGCAGTCCGGAGTCAATCGGCGTAGTGGACGCCAACGGGAAGCAGTCGCCGCTACCTCGTTCCGGGCTACGAACCTTCCGGAGAGCCGGCTAAAACTTAGACCGCGGCTATAGATCGGGCCCTGCCCCGCCTCATTGACATCGCGGCCAGCAGAGGCCATAGGTCAACAAGGTCGGCGACATCTTCGCAATCTTTGAGGTGGACTCGAACTCCCCAACGGGCTCAGAGTATGTGGTGACGACCAAGTTTTGCGGCCGCGGCTCCTCTGACTCAGTGTTTCGAATCGGCGAGGCAGCTATGCCGAAAAACAAGCTGGCCGTCCATTTCTATTCGGTGTTGTACCGCAAAATGCTCGTGCGGCTCCTTGCGGTCCGCCTCGGTCCTAAATCCCCCGTGTAGCCGTTGTGGTTAGCGTTCTTTGAATGGAACCGCAGCTGAACCCACAGCCGATCAAGCCACCCTGCCCAGCATTTCAGCCATGTCAGTTGCCCGGGGCGACCAGTTCGTTGTCGCCGTCCTTCACGCCGTCCTGGTCTGGGCCGCCGTCCACGGCAGCGCCGGTTGCGGGCAGGCCGGCGGCCATCCGCTCGGCTTCTTCGCCGCCGATGGCTTCGCCGCGGGCCACCATGCCGGCAGTATCGGACAACGGGATCTGCTTCAGCGTGATGGCCAGCAGCAGCGCTACGGCGATGAAGGGGAGCAGGTACCAGAACACCGGTGCCAGCGAGTCGGCGTAGGCGTTGACGATGGCATCACGGAGCTGGTCCGGAAGCTGGTTGAGGGCCTGCGGATCCAGTGTGCTGGTGGACTGGGACGCCTGCTCGGCCGAGGCGCCCGCTCCGGTGAAGGCACTGGTGAGGGATTCCGAGAGCCGGGTGGTGAAGAGGGAGCCGAAGATCGCCACACCCATTGCTGCGCCTACCTCGCGGAAGTAGTTGTTGGTGCTGGTGGCGGTACCGATCTGGTCTGCGGGAACGGAGTTCTGGACCACCAGGACCACTACCTGCATGATCAGGCCGAGCCCGGCGCCGAACACGAACAGCTGGACGCAGATGACCCAGATGGGCGTGCTGGCGGCGAGGGTGGTCATCCACAGCATGGCCGCCATGGTCAGCGCGGCCCCGAGGATGGGGTACATCTTGTACTTGCCGGTCTTGGAGATCCGGACGCCGGAGTAGATGGACGTGCCCATAAGCCCCGCCATCATGGGCAGCATCAGCAGCCCGGATTCAGCGGCTGAGGTGCCGGAGGACATCTGCAGGAACGTGGGCACGAAGGCGATGGCGGAGAACATGCCCAGGCCCAGGGTGAAGCCGATGGCCGTGGCGTTGATGAAGATCCGGTTGCGGAACAGGCTCAGCGGGATGATCGGGTCCTCGGCGCGGCGCTCCACCATAACGAACGCAACGGCGGAAACCAGCAGTCCGGCGCCGAAGGCCCAGGTGAGCGGCGAGTCCCAGCCTTCGTCTTTCTTGCCGCCGAAGTCGGTGAAGAAGATGAGGCAGGTGGTGGCGGCTGACAGCAGGACGACACCGAGGACGTCGATCCGCTTTTCGGCCTTTTTGTTCGGCAGCGTCAGGGTGAACCAGGCGATGGCGAAGGCGGCGATGCCGATGGGGATGTTGATGTAGAAGGCCCATTCCCAGGTGAGGTGGTCCACGAAGAAGCCGCCCAGCAGGGGACCGGCCACGGCGGAGAGGCCAAAGATGGCGCCGAGCGGGCCCATGTACTTGCCGCGCTCGTTGGCGGGGACGATGTCGGCGATGATGGCCTGGGAGAGGATCATCAAGCCGCCGCCGCCCAGGCCCTGGATGGCACGGAAGATCACGAAGCCCCAGAAATCGGTGGCAAGGGCGCAGCCCACCGAGGCAAGCGTGAACAGGGCGATGGCCACGAGGAACAGGTTGCGCCGGCCCAGGATGTCGCCGAACTTTCCGTAGATGGGCATCACGATGGTGGTGGCCAGCAGGTAGGCGGTGGTGATCCAGGCCTGGTGCTCCACGCCTCCCAGCTTGCCCACGATGGTGGGCATGGCCGTGGAGACAATTGTCTGGTCAAGGCTGGACAGCAGCATCCCGGCGATCAGGGCCGAGAAAATGATCCAGATGCGTTTTTGGGTCAGCAGGAGTGGCCCTGCCGGCGCCTTGGCGGTTGCGGTACTCATGCGTTTCCTTCTGCTGCGGCGGTGGCCGTGCTGTCGAGTGGTTGGGAGAAGAGGAGGCTTGCTGCGGAGATGTTTTCCAGCAGCAGGTCCGAGTAGCTGCGGGTGTTGCCGTCGGAGAAGTAGGCAGTGCCAACCTCCAGACGCCGGGCAGAAGCGCGGGAGTTTGTCTGCAGGCGTGTCGACGTCAGAGGTAGGTGCATGGCTCGCGATGACGGCTGCTCTAAGCTTGGTCCCGTGGATTCCCGACTGGCGAACCGCCAATAATCAGGCGGCACGGGACCAAGATTAACCAGGCGAGGCGTCGCCGGGTGCCAATCCGCGGCAAGTAAATCCGAGTTTTACGAATCTCTATTTCTCGACGAGCTTGGGTTTCAGTTAGCCATGACTGCGGCGTGGCGCTTGACCGGTGGACGGCCCGTGTTAGTTCAGTGCTCGTAAACTGTATAGCCGCATGAAACGTCCGGGGAAGTTTCCACAGTGTATTCTCCGGGTCCAACTCTGGTTACCTTGATGCCTTTGTTAGATGCCAGTGCATCTGGAATGAGTCGTTCAACTGTTGAGTTGAGAAGGGCATCTATCTGAGACGCGTCCCTAGTGGTAACGCGCCGGATGGTGGTAGTCGTGTGCATCATATTTGCTCTCGCGTTTCTGTCTTAATTCTGCTTTGCTCGGGCCCATTCCGGCTAGCTGCTTAATCCCTATGGGTGCGCTAGGTTCGCGCGGTCAAGGGTATTGCAGGTGAAGAAAGGATGCGTCTCAACCCGCAAGCTGGCAGCCTCAGGAGATGCTGTCGTCGCGGTGTTAGCACCCGCTTCCATCGCCCCGGTCCGCTTTCGCGGCCACAACGGTTGCCGTTTCTGCTGATGGTGCCCCGGACGCGGGTTTATGGGCGATGCTTGACGGACTCACGCGACCAAGGAGCACGCTGCGCCGTGCGCTCAGGGCGCGGACCGGTTTTATCCGGCTCGGGGTAGTTAATAGCGCAATTAGGCAGTCATGGATTTTCGGTAGTTTCGCTGCCGCCGTGGAGTTTTAGCTTCGGAATCTGCGGTTCTGCGTTGGCGCGGAGAACGAAGATGTCGGGCCCTCTGTGGATGATGCGGCGCGGGTCCGCCCCGTGCTGTTGCAGCCATAGAAGATTGCCGTCGTGCGTAACGGAGTCCACGGTCCCAAGGTCTACCAGCTGTCCGCGACAGTGAACCTCAACGTAGGAGCCCGGCAGTGTAATCCAGTCGTCTACCGGTTGCCAAGTCATGGATGTTGTGCCGGAGAGGCTAAGTGGATTCATTGAAATTCTCCCTAAGCTCGCCGCAACAGCGCGGTGAGGATCATGTTGGCGCCGGCCAGTCGAGGGTGCCCGCGTCCGGAACGAGTGAATCAAGTGCCAATATTACTAATGCGCATTAGCGATTGTCCAGCTTTATCTTTGTCGAACGACTTCATGGAAGACTTGCGCTATGAAGGTCTCCAGCAGATCCAAACGGGTAACGGCGCGCGACGTCGCACTTGCCAGCGGTGTCTCGCAGTCCACGGTCAGCTTCGTCTTGAACAGCACACCTGGTCAGACCATCCCCGACCACACAAGGGATCGAGTACTGGAAGCCGCGATACGCCTCGGCTACGTGCCCAACGCCTCGGCGCAGATCCTCGCAGGTGGACAGTCGAGGTTCGTGATCATCGCGATGCAGGATCTGCCGTTCGGGGACATTGTTAGCTCGTTCGAGCAGGCCACCGTTGATGACCTTCTGCAGCAGGGGTTTATCCCGGTCCTCGCCCCTGCCCATGGGTCGGGTGACACAAGTTCGCTCCTCGCATTGGCCGCCACGCTGCGCCCGGCAGCGGTCATCACGGCCGCGCCGCCTAGTGAAGCCGATCAGCAGAAGCTTCGCCAGAGTGGAAACCCACGCATCTTGTCCACATTCTCCAGCCATGCCGCACTTCTTGAACCCTTCACGGCGACAGGGGAAGCACAGGCCCAACATCTGGCCACGCGCGGGCATGGTGAGGTCGGCTTCGTACGGACGGCAGACCCGTCACTAGCGCGCCTGGTAGACGCGCGAATGCGGGGTGTAGAACATGGCTGCACCAACTCCGGCGTGACATTTGCCGGGTCTATTGACTGGACGGACGACCTGGACAGCCTGGCGAGGTCCCTAGCCGTTTTCCTCCTCGATCATCCACGAACGACTGCCGTCGCCGCCTATAACGACCAAGTCGCGCTTGCGGTCATGGCTGCGGCACGAAAGATCGGTCTTGATATTCCTTCGAAGCTGGCTGTAGTGGGCGCAGACAATCTTCCGATGAGTCGACTGGTGAGCCCGACACTGTCGAGCGCGGCATACGAAGTGGAAGCCCGGGCGCAGAGGAACTTTAGTGACCTCATTCTCAGTGGCGCCGAGATGGACCGGGCGGTCCGCGTCAAAATCGCGGTCGTAGAGCGCGAATCAACTTGATGGCGTCGACGTTCACCCTCTGGGTGTTGAGGGCGGCTGCATTGCAGCACGCATCGGTGTAGGCGTCGTCAGCGTCAGCGGCGGGCGATTTTGGAGGCATTCGTCAGCTTAGCGCGACACCTTGATAAGCTGCTCGACTCCGAGTACGACGAGTTGGACGTCGAACTCGAATTGCTCGTCGATCGTACGCAGGGTGCCACTTCGGCCAAGCAGCCGTAGAAGGAGGGCGTACTGGCCTTCCGCTTCCGGTTGCTCAGCAGTCGAGCTCTGAGGAAATCCGCCCGGAGTGTCTCGTGGACTAGGGTTGCGGGCCGAAGTAAATGCGATGCCGGACAAGAGTCGGATGATGTCGCCAGCATCCATATCAGACAGTCCGGCGTCGACCAGCGCGGTGACTGCAGCCTCGGCGGGCCTCACTGCCGCCAGATCCTCCTGAGTCTCGAAGCCGACATACGTCGCCCATGCCCCGGCTGCAACGATGGCCTCGCGCGTGATGCCCGCGAAGGATTTGAGCGCTTCACGCCAATCGCCCTGGATAGGGACGGTGCCGGCCGCCGCCACGGCATCTCTAAATACATCAGCGGCGACCATGCGCAGCAATGAGACGCGGTCGTCGACCCAGTAGTGCAGGGACTTGCGGTCGACGCTCATTTTCTCGGCCAGCGCCTGCATCGTCAGCGTCATTGGTTCAAAGGTACGGGCGACGGCAATAATTTGGTCGCGGTCGATGCGCGAAGGCCGACCTCGTCGTCGCCTGATAACTTCGGTCTCCGACACGACTGCCCTCTCCAGCGCTCCCCTTGGGGCGCCTGATGCAAATCATAGCTGCCCGACAGGCCTCAATCAGCAACCCTCTTCACAGGCCCGGGCCTGACCACATGGCGGAATGCCCCAGCTGAGGCCGGTGGAGACCCGAAATCCGCTGGATGAAGATCTATTGCATTATTTCCCGGTGCGGGATAAATTTCCGATCCACGTACACAACGAAGGAGTTGCCCGTGCAAACATTTGCCTCGCCCACCCAACCCCCAACTGAGTCAACACCAGGCGAGGATGGCGCCCCAAACGGCCTTTCTCCGCGCCTCGAAGTAAAAACCCCGGCCTATCGGAGGTACGTCGGTGCATACGGTCTCGCCTATCTTGGGATCGCCCTACTATGGGGGGCGGTCCTGTCGATCCTGCTGCCGCTTCAGGTTCAGGGAATCGAGGCGACCCGTGTTCTAGGCCCGGACGTCAATCTGGACGCTCTGAACGCACTCGAGACGAAGGTGGAAACGGGTGAACTCGTACCGACGGCCGAGCAGAGCGGGCAACTGGACTTGCTCGCCCAGTTCAACTCGGCTCGAGCCAGCAGCCTGTCATTGGTCACGTCGGTTGGCGTTTTGCTCTCGATGATCCTGCAGCCCATCATCGGCGCCCTGTCGGATCGCACCCGGTCCCGCTGGGGCCGCCGCGCCCCGTATGTTGCGTCCGGTGCCATCGGGGGCGCAGCGGCGATGTGCCTCATGCCAGTCGCGTCGAACATTGCTCTGCTCGTCATCGTCTGGTCGCTCCTGCAGTTGTTCGGCAATCTCGCGCAGGGCCCGCTAATCGCCACCGTGGCCGACCGAGTGCCTCAGGAACGTCTCGGCACGGTCTCCGCCATCGGGGGCCTCATCACATACGGTGCTGCAATCTTCGGGGCAGTGGTCGCCGGCGTGCTGTTCAATATGGTGGGCCTGGCTAGCTACTACCCATTCGCCATCGCTCTGGTCATGCTGGCGCTTATGTTCCCGCTCATCGCTCGCGACCACTCCAGCGTCGGCTCGCAGTTCCCTCCGCTGCGTCTCACCTCGCTCTTGGCCTCCTTCGTCTCGGCGTTGCGGGATCGTGACTACCGGTGGGCATGGGCGTCCAAGGTGCTGCTCTGGGCCGGGTTGGGCATCAGTGGGACCTACGGGATTTATATGCTCCAGAGCTACATCCACCCATCGCTGCCGACCTCGCAAGCCGCACAGATAGCGCCCCTTCTGCAGATCGTTGCACTCCCAGGCACGCTCATCGCCATGGCCGTCGTCGGGCGACTCTCGGACCGGCTACGCCGCCGCAAGCCATTTGTTATCGCTGCGGCGGCGGTCGTCGCAGTCGGGTTCCTGGTGCCCTGGGTTTGGCCGAGCCTGCCCGCTATGTTCATTCAGGCCGCCCTGTCGGGGATCGGCCTCGGCGCCTTCCTCGTTGTCGATCAAGCCCTGTTCATCGATCTCCTCCCGGACCCCACAGCAGCCGGCCGTGACCTCGGCATGTCCGGACTTGGCCAGAACCTCGGACAGGCGGTTGGTCCACTGATTGCCGGCCTCGTCGTCACGGTCTCCGCAGGCGCGTACGGGCCGGTCTGGCCTGCAGGATTCATTATCGTGCTCCTCGCCGCCCTGCTGGTTCTACCAATCCGTCGTGTCCGTTGAATCACGCCTCCCGACGCTCCTGTGCTGCTTGCTTCTTGTGTCTCCGAACAACCGCTCTCCCGAAATCGACCGTGTGGCCCATGCAGGCAAATGGACGGCCGAGCCCCGGAGGTTGTCGTTCTAGCGATAGGGTGCGCCTTCAAACGGCAGGACGACGCACGCCTTCTGCACCTGCAGTCGCGGGCGGCTCGATATGGTTCCCGCGAAGTCCTGTCGCAGCTATGTTGACGGGCTTCTGACGAGAACCTATATTTTCCCCGGGCGGGAAAAATATTTTGCCTCATCGACTACCTCTGAGCAGGACAAACGTGACCACGACAACTCCACCCGCTTATTCCTCGGAAGACCAGCCGACTAAGAACCAGTCTCGCGTTGACGCGCTAATCGCGCGTATGTCACGCGAGCAGAAAGTCGCCCAACTCCAGGGCACCATCCCGTTCGCCGGGCAGCTTGAGCACAGCCTTTCAGGCTTCCCGGATGGTCTCGGCGCTGCGCTCGGCTTCAGCGCGGGCGCCTCCATCCCCGGAGACGCGGACTACTTCGAGGAGATCCAGTCGATCTCGAGCGAGCGGAGTGGCATGGGCATTCGGGCGCTTCTCCATGGCGAGGCTGTGACAGGTTGGACCGGGATGGGTGGAACGGTGTTCCCGTCGGCCATCGGGCTCGGCGCCACGTGGAACCCCCCGACAGTTCAAGCGATGAGCGACCTCATTCGCCGGCAGATGCTAGCCGTTGGCGTTCGTCATGCGCTCTCTCCCGTGATGGACGTAGCCAGGGACCCCCGCTGGGGCCGCGTGGGCGAGACGTACGGGGAAGACCCCACTCTAGCGGCCGCGATGAGTGTCGCGTTCGTACGGGGGATCCAAGGCGCGGACCTACGCGACGGCATCGCAGCCACCGGCAAGCACTTCCTTGGCTACAGCAGCCCGATGGGCGGGCTGAATGTGACCTCGAATGCGATCACGCCGCGTGAGTTGCGGGAGGTCTATGCCAAGCCGTTCCAGGCAGCAATCAGCGAGGCTGGTCTCGCGTCCATTATGAACTCCTACGGGTCGATCGACGGCGAGCTTGTAACCACCTCCCCCCACCTCCTCACTGGACTGCTTCGTGGAGAGATGGGCTTCGAAGGGCCCGTCGTTTCGGACTACATGTCCATCAACCTCGCTGTCGACCTCAACCTCGTCACCACTCCTGAGGACGGCGGCGTGAAGGCGCTGCAGGCGGGGCTCGACGTCGAATTGCCGATTCCTTACGGCTTCGGTCAGGGGCTGATCAAAGCGATCGAGTGCGGAGAGCTCGATGAAGCAGTACTGGACCGTGCTGTCCACCGACTGCTGACCCTAAAGCATCGACTCGGCCTCCTGGACGGCGCGAAAGCGCGAAAGGAAACGATCACCGAAGCCTTCGACCCGCTATCCACCAGGCCATACACACTCAGATCCGCCCGTGAGGCAATCGTCCTGCTGAAGAACGACGGTATTTTGCCGCTGGCGAAGAACATTCAGAAGGTCGCCATCATCGGTCCACACGGCAACTCGCTTCGACTGTTCTTTGGTTGCTATACCGCTCCGGCCGGCATTGATCTCACCCTAAGCGGCAATCTGTCCGAGATGGCGGGCATGCTGGACCTGCCCGACATGACCAATGGCGCCGCCGCGACAAAGCAGGCCCCGATGTTTGAAGGCAGTAAGGTGCGTTCTGAGCCGCCTCAGGTTGAAGCCGCCATTCGCGCCGTACTCGAGGGCCGTACGCCGACCATCGTTGAGTCCGTCCAAGCCAAGCTTCCCGACGCAACGATCGTGTGGGAGCAGGGCTGCGATATCGCCGGTACGCGACGTACTGGATTCGACGCCGCCATCACCGCAGCCACGGACGCCGACGTCGTCCTCCTTACGTTGGGAGGCAAGTATGGCTGGGGTAGCTCCTGCACCTCCGGTGAGGGAATCGACACCGACGACATCGGGTTGCCTGGTGTCCAGGAGGAGCTGGCCAAGCGGATTCTGGAAACGGGAACCCCGGCCATCTTCGTCCACATGGATGCCAGGCCGCTGTCCAGTGAGTATGTGGCTGAGCACTTCCCAGCAGTAATCGAGAACTGGTTCCCTGGAGAGACCGGGGGTCAGGCCCTGGCAGATGTACTTTTCGGGGACTACAACCCGGCCGGACGTCTGCCGATGACCGCCGCGCGACACGCTGGCCAGATCCCCGTCTACGCTGCCCATCGACGCAGCGACAGTTTCAGCGGCACCGTGCTGAACCGTTACTTTGATGGCAACAAGACACCGCTATTCGTCTTCGGCCACGGCCTCAGCTACACCTCGTTCGAATACAGCGACCTCGCAGTTGACTCCTCCGTTAGATCGGACGGGACGGTGGAAATCTCCTGCTCAGTCACTAACTCGGGGTCCCGAGACGGCGACGAGGTCGTGCAACTGTACGTCCGCGACGAGTTCGCCAGCATGGTGCGTCCAGTTCAGGAACTTGCCGGTTTCGCCCGTGTGCATCTCACAGCAGGCCAGACCCGGACGGTGCGTTTCACGGTCCGGGCCGACCAGTTCGCGTTCCTCGACGCCAACATGCAATGGGTCGTCGAGGCCGGCGACATGGGCGTCCGCATCGGCGCGTCCTCGAACGACCTCCGGCTAAAAGGTTCGTTCCGGATCGAGGACAACGCAGTGATCGACAGTGCACGCCGCGGCTTCTACGCAACAGTCGCGGTGGACTGAATACAGGAGACTAACGAACCCTCCTCCCGCCCGGCCTTGAATGCGATCGTCACGGGCTAGGCGCGGTGGCTTATGCATAGGCTGCATCCGGCCGCAGACAAGCAGGGCGAGAAGGCGCTGGTCCGATCCATCCAAGCACAACCCGACGGGATCGTCTCGGCGGGCAGAAGTTATTCGAAGGAGAAGTATGGGACTGCTGGACAACAAAGTTGTACTTGTCGTGGGCGTGGGGCCCGGACTCGGTAAAGAAGTCGCCCGAATCGTGCTGAATGAGGGCGGACGCGTCGCCCTAGCAGATATCTCTGAGGAGGCTATGGCGGACACTCATGCCGAACTAGACCCTAACGGCGAACGCACCCTTACGTGCCGTGTTGACCTGCAGGATGAATCCACGTGCCTCGCAGCCGTCGACGCCATCCGGAATCAATTCGGCCGGCTAGACGCGGTCGTGCTGGTCGCCGCGTTCGCTGGCGCGTTCGACCTACTCGCTGACCGCACAATCGAGAACTGGAAGCTGACCTCGGACATCAATGTGGCCGGCAATCTAAGGGTCATCAAGGCCTCAACAGATCTCCTCACTGAATCCGGCGGCGGTGCGGTCGCCATCGTCGGTTCGACTGCTGGAGTGTTGCCGACAGCCGGTTACACTCAAACCGCGTACGGCATCTCTAAGGCCGCCCTCATCGCCGCGACACATTACCTGTCCAAAGAACTGGGAGCCCGAGGCATCCGGGTCAACAACGTCGCGCCTGGCTACAAGATGGGTCCAGCTTTGCAGAGTGCGCTCGAATCGTGGGCGGAGGCCGCTGATACAACGACCGAGGCCGTCAGCGGGCCGATCCTAGATACTCTGTCTTTACATCGGTTTGCCAACGACGTTGACGTTGCCAATGCCGTCCTGTTTTTTATCACCGATCTGTCGCGGAATGTGACTGGTCAAACTCTTTATGTCGACGGGGGCATGATCCTTCACTAATGATCCGTGGTCACAGCTTGAGTGACTTTGCTTCTAGAGCCAGCGTCGTTGTGCCGAGACCAAGCGAATACGTCCCGATGGCACGTTGACGCTTATTGCTGCCGATTGTTACGTTCGCTGCCGGCCCACCAGCCCGTCCAAGCAGCAATTCAGTGGAGGTATTACCGGGCGAGCGAATGAGCTTCGAGGGGCAAATGGGAGCTTGAGCCAATTCCCTCTCGTTTTGTACCCAGGCCGACAGGACGTGACACTACTTCCCACATCTTTACAGCAGCGGCCTATTTGCTGAGAGTACAGAAATAAGCACACCCCAAGCTGACGTCAGGAAGCGGTCGTAGAGGCGTCAGAATTGGGTCCGATTTTCGGCTTCCTGACAAGCGGGCAGAGAGCTCCTAGACCTCATCTGGACAGGACGGCAGTTAAATCCAGCCGCGCGGCCGATAGCTAAGGCCGGAGACAATGTCGCCAATACGGACGGCACTCCAAGAATTGTGATTGAGGCCCCGAGCACGGGTTTCGAGTCTGACTGGCTGAAAGGATCAGGATGGGAGAAGAAGAAATCACTCGAATGACTGCCCTGTCACAGCTGCGGATACCCCAGGGTGAACCGTAGGGCATCGAGTCCGGCAGCGCCAATGACCCGGACTGTGGCCTACTTGACCCGGCTCACCCGATGAAGCGCTTCCTGACCGGCAGCCGTCGTGTTTAGAGACCCAAGCTGGCTTTAACTCCGTTGTAAATGATTAGAGCGGGACCAGCGATTACCGCCGCAATGAGTACCAATTGCAGGAGGAAATCAAGGGACCCGCATACGCGTATAGTCATCCGGTGCCGCTCCCTCAGCTTCATGATTCGCCTTGCGGGATTCTTGGTCTCCGGATAAAGGACTTCGGCATAAGCCTGGAGAAAGAAGAGGAATGGCGTTACATGCCGAATGCCTCTGATCGCTGACGCTCCAGGGACGACCCCATTGAGATCACGCAAATCATCATCTGTGTTCCCTCCCTGGGAATCACTGTCGACTGGCGTTTTCTTGACTCGGTTGTTGAGTCTTTTGGCAAGGTCGGCTTCCGAAGAATCTGCGACCACTTCGACATCGGCAGCCGGCATTGCACTCGAACGATCAGGCAACAGGCCTCAGCCCCAGGGTATCTAAGCGATTTTGCATTGCGTCCGTAGAAACCCTGAACCGCCTAGCCAAGCCATATAGGTCAAGTTCTTCAGCCAGCCACTCCACTTCGTCGCTGGGCATGAGCAGCGTAGCTGCGAAGGTATTGGCGAACACCTCTCGAGGGTCTGTTCCAGCGGAGGAGAGCGTGTCGCGACGGTCAACGAACCCGCCCTCCCCCAACTCGCGGCTCCGTATGTCTAACATGTGGCCAACTTCATGTGCGCACGTGAAGCGCCGACGGTGGATATGCTCCGCCGAGTTTATAGTGATTTGTGGCGGCCCTACTGGCGGTATGTAGATGAATCCTGAGAGGTTGTCTCCCTCACGAGACAGGTCAGCCGCGTAGACTTCAGCTCCAAGCTTTTCAGCTATGACCGTTGCGTCCACCGGCAGCGGGATCTCTCCGTTCACATCCGCCCAGTAAGTGTTCAGCGTCTGGGCCGCAGCCATTGTGGCCCTCTTCTTGATTGCTGCGATACTTTCCGGCATCCTTGTGGCCTCCCCTCCCCCAGCGTTCGAAAGTCTATCCGAACAGTGCGACATACTTATCGAAGGCGTATAGCCCAACCGCGCTAGATGCACTGGGCCGAACAGGATGGACGGGCTGGCGAGATCACTTCCCAGCCGCAGCGGGCTGCTGCAGCGGATTGTCAGGCAAGGCAAATACTTCGGCTCCATGGGACCGCGTCGACGGCGTTCCAAGAGACCACTTGTTCTCCTTGTTCTCTTTGCGCCGCATCGGCTCGCGGGCCGTTTATCCAGGAACGGTTTCCCAGCAGAACGGCGGTCCGACCGTCCAGGTGCGTTCTTTGCGGTCGCCGTCGTAGCTGTAGGAAGTGGCCTGTTTGGATTGGCATCTGGTCATGTTGAGTACCGGTGCTCACCCAGAGTGCGCATGCTGGATCAGTTGAGGGCAACGCATAGCGGGCGTTTCATGCATTTCGGCACCCCCACTGGAGCGCTTTGGGCCGCACGTGCTTGCCAACGCTGATAGGCCCTTTGACCAGTTGAGTGATCAGCACTGCGCTGACATGACGCCTTGACCTTCCGTAGTGGCCCGTGACTCGTCATGTTGGAGCCGGAAGGATTCGATAAGGTCTTTCGCCCGGAGGCGGACACCTGCGCTTGGGTGTTCTTGAATGCCAGCCACGAGACCGAGCAAGTTCTCGCGAAGGACGCCCATTTCCAGGCCGCTGAGGACTCGGTAAGCGCCGTTTTCTCCGTCGGCCTTCGCGAAGGCGGTCAAGGCATCGATGTACGTGTCGTCGACCTCATCGCTTCGGGCTACTAACTTTGCTAGACCAAACATTGCACGTTCGGCCACCTCATACGTGGCGTCTCTGGCGAGGGCGAGCAGGATCGGCTCTGAACCCGGGAGTCTTGCGTAGTGGTCGGCCGCATCGCTTCTCGCCTTCTTGCTGCCGGTTAGTAGCGCTCCTTCGAGGGCTTTACGTCGGGGATGTGAGGGATGTAGTAGCGCGAGGAGCAGTTCCTGGAAGGCGCCCCCGATTTCGGGATACAAAGTCACCGACGGGTCCGGTCGCGTGTCCTCTATCATCGTCCACAATGCGCGTTCGAGGTGCTCACGATGCTCCGCGGGGAGTTGTTCTGGATTCTCCGCAATAATTTTGCAGGCTGCACGTTTGGGCGCGGAGTACGCATCGCTGTCGCAGAGGAACTCAACGAGAACTTGCCATGCGTCGGATTCGGGGCCGTAGATGGCGATGCTCGCACACAGACGCGACATATCGAGTACGTGACCGTCAATGCCGTTGTGGGAGCGTTTGAACCCAGCGAATGCTGTCCTGCATTTGTCAACAACCGCAGTCGCCTCAACAGCAGTTAGCCTCTCGATCCTGCCGATACCCTGGAGCGCCCCCAAGTCGCCTTTGATCAGCGACTGGCCAAGCACATCCCGAGCCGTTGGCGCGTGGGTGGCGAAAATGTGCCTGAGCCAACCAGGCAGGTTCTCATCGTTCGCCTTCGCGGTTAAAGCGGCCTCGTTTTCGGCGATGATCTGCGGGTCCACTGCGTCC
Organism: Pseudarthrobacter sp. NPDC058119; assembly: GCF_042884655.1. Classification (NCBI taxonomy): domain Bacteria; kingdom Bacillati; phylum Actinomycetota; class Actinomycetes; order Micrococcales; family Micrococcaceae; genus Pseudarthrobacter; species Pseudarthrobacter sp. NPDC058119. Next base: position 183,171 of record NZ_JBHVTN010000009.1, read on the forward strand.
AGCAACGTTGACAGGGGATATTGAAGGAGCTGGTTCGATTCGGGCCCGAGGGAAAGCGCGAAAGCGATAATCCGGTGAGCATGGCTGTTGTCAAGGTGGTCCCGCATGCCCCAGAGAGAGTCGACGATCTTATGGCTCGGGTCGATGGCGGCGAACCGCCCAGCCAGAAGGCTCGGAGTCTCGAGCCCGAGAAGTAGGAAATTGATCAGCTCCTGTGCGGGCTCCGCTGAGCAGTAGCTTCCTGCGAGGTTCAAGGCGGCGAGATCAGCTCGCCAGGTGGACCGGGTGATGGTCTGGGGTCGGATGGTCAACATGAAGGCTGCCAGCTCATCCAGGGGACCCTCACCCCGTATTTTCGAGAGAGCGAGGCGGAGCTGACTATCGCCGCCTGCGTTGCGGAGCGCATCCAGGCCGTCCCGTATTTGGGCGCCGCTGCCGCGCTGTGAGGACAGATCGACCATGGCAAGCAGGCCGAGAGAGGATCGCCAGCTACTGTGGTCACCAGCGAGTCGGGCTGTGAGGGCGGCGGAGAATAACTCGTTGTGGGCGATGTGCGAGTCCGTGAATCGGACTGATTGGTCTCGGCCCCAGGCCTCGAAGTTTCGTTCCGCAGCGTCTTCGAGTCCTCTGGCAACGCTTTGGTTTCGCCACCAGCCAGCGGCAGTGTCCATGGCGGCGACGACTTTGGACAAGTCGGAATCCCCTCGGTCAGTCAACTCGAACATGGACCAAAGCACAGCTGACCTGATGGCAGATACCGTTACGTTGTTAGCCAGCCCGGCCATGAGGAGGTTCGTCCGGTCCAGAAGCTCGAGTGCGGCCTCGGGTTGCCCTGTTTCGGCCAATATCCTGGCGTGGTGAACGTTCAGCCAGGCCTGGTCAAGGGAGACGTCCTCGTCGTCCGCTTCGGCGGCGAGGGCTTCCAATGCTGCATCGAAACGGTGGTTGTCGATCTCGGCCGCAGCAAGGCACACTGCTCGGGCGGCACGAAGACTCCGACTCGTACCTTTGACGTCAAAGTCGCGTAGTCGTTCCGCGGTTCCTTGGGTGATCCACTGGTGAACCGAGGCGGCAAATCGCCAGTGAGGGTCATCGGATGAAGCCGCCTCCGTGGGGCTGGGAACCGATTCGAATTGGGCGGCAAAGTAGTCCCAGCGGTCGGTTCGAGCCTCCGCGCACGTCGCAATGGCTTCAGCCCAGTTGATCGGGGCGGACAATCCCTTGTTGGGATGTGGGGCCACGAGTCTTGGCACGATGAGTGCGTGCCGGGCCCATTCGGTCTCCGGCAGTTCCGCTACCGAAAATGACCATCGGCTGCCTTCAAGTACCAATGATTCCCGAGCCTTTTCGGCGAGTTCAATCCACCTCCTCAAAAATGAGCGATCAAGGCGCTGATCGGCGGGGACGAACACTTTGAAGCCTTGGCCGGTTGCTTTGATGGTCTTCTGGTCGAGCACCGCCCAGACCCGGATCGTGGTGCAGTCTTCGCTCTGGAGTATCAGAATGTGCGGCACATGGTGGTTCGACCAATAGTCGGCGTGGCTCATGCTGCTTTCGCGATACCACCAGCCTTCCCGCCCATCGACAGTCCCGGACTCTTCGAACCAGCTGGAACCGGTTTTGACTTGGGCGCCGAGCAGTAGCCCGAGGTCGACGAGCTCCTCGGTTCGGAGCTGGATCAGCAAGTCAGTGCCGAGATCCTGCGAACTCGTGGAAAGCGGTCCCCATCCAAGTTGCTTAAAGAACAACTCGACCGCGGTCTCGCCTATGTCCCCACGCTGAACCCTGTCTGGCTGCCGCAATGCCTTCCCCTTTTTCGGGCGCCGGGCGCCCCTAGCATTTCCCTGAAACCGTCTGCCCGGACAAGGAGTGTTGTCCTAGGCTACTGTCCCCGACCTCAACGTAGTGCATGACGGTCGGCGCCACCCATCGCCAGTTTGTCAGCGCCATGGTTCCAGATTCACACCAACTGAATACTGTGGAACGCCCCAACACCCTGCTGCCAAGGGATGCGACGGAATCGTATCTATCAATGACCTTCTCCAGCTGCCCACAGCATTGCTGCTTCGTCCAGGACACCGATCATGGGTGTGGTGAGCCGGCCGCCCGGGCGAGCGGCCGGAGAGTTCTTCGGCGGCCTCAACCGTGGCAACGGTCAGTGGCGTCGTCAGGGGGCTAACGTTTCCTTTGCCCTCCTGGAGCAGGCTGTCACGGGCCTTTGGAGCTTACGCCGCCCGATCCGACTAGGTGTCGTCGCTGTCATCTAGTGGGTTTTTAGTGGCTTTTTAGTAGTCTTCCGACTAGGATGGACAGATACGGGAAGGAGTGAGCCGTCATGAGTATCTCGATTGACGTTGGAACCGCTCATAGCGGGACGGCACGTCTGGGCATCCGGGAGATCGTCCGACAGCTCAACAGCGCCCTCGGCGCCACGCTGGTCTCGGCGTTGGCGGGTAGCAAGGACCCCAAAATCAGTTATCGCTGGGCGCGGACCGATGGGCCTGAGCCCCGGCCGGAGGCCCAAGCTCGGTTGCAGCTTGCCCATCGCGCTTGGACCGCTGTGTCGAGCGTGGAGGGCGAACACGTGGCCCGCCTGTGGTTTGTCGGCGCCAACCCGTGGCTCGCTGAAGTCTCCCCTATCGAAGCGATCAAGGACATGCGTGCCAAGGAAGTGATGGCGGCCGCAGCTGCGATGACTGAAGATAGGTTTGCCGGTTGACCGGAGTCTGTTCCAGTACCGGCCTGGCTTATGTGGAAGGGCCGATTACTGGATACCGGATCGCGAAGTCATCGTATGGACCCCTGAATCCACTGCCACGAAGTGCTGGAGCGGTAGATCGGTCGTCCTGGTCGCGCTTCGACACTCCGGGTTCAACCGTGTACCTGGCCGGGGATCGACGCACCGCCTATGCGGAGACGCTGGCGATGGCCCGGGTCGGGAAGGACTTCCGCGACGCAGTGGCTTTCGCCGCCCGGCAGTTCGGCCTCCCGGTGAAGGTCGCGCAGAAGATGATTCAGGATGACTGGACCAGAAACGGGAACATGATTCCCGGCTGGCTTCCGGCAAACTGGCGCGACGGGCGTCTTATGTACACGCTGCGGATCAGCGAGCCGATCAGGTGGATCGATCTGACGGCAGCCGAATCAATCGCGGCTCTGAACCGTCACCTCGGCCAGCAGCTTGACGACGCCTATGACCTTGGCACTGTCACCCTTGGCACGCTTGCCGGAGATAACCGCGAGGCGACCACGGCCATTGCTGAATGGCTCCGTGAGCAAGTCCTGGATGACGGGAACTACGGCGCCGGCGTCCGCGCGCACTCCAAATACGGTGGAGGACTTTGTTGGGCTTATTGGCTGCGGCGGCAGGACGACCGGCTCGGCCCCGACCCGGTCCAGGTCCAGGCAGAAGCGGAGATCCATCGGAACGATGCCGATCTCAACTATGTGCTCTCGCTCTACGGGCTCGAGTGCAGATAAGAGTGCGGCCGGTAACGGTGATCAGTCGCCCCTCCCTGGCTGAGGCCTTGGCCGCCACGAGCCTCCCGCGAGCAGCTTGTGCAGACAGTCCATGCACAAACTGTGCCCCCTAATGTCGCGCCAACTGCAAATTGTCCAAAGTGCTTTGGACTTTTCTGGTTCGACGCCCGCCATTACCGCGGCTTCTGCGCGTCCGTGTCATGCCCCAAGATCCGGAGCAGGTCCTGGGTAATCATCCGTAACTCTTCGTATCCGTGCTGGTAGAACAGCGGGGTCATATCCGGGCAGCGACGTGTTGTCGAAGTCGGCCAGCAACCGCAGGGCCTCTGCAATGACCTCGTCATCACTTCCCCGGTCTGCGTTCTGTTGAGCGTCAGCTTCTTCGGGTTTTTCCGTCAAGGTAAGCCTCCTTTCAGGCTCAGTGCTGTTCCGGGACAGCCGCGGAAACGCTTCGGTTGATGGTCAGTCCAGGCCGGCTGCCGGGCGGCGGGTACACCGGCCACTCATGCGTATCCTGGTTTCGTTTATCTGCTGAGGCCGCTCTTGCCGCGTTCAGCGCCCACTGATTTCCCTGGTCGGGTCTTCCGTGCCTTCGCGGCTCCCTTGCCCGCGGTGAGTGCCGCGCTGGGGTGTGTGCCTTCGCTGCGTGCTGCGGTGAGGCGGCCGCGGATCTGTGTTTCAGTCGCGCCGCTGTCTTTGAGGGATTCGGCGAACGCTTCGTGGCGTTCCGCCGAGCCGTAATCGGTGGCCGACGCTGCTTCTGCCTTAAGTCCCTGGCCTTTGAGGCGGTCGCTGTCATTGCCGATTACTCGGTCTTCGATCTCGCGGCCGAGGCCTTCGATGCGGGCGAAGAGTTCCTTTTCAGCCCGCTCGTACCGCTGCTCAAGGGACTCCTGACCGGTGCCGGTGAACCCGCCTTCGGCGAGAAGTTTGGCTTCGTGAAGTTCCTGGGCGGCTTCCACGAACGCGGGGTCTTTGAAGTGGTCGTCGCCGGCTCCGTTGACGATGGCGGTGGTTTCGTCGCGGAGCTGGTCGATGGTGGGACCGTTGATGCCGTCTTTGCCGATAAGGTAGAGGCGCTCTTTCACCGTGACGTCGGCAGCTTCGATGGCCTCCGGTGTTTTGGCGTCCTGGGACTGCTGGAGCGCCGCCGCCAGGGCCTCGTTGCTCAAGTACTCGACGGGGATCTGGTGCTTTTCCATGACAGTCGCAAGCCTCTGTGCCCGGGCCCGGAGCTCTTCGGCCTGGGCTGCAGCGATCAGCGCCATGGCTTTCTCATGTTCCCGGGCGGCGTTGAGGCGGGCCAGTTCAGCGGCGACCGTTTCGATGCCGGAATGCAGGTAGGCGGCGTCTGCCCCGACGTCGTGGGTGTCAATCCCGTACCTGGTGGACACCTCGTGCCGGATCCGGTCGGCCGCGGCCAAGGCGGCGGGGTCGTGGTCTTTCCAGGCCTCAGTCAGGATGTAGGCGTTGGTGATGTCGGCGGGTTGGGCCTGCTGCCACCATTTGCCGTCGTGGATGGGGGCGAGTGCGGCCTGCATCTGAGCGCGTTCGGCGGCGTAGCGGGCGTGAGCTTCGTGCGCGGCCTGGATGTCCTGGTGTTCCCGTTCGCGGAGGGATTCCTGCCGGCGCCGGGCCAGGGTCTCCCCGACGCGGGCGGCAATCATCAGGGATTGACGCAGGCCGTTGTCGAGAACGTCGTCGATGCCGTCTGATTCACTCATGGTGTTCCTTACGTTGTTTGGTGTGTGTTTGGTGGGCTTTGTATGCTCGCCATCACCCAGGGGCACCGGGTATGGCTCATTAGTGTTTCTCGCCCAGTTTGTGGCTGAAGGGGATTGGCCGCTCGGTGCCCCGCGACAACTCGACCTCTGATTGAGAAGTGCGGCATTGATCGCTGTGTAAGGACACGACGGCGAGGTTGTCGATTGGGCAAAGCACATCCCGACGAGCCAAGGAGGTACCCGTGTCGCGATTGTGGGCGGGCATTGATGCTGGAAAAGCTCACCATCACTGTGTGGCGATCGACGAAGAAGGGCGCCGGCTCTTCTCTCGCCGTGTGGCTAATGATGAGACCGAGCTGTTGGCCATGATCGCAGACGTACTCTCCCTGGCGGCGGGCGGTGAGGTGGTCTGGGCGACAGATCTGAACGATGGAGGGGGTGCTCTGGCTATCGGCCTGTTGGTCGATAACGGCCAATCGGTCCTCTATATCCCTGGCAGAACTGTCCACCATGCTTCCCGCACATACCGGGGTGACGGAAAGACCGATGCCAAGGACGCCGGCATCATTGCCGACCAGGCCAGGATGCGACGCGACCTGCACCCCGTCCGGGCAGCCGATGAGCTTTCGGTCGAGCTTCGGCTCTTCTCGGCTCACCGAGCTGATCTGGTCGCGGACCGAACCCGGGCGATCAACCGGCTCCGCGCCACCCTGTTGGGGTATTTCCCTGCACTGGAAGCAGCCTTTGATTACTCCCTGCGGAAAGGGGCGCTGGTGCTGCTGACGAAATACCAAACTCCTGACGGGATCCGTAAAGCAGGCCAGGCCAGAATCACGAGCTGGCTGCGCAAACAAGGAGTCCACCGGTCCGACCTTCTTGCGATGGCCGCGGTGGAGACAGCCAACCGCCAGCACACCACCGTGAGCGGGCAAGCAGCAGCTGCGATGCTCGTGGGAAAGATCGCGGCTCAGGTCCTTCGCCTGCGCGAAGAGATCGAGGAGGTCGAGGCACAGATCGAGGCCCGGTTCAGTAAGCATGAATACGCCGAGATCCTGCTGAGCGTCCCTGGATTTGGTGTGCAGCTCGCCTCCGAATTCCTCGCAGCGACCGGTGGAACTATGGATCACTACGAGAACCCCAACCGGCTTGCCGGCGTCGCAGGGGTAGCCCCTGTCCCGCGTGACTCCGGCCGCGTCAGCGGAAACCATCACCGCCCCAGACGCTACGACCGAAGACTGCTCAGGGCCTGCTATCTCTCGGCCCAAACCGCGGCCGTACACTGCCCAACATCGAAGGCCTACTACAACCGGAAACGCGCTGAAGGAAAGAACCACAAGCAAGCTATCCTCGCCTTGGCCAGACGCCGCATCAACGTCATCTGGGCCCTTCTCAGAGACGGCAAACGCTTCGAGCACCGGACGATACCGGTCACTCAAGCCGCTTGACTTTGTCATTGAGAATCCCCTTGCACTGGTGGTGTGATTCTTATCGGTCGAGTCCCGGCCGAGTTTCGCGGCTGGGCTGATAGGTCCTTGCTGGTGTTAAGGGTGTAGGTGTCGTGGGAACCACCGAACCGGGGCGGATCGGGGCCATGCCGCGCCGTGCGATATCAACCGCCCGCGGCGGCGCAGCTGCCGCCATTGCTGGCTGCCGTTCCGCTCCAACGGGTCTGGGTTTGGGCATGGTCGCGGTGAACGGGGCGAGCTGGTTTTCGACCACGGCGCGGATGCGCTGCGCTTCCCGTGCCCGCCCGGCCTGTTGGTGCATTTCGTAGACAGCGAAGGCTGTATTGATCAGCTGCACCATCAGCGCGGTCTGTGCTGCGGTCTTGTTCTTGCTGGAGGCGGCCATGAACAACATCGCGGCGCCGGCGGTCGACGGCAACGGGACAGGTTTGCTGTGCTCGCCGGGTGTGCGGAGCTGTGCGGTCCGGGCCAGTTCCGCGGCGGTGGCAGCCAGCGGTCCGGGTGTGGGTTCGAGCCTGTGCGACCAGGCGGCGAACGCGCCCGACACTTCCCTTGCTGCTTTGGCCCAGGTGGCGTGGTCGTCGTGCGGGATGTTCCGGAGCCGGTCGGCCAGCTCGGTGGCGTTGCGGGTGTAGTCGACCCACAGCTGCGGGTCCGGCGCTGCCTTTTCCGGGCCGCGCGTGTTGGCTTTGCGTTTGTTGCGTGCGGCGGCGTTCCATTCCGCCGCTGCCTCTGTTGCTGCCTGCGGGGTGTCGGTCCATTCCTGCCGCAGTTGTCCGAGGCGGAGGTCGGTGGCGAGGGTGCCGCCGCCGAACCAGATGGGCCGCTCGCCCGGCTTCGGTCGTTCGGCCACGGAGTAGCCGACGATGACGTCGGTGGTGTTCTTCGCGTACCTGGGCCGGACGAGCAGGCCGGTGTCCCTGGTGCGCCGAACGAACTCCGCTTCACTGCCGGAGGCGGCAGCGCTGCCACGCACTTTGCGGGTGAGGGAGGCCCGGTGCATTTCGCGCTGGTCGGGACGAGTTCCCGCAGGATGCCAAGGCTGTGCTGGCGTATGTGCGTGAGGTTGCGATGCGGATCGACCGCACCATCGAGGGGTTGATGTAGGGATGATTCCGAACATCACCCGCGGCTCGCGCATGGCCGGCCTGATGGTGTACCTGGTGTCGACGGATGCGGATAAGACGAAGAACGCGCACACCGACCCGCACCTCGTTGCGGGGGACGCGGCGATCATGGCCTGGTACGACGACGTTGTCCTGGATAAGGACGACGCGGCCGCGATCGCGAAGCATCTGGACCAGCCACGCAAGGCCTTCGGCGTCGAAGTCCGGGTCAAGGACATGGTCTGGGATCCGGTGAAGAAGCAGCGCGTTTTCGCCGGCTACAAGGACGCCAGCGTGTGGCACTGCTCGCTGAGCCTGCGCGCCGAAGAAGGGGCCCTGACGGATCAGCAATGGGGCGACATCGCCAACGACTTCGTCGACGCGATGGGCTTCACCGAAGCCAGCGGCAAAGCGCAGTGCCGGTGGGTCGCGATCGACCACGGCACCAGTGAGAACGGCAACCACCACATCCACATCGCCGTGTCCCTGGTCCGCGAAGACGGCACCAAAGCCTCCACCCACGGCGACTACGCCAAAGCCCAAAAAACCTGCCGCGCCCTGGAGACTAAATACGGGCTGGAAGAGCTCTCCACCGTGCATGCCACCCGCGGTTACGAACGCGCCGAAAAGGCCACCGCGGCATATAGCTTGCTCCGCCGAAGCCGACTCAGACCCTTTGCGCGCCTCACGCGCTGGCCAGGTCGGGAATTGGACCACCGCTGCGCGTCGCTCCAACACAATCGGCTTGCCCTGTGGTTACTGTGGGGGCATGCCGACCATCGATATTGAACAGACCCGCAATCAGGCCCGCGCCCTGCTGGATTCGCGCATCGAGTCCGTCACGAACCTGGTCAAGACCAGGCAGCGCATCACCGACCTGCGCGAACAGCTCGCCGACGCTGAGCGTGAAGACAAACGCGCCTACGTTCGCGCCACCAAGGACGGGTGGAGCCCCGAGGAACTGAAGAAGCTCGGGCTCGAATCCGGCGCCGCAGCGCGGCGACGGAAGACGGCCACCACCCGCACCACTGACGACAGCACGCCGACCTCCGCTGGTGGGGAAACCGGGGCTGAGTAAGCCTGCCCCTCGCCCACCTGGGCACGGCAAAAGCTATACCCTTCGGGCTTTTCCCGCACACAGGTGGACGACGGGACCCACCTGACCGGCTGCACACAGACGCCAGCTCACCGCGCGCACGAACGTCACCGCCGGGACCGGCGAATGTGCACAGCCTCGACGGTCGCGGGGTGCCAGCGGCAGCCTTCCCCATGGTCCAATGCCTCCGCTGCCGGCGCACCTTGAAGAGCGCTCGGGTTTTCTTCAGCAGGGACGACACGCGACTACACAGCGTCGCAGCCTGGGGCGATACGGAACCACTCCCGGGGGCTGGCTTATAAGGCACAGGGGGCTCCCCGGGCCGTTACAGGGCGGTGACAACCACAAGCTGCAGGGCGGCGCCAATCACCACCAGCTTCCGCAGGCCCGCGTGATCCAAGCAATGGCACCAGCCGCAGCAAAAGAGTTCACAAAACGGTGACCCTGACCCGGCAAACACCGAAGGCCGACACCCGTCAGTGGGTGCCGGCCTTCGACGCTTCAACCGCTGCGGTCAGTCGTCCGCGGGAGACTCCCCCTCGGGAACCTGGCCGGACGCAATGCGCTCCGCTGTCTTCTCATACGCGGCATCAATGTACGCGCTCAGATCGTCCTCCCGGACGCGCCAAACGCCGCGGCCGCCAAACTGAGCTGCCCTCAACTCACCACTCCGAACCAGTGCGTAAACCAAGGGTTTACCAAGGTTCAGGACCTCCTCAACCTGGTCCAGTGTCAACATCCGCGGGAACGGGTTAGCCACGGGCGCACCACTCCTGCTTACTTCCTCAGTCCTCTTACCCACGCTTACGTTTCCTCGCTTCGGTGCTGCATTTCATCCATCGTTCTCTGCCCCCGCCGCAGCTCGCCGGCCTGCACCGGAGGCCACGGCTTCCCGCCGTTGTACTTGCGCTGCAGACGCTTCACTTCACGCATCGTCGCCCTGACAATGAGGTCCGAAACACTCGCGTCACCTTCCTGCAGGCCGGCGGCCTTGAACGCAGCCCGCACCTGCCCCGCCTGGTCCTCCGTGTAGTACGGCGTGAACGCCGGAATCCGCTTCGGCTTCGCCATCAAAGAGTCCCTGCCTAGACGGAGCGCAGCGTCCGCGGCCACGGGTGCAAGCTGTCCAGGTAACCCTTCCCCAGGGACATGGAGCCGTCCTCGTTGAAGCGGACATCCGAGTGCTGGTGGCTACCGCCGGCATGTGCGATAGCGGCCAGCACCAGATCCAGGTTCTCACGGTCCAATCCCGACACGAGGTCACCCAAAACCACCGGAACATCCTCCGCGAGGGAGGCAGCGAGCATGAGGAAACGACGTTCCCCGCCGGAGAGCGGCCCGACCTCTTCGGGGACGGCGGCGAAATCGATCCATGCCCTCACCTGATTGGGCCCCTCCGGTTCGGTGCTCGTATGCACCCACGGATTACCGGGTGCAGCGAACTTCCCCCCAAAGGCCTTTAGCAGCAGCTCCGTTGCTGCCTCGGTGGTGTACATGCCTCGCGCCCAAGCGCGGAGGTCATCTGCATGCGACATTGGGTGTTCCTTTTTACTCGTGGTCTGGATGAGAGGGCGCTGCCTGTCGGGCCAGCGTATCTGCTGACCCCGACAGTTGTACTGCTTAGAACGGGGGTTCGGAGTCCCGCCCGTTGCCCCATCCACCGGCGCCGTTGCTGTTGGCCGGCACGGCCCAAGGATCGTCCTGGGGCCCGGACTGGAGCTGGGAGTTACCATTGCCCTGGTAGCCGTTCCCCTGGCCGCCCTGGGTACTTCGCTGGGTGCGGTTTACCTTCGCATTCGCATACCGAAGTGAGGGGCCCACCTCGTCTACTTCGAGCTCGATGACCGTGCGCTTCTCACCTTCCTTGGTCTCGTAGGACCGGGACTTCAGCCGACCGGTCACGATGACACGCATCCCCTTAGTCAGGGACTCAGCCACGTTCTCCGCCGCTTCCCGCCACACACCGGCCCGCAGGAAAAGCGTCTCCCCGTCCTTCCACTCGTTGGACTGACGATCGAAAGTCCTGGGCGTTGAAGCGATGGTGAAGTTCGCCACCGCAGACCCACTCGGAGTGAAGCGCAGCTCCGGGTCCGATGTCAGGTTTCCAATGACAGTAATGGTTGTTTCGCCGGCCATGATGATTCCTTTTCCTCGCGCGCTGGTGATGTTCTCGCTGGATGTTGTCGGTTCGTTCTGAGGTTCGGTCCCACCCGGTTCGTCGTGGGTGAGGTCGTTGGGCTGATACTGGTCCGCGGTGTGCGCATCCCAGAGCCCACCCTCCCCGAGCGGGCGGCTGCTGATCGCCTCAAAGTACCGGTCATCCCCACCGTTACCTGGGTTGGCGTAGTCGTCGTACAGGTCCACATCGAGGGGTTCCACAATGGCGGGCTCCACAACGTAAGGGTCCACAACGTCGGCGGGAATCCTGCCGCTCGGGTTGACCTGCCGGAACAGGTCCACCTCCAACGGGATCCGTGGGCTCAGCTTGTACCCGACGACCCGAGGCAGGGCGGTCACGGTCCTCACGCTGCCTTGTGACTCATGGCCGCCTGGACGAGCTTGTCGCGGCGCAGGCCGGACCAGTGGTCCTCGTCATCAGTGTTATTCACCACGACGGGCGCCTGCGAGTAGCCAAGTTCGGCGGTGATGTACTCCAGCGCTGCCGGCACTTCGGTGATGTCAACGGCCGTGTAGGTGATGCCCTTGGAGTCGAAGTAGCCCTTCGTCTTCTCACAGTTCGGGCAATCGGGCTTGGTATAGACCGTGTAAGCGGCCGGTGTTGCAGTCATTTTCAGCACCTGGTTTCGTATCAAATAAGTTTCGTTCGTCTGGCTGACTTGCTACCTCAATTCTAGCAGTCATTCAACTGAATGGATAGAGGTTTTACCGCGTATTTTAGGGGTTTTGCTCGGCCCCTCTGTGGTTATTGACGCCGCCGGCAACCGTGGTCATTCCCGCAGGCTTTGTCGATTTCAGAAGCTAACTGCACAGATGTCAGAAGTCCTCTTCACATGCCCCTGTTACCGGGCCCAACGCTGCCGATTTCAGAAGCCGACTGCACAGTTAGCCCCACGGTTGCGGATCTGCGCATATGACTCCTGACCTATGGCTGGCCGGCATATCACTGCACTAAATTGCTTCTGTTCGCTACTCCTGTTCCCAAAAGGAGGCAGTAATGGAGGCTGATCCGGACCCGATTCTTGCGGATGGGCAGCTGACTATGCCGGACGCTGCATGGGAGCAGGCCAAGAGTCGCGCCGCTGTGATCGGTGCACTGGCAACGCGTCGCGTAACGGGGATTGCTGCCGCTGACGAAGCAGCGATGCAGCTGGGTGTTTCCCGGCGCCAGGTTTATACGTTGCTTGGGCACTACCGCCAGGGGTCAGGTCTTGTGACTGATCTCGCAATCCATCGTTCGACCGGCGGCAAGGGCGGAAACCGTCTGCCTGAACAGGTCGAGGACATTGTGGCTGGCCTGATTCGTCGGCGGTTTTTGACGCGCCAGAAGCTGAGTGTGGCGGCATTGCATCGGGAGATCGTCCGGGCCTGTGTGTTGCAGGGATTAAAGCCTCCGACGAGAAACACGGTGAGCCGTCGCATCTCGATGCTGAACCCAGTTGAGGTCGGCCGCCGCAGGGATGGCCCGGATGCTGTGAGACCGCTCCAATCAGCTGGTGGTGAGGTGCCCGTGATCGGCTCAATCCTGGAACAGGTTCAGATCGATCACACGGTTATCGACGTCGTCGTGGTGGACGAACGCGAGCGTCGACCGATTGGCCGACCATATTTGACGGTTGCCATTGATGTCTTTAGCCGGACTCTCGTTGGGCTGGTCCTTACACTGGAACCGCCCTCGGCCGTGTCGGTCGGGCTGTGCCTGGCTCATGCGGTTGCAGACAAACGTCCCTGGCTGGAGCAGTTGGGCGTCCATGCTGAGTGGCCAATGAGCGGTAAGCCCAGGTCGCTGTTCCTCGATAACGCGGCAGAGTTTAAGAGCGAGGCGTTGCGGCGCGGCTGCGAGCAGCACGGCATCCGTTTGTCCTACCGTCCCCCTGGACAGCCCCACTACGGAGGAATTGTTGAGCGTGTCATCGGCACGGTCATGCGTGAAATCCATCAGCTCCCCGGGACGACCTTCTCGAGTCCGGGAGAGCGAGGGCGGTACGACTCAGAAAAGATGGCCGCACTGACCTTGCCCGAATTGGAAAAGTGGCTGGTTCTGGCCGTCGCCAGGTATCACGGCAGCAGGCACAGCACCCTAGGCCAAACGCCGGCAGCGGCATGGACTGCCGCGATCGCTGTCACCGGCACACCTGCCGTTACGGCAAGTCAGACCGCATTCCTCGTGGACTTCCTTCCGGTCATCCGCCGCACGCTGACGCGCACCGGTTTCCTCATCGACCATGTCCACTACTTCGCCAATGCCTTGAAACCTTGGATCAGCCGACGTGAAAGACTCGGCAAGTTCATCATCCGACGCGATCCCCGGGACATCAGCAGAATATGGGTCCTGGAACCGGACGGGCATAACTATGTGGAGGTCCCGTACCGGTCGATCTCCAACCCTTCCATCAGCCTCTGGGAACACAGGCAAGCTCTCGCTCGATTACACGAACGCGGCGCAGCCCAAGTGGACGAAGCAACCTTGTTCCGGATGATCGACCAAATGCGGCAGGTCAGCGACACTGCCGTGAAAACGACCAAACGTCTCCGGCGGGAAACAGAACGGCGCAAGCGGGCAAAAGACCCGCAGCGCCCGGGCACCCAATTCTCACAAAGCCCGCCTGCACTGGATGTGCCGGCAGACGTCGAGCCGGGAGAGGCCTCCGTTCAACCGTTTGAGCAAATTGAGGAATGGTAATCGTGGATAACAGTCAGCCGCAGGCTCCGTCGCACCTTCATCCCGCCGCGCGGGAACTTTCAAAGCTTCCGGCCGAAGAGCGGCTGCAGCGCATTCGCGCGGACCGGTGGATCGGCTATCCGAAGGCCGTGGCCGCTGTAGAGCGTCTGGAGGTGCTCCTTGGCTGGCCGAGAAAACAGCGCATGCCCAACCTCTTGCTGATCGGGCCCACGAACAATGGCAAGTCCATGATCGTCGAACGGTTCCGGCGGGCACATCCCAGCGTGACAGGCCCCGCCGGTGAGGACATTCCCGTTTTATGCATGCAGATGCCATCGGAACCATCAGCGCTTCGGTTCTATACGGCCCTGCTCGCGGCGATTGGTGCGCCATTACGGCCACAGCGGCGCGTACCCGAAGCTGAACGACTGGCACTTTCCCTCCTGCGTGAAGTGGGAGTCCGGATACTGGTGATCGACGAGATCCATAACGTCCTGGCGGGCCGGGGTGAGAAACGACAGGAATTTCTTAATCTGCTGCGGTTCCTTGGCAACGAGCTCCGCGTTCCCCTGGTTGGAGTCGGCACCCGCGAGGCCTATCTGGCCGTCAGATCCGACGACCAGCTCGAGAACAGGTTCGAACCGTTCATTCTGCCGCTTTGGGAAGTCGGCGACGAGGCCCAGGCGCTGCTGGCAAGTTTCGCTGCTTCGCTTCCCCTGCGCCGTCCATCGCTGATCGACACGGAGGACATGACTCGGTATCTGCTCGCACGCAGCGAAGGCACCATCGGAGAACTCGCCCGACTGCTGACTGCAGCCGCTGTCGCCGCTGTCCAGACGGGGGAAGAGAGGATCAATCACCGAACGTTGACCCTGGCCGATTACCTGGGCCCTACCGAACGACGCAGGATCTTCGAAAATCAACTGCTGTGACCGCTGCCCGACGCTGGCCCGTCCATCCCCCGCCGGAACCTGGTGAGGCACTGACCTCGTGGCTCCAGCGCATCGCCTCTCGTTACGGCGCTGACATCGACGACCTTGTGTCCGACATGGGGTTCCGGCCCGAGGTTGCGGGTGACATGGATACGTGCCCACCCGACGGGTTTGCTTGTGGGCTGGCGGAGCGAACCGGAATGGACGTGGCGCGGATCCGGAAGATGAGTCTAAGCGGGTGGTCACCCTGCCTGATTGACACGACTGGACCAACTCCGGATGGATACGGGGTCTATAACCAACAATTCTCTGTGCTGCTGGGAGCAGGAAGGCGGCGGGTGAGAGAGATCCCTACCTGGCTGCCTTGGCGTTCAACCCGGCCGGCATTGCGGGCATGCCCTCAATGCATCACCGAGGCGCAACCGCCATATCCCTACCAACTGTTGTGGCTGCTTCCGCTAACACTTAGCTGCCCGTTCCATGAATGCCTCCTCGAAACGAGGGAAACCGCGGTGACCTACTTCGCGGACTGGGAGCACAAGCCACCAGTCCCGAAGCCCGCGTCACCAGCGGTCCTCAAGATGGACGCCAGGACGTGGCAAGCCATGGCCACAGGGTTCGCCGACCTACAGGGGCGTCGGATCCACGCCGAAACGTGGTTCCGTCTCCTTCGGACGATCATCGACGAGTTGGAGGCAACCATCAGCGAATGCACGACCGCGGCGCGCATGATAAAAGGTATCTGGAAGGCCGCCGGATACCCTTCGCGGGTGGGACCACTGAGCTGGCAACCCCATGAAAGCTACCCAGTCGACATTCAGATCCGAGCCCTCCAAACCACCGCGACGGCCATCCACCTGATTGAACGGGGATCCCTCACCGGTCGAGGTCCCGACGCTAGATTTTTTCTACCTCTGGAGCCTTGATGGCCCGCGACCTTCGATAAAAAGATGCCCTCGACATTCCCAAATCCCGAGCAACCTGAGCAGCAGGTTCGCCGTCTTCGACCAACCGCAGAGCTGTGCGAATTTGGCTCTCGGTGATCCGCCGGGGCCTGCCGCCCAGGTCGAGCCCGGCTTCTCTTCGTTTCCTGATGGAGTCAATGACGCGTTCCCTTTTGATCTCGTGTTCCATCTGGGCGAGTGCGGCCATGACGGTGAACAGCATGGACCCCATGGGAGTGGAGGTGTCGACGTCACCTCCGCCCAGGTTGAGCACCCTGAGGCCGGCGCCGCGGGCGCGGAGGGCGTCGGCGAAGGCGAGCATGTTCTGGGTGGATCGTCCGAGCCGGTCCAAGGTGGTGATGACGAGGGTGTCGCCCTCGTCCAGTGCTTCCAGGGCCCGGTCGAACTGGGGTCGTGATGACCGTGCCCCGGATACCCCGTGGTCGATGTAGAGGTCATCCCGGCGCACGCCTGCGGCCAGAAGGTCGGCCTGTTGCCGGTCGGTGGACTGTTGCCGCGTGGACACGCGCGCATAGCCAATGAGTTTCGTCACGCCTGCCCTCTGTATGTCTCATAACTAACCTTGAGTACGTCGATTCAACCAGATGGTTTCGAGACATAGTTATGAGAATCGCTCGCCGCAGGAAGTTGGCCGAGATCTAGCGGAACTTCCATCCCCGGTCGTAGGCCCCGGACTCGGCGAACGAGACGCCTCATATCCCAAGGGTTTCAAGACAATCTGGACTGAGCGGTAAGGGCACCGTCAGCGTGCGGGGTAAACGTGCATCCAGCGGCTAGCAACGGCACCGACGGAAGAATCCGTGGCTGCAGGGGCGCTCAACCACCCTTCAGCGGGCGCGCCGCAGGGCACGGACGCACGACAAGGCGACATCGAAGCATGCTTTTCGGTGCTGGTTGCATAATCAAGGCATGGACAGAAGGCAGCTCGAATCTACCCTTGCAGCAGAAGGCTTCCCACCGGACTCGTATGTCATGCACGGCAGTGATCGCAACGAAACTTTGAACATCGAACAGCAAGGGGGAAAGTTCCTTGTGTATTACACGGAGCGTGGGACCCGAAGCGATGAGCACGAATTTCCATCAGAAGCTGAGGCCTGCGACTACTTCCTGGAATCGATGAGACGGACGTACCCAATGGCAAAACGTTCCCTACCGACTCCGCCGAACCCCTAGAGACAATTGCGCAAATAGGACCAGCGTCCTCTTGAGGACCGGCTAAAGTGGTAGCCGTTCCTTTTACCGACGGCTTATGGGCGTCACTTCGAGGCTCCCAACAAAGCAGTCCAACTGCCCATACACGATTTGAGCGATGATTGTGCCCATGACTTCGGATCTTGATTGGGCGCGCTTCCATCGAGCCTTTGGGGACGACCCCGGCGTGCTCCCTGATGGCGAGGTACTCGGGAGTGCAGAACACGACTGGGATGCGGTGTTTGCGATGCTGAACCGCAGTGGCTGGAGACTGACAACCAGTGATGGCCATTCGCCTCTGCCGCCCAACAGACAAGGTGTTGCCGAACTGGAGAGCTTTGCCGTCTGGCCAGTCGATGGAGTACGCGTCAACTTCTTCCCCGGTCCGGACGCGGTGATTTTCGACTTCGACCTCCGGGAACTCGTTAACCAGGCAACAGTAGACGGCATAGCCCAGGTGATGAGGAAGCTCGCAATCACGCTTCATCGAGACGTTGTGATTAGAGATGAAGGTTCGAACGGCGCGCCAGTCATCCGCTACACCCCTGCAACGGACCAGTTTTCACTGAGTTGAACTCGAGGCCGCTGCTCGCGATTACTTAGTGAATTCCATGCCTAGCACTTTGCCAGTGACGCTGTCTAAGGTCACCCGGTACCCATTCCAAGTATTCGCAAGAACAGTGCCGTCATCAGAGAGGTCCATGGAAAGGTAGCATTCGCTAGAACCTGTCTCAGGAAGGTCCGCGGTCCAGACGATGGCACCTACTTCACTAATCCTCGCGAGATTGTGGGCAGGGCCCTCGCCCATCTCCATGTAGTCCAGTAGGACAAGGAACGACTTCTCCGCTGGAAGCTCCTTGACGTCTAGAACCGTCACCCCAAGCACCTTGCCGTCCAGACCGATGCTATTGAACATGCATGAAGCCTACGCTTCCCGCTCCCATAGAAGGATCCTTTACCAGGCGGCTGGGGAGGTGCGCATGATGCCAACCCAGTGCTTGGCCGCAGAGACTTTGAAGGCCGCCCCAGCGTCGTCCCTGAAGGTGCTCGATCTCCACTACGGTTACATGATGATCGCTGATTTCATGAGAGACGAGGCTCGGTCCATGCCGGTGCACCCGACTCCATCCGACGTGACTGCCCTGCGCGTGTGGCATTGCAAATACAAGTCGCTGGAAAGCCTCTCAACTTTTACCAATCTAAAAACGCTTGTCATTGCGACGTATCCAGACGCTGACCTGACGCCCCTGCACGGTCTGAGCCGGCTCGAGTATCTAAGAGTCATGCACATGCCGAAGGTCTCCGATCTAGGCCCCCTCGGTCAGCTGCAAAAACTGAAGACGATCAGGCTCAGCACACTCCCGAGCTGGGACTCATCTGGGAAGAAGACGATTGTGCATTCGCTGGCCCCTCTAACTGGGTTGCCGCATCTCGCTCACCTCGAGCTCTTTGGGGTGCTTCCCGAGGACGGCAAACTAAACGTCCTGGAGAACTGTCAGTCTCTGGAGTCAATTCGTGTGAGCAAATACAGGAAAAGTGAAATAGAGCGCATCTACCAATTAACTGAAGTGACCAACTCGTTTGCGCCTCCACCAGGCGTGGACGCCTGGAGCTAAAGAAAAGCCAAAGTCCTCCTACGTCCCCTCATGAACATGGGAGTCAATGCGCGGTGAAGGATCCTTCCCTGGCCACGTTCGATCGAATCGATGTCGCGATTTGTGAACAGGAGTGCAGAGCAAGCGTGCCCTTGTGCACAGGAGTAGCGGGCAATGACTGGTCACAACCCGACTGCACAAACCCCGGAATTCAGCGGATCATTGTGCAGTCAGCTTCTGAAAACGACATTACAAATGGTGAGTGCCACCGCCGGCGACTGTGGTCATCCCCGCTGGTTCGCCAGGGCCGCAGCCCCCCTGTGCCTGAAAAGCCACTCCGGACCGTGGTGAGATGCCTCCGCAAACGTGCACTCCCCCATTGAATTGGTGTCGTCCCTGCTGACACAACGCCGACCCCTGGGAGTAGGCGCGTCGGCGGCGCTGGGATTGGACCATGGGAGACTTTGCCGCGATTGGCCCCGACGGTATTACGGCGCGGCAACTTGAAAAGTAAGCATGCTGTCTTTTAGTTTTGTTGCAGCTTCTCCGCCTGTCCCCCATCAGGCGGAGTGGTTGCCAGGGAGGCCCCGCTGCTTGCTGCGGGGCCTTCTGCTATCTGCATTTGTGCAGCAGTTGTCAGCGATTGATCGGCAGAGGGAGTGTGCAATGGCTCAGGGTGACGTTGAGACGTACTACGAAGACGGCCAGTGGAAGAACAAGCGCGAGGGTACTGACCGCGCGTTCGGTGCCGGCTACAGCACCAAGGCCGAAGCGGAAGCTGCAGGCCGGGAAGCTGCCCAGGCGGACAAGGTCGAGCACGTGATCAAGAACCAGGACGGTCAGATCGGTTCCAAGAACAGTTACGGTAACGATCCCCGGAATGTTCCGGGCTGATTTCTCAGCTGCACCCTTGGCGCTTCGGTGTCCTGGGGACACAAGAAGGGCCGGCTCATAAGAGCCGGCCCTTCTGCGTTCTCCTCGGCAAAGGAAATCTACGATTCAGCCTAGCTGAATGTTGGCGGTGATGCCTGCAGCTGCCATGTGGACGTCGTTGTCCCTGGGTAGCGCGGCACCTGGTCATGGCCTGTGGTGGGTGCGTTGATCGGCGGTCCGCCGCTGGTGAGTGGTTGCTGTGGTTCGTCCTGGGCGGTGGACCGCCCGACTTCTGGAAGGTTCCCGGCCCTTTGGTGGTGAGTGGCCGGGGTCTTGCCGGGCGGGGTTTCCGCCCGGCAAGGGTGTTTATGCGGCCGCGTCGTCCTCGGCTGGCTTTTGGCCGTCGAGGATGATGCTCTCGACTTCGCTGGGGGTGTATCCCCACGTGACCAGCTGGTTCAGGTAGTCCCGGTGCGTTTGGCTTGGGGACCGCCACGAGTCCTTGGCGATGGTCTTTTCATACCCTGCGCAGACCAGCGCGATCAGGGAGAACTCGGGCCGTGCCTCGGTTTTGGCGACGTGGTCCCGGAGCGGGTTCCATCCCCACCGGTTGGATTCTTCGACCTTGGCACCGACCATGTCAGCGGCGACCTTCCCGTCGTAGCCGCTGGCGGTTTCGGAGTGGTGGGTGATGGCGTGGACGGTGAAGTACTGCCAGCCTTTGGGTGCCTGCTTGCGGGCCAGCAGGGTTTTGACGAACTCGCGGCGGACCTTGGTCGCTGATTCCATGGCCTTGTTGTTGGCGATCAGGGTTTTCCGCTGGGCCTTTTGTTCCTCGGTCATCGGGCCTTTTTGGGCCTGCTGCCCGCCGCCGTTGTAGCGTTCGTACTTGGGGGTGAAGCCCAGTTCCTTCCAGTCGCTGATGACGGGCTTGGCGTGGTGCTTGCCCTGGTAGTCGGTGCTGATGATGTAGGCGTTGGCGTCCTCGTCGGTGGCCGGTTCCCCGTCGGCCCGCTTGGCCGCTGAGACATACAGGTTCTCCTCGTCGGCGTAGTGTCCGGCGTCTTCAACGATGGCCTTGCCCTGGGCGATAAGTTCCTCGATCAGCGCAGCAAGCTGGGCCTTGGATTCGCGGTCATCGCGGAGCTTCTGGGCGATGTGGTCGAAGTAGTGCGGTTCGTCCCGGATCACGGATTCGAGTTTCTCGATGGCGTCCTGGTCTCCTTCGAACTCGGTCATCACCAAGGCCATGTCGAGGGTGTAGCCGCTCTCGAGGGCCTTGGTCCCGGTGGTGGATGCCTTGGCTTTGAGTGCGTTTTCGACCTTGTCCTTGGTCCGGCCGGTCTTCTTGGCGATGGCGGCCGCCGAGACGCCGATCAGGGACAGCTGGTGGTAGGCATCGGCCTCGTCCGCTTCGGTCAGTTCGGCGCGCTGGATGTTCTCCACGACCTGCGTCACGATGCGCTCGGCTTCCTCGGGCGATTCGATGAGCAGGACCGGAATGAGGGGCCGTTCGGCTTCGACGGCGGCCCGGGTGCGGCGCTGGCCCATCAGGACGTGCACCGTGCCGTCGTCCTTGCGGTGGGCGATCACCGGTTCCATCACGCCGTGTTCCTTGATGCTGGCGACGAAGTCAGCGGTCAGGGCGGCGTCCTTGCGGACGTTGATGTCCACGGTCAGGGTGGCCGGGTCGAGCATTTCAAGCGTGGGTGTTGCGTTCATGTGGTGTTGCTCCTTCTTGCCGAGAAGTTGGGTGGGTGGGGCGACCAAGGTGACCGGCCAGCTCCCCTCTCCCCCCGTTGTTTTTTGGCTGCTGGCGAAGCTTGCGGAGCTGTGCCCGTGGAGTCCCGTCTACCCGCAGGGCAAGGCACAGAAAATCTTCGGAGGAAATCAGCGAGGAACGAGCGCCGGAGAAGAATTTCCGGGCCGCAGGCCCCGACGAAGGAGGGGCTAGAGGGGCCGGAGCGGGCACGTACAATCCGAAGGAATCTCAATGATGTTGTCAACGACGATTCCGGTCCGGATTGCTACTTTCAGGGGTCCCAGCCTGCCGCCGTTGCCCCCTGGAACCGGTCAGGGCCACACAGCGGGACGGTGCGGGGATCCCGTTGTCGAGGTTGCCCCGGTACCAAAGCCCGTACGGGGCGTCGGGCAGGTCGTCCAGGCCTTCCGGCCAGCGTTAATCCCCCGGGGTGAGGGAACCGCCGCCCAGACGTTCGATGGTGGCCAGGTCCTTTTCCGGGTCCAGCTCTGGTACCCGGGGCGCCCAGCGCTTCAGCGCGGCCGCCAGTCCTTCGGCCGTGACGTCCGGGAGGGTGTGGGCGGATTGGGCGCCGGTGGCAAGCCTCAGTGCGGTGTACGCGCCGAGCCTGCCCACGAGGGCGCCGCCGATGTCGCCGGGTTCGAAGAGGCGGGTCAGGGCTGCGCGTGCAATGCGATCGTTCATGGTTTCTCTCGTCCTTGCTGAGGGATCCGGCGGGAGGGGCGGCTTTGGTGACCGGCCAGCGTCCCTCTCCCCCGGGCGTTTTTTGCCTGCTGGCAGAGCATCGCGGAGCTGTGCCCGACGGAGCCGGGGCAACCCGAAGGGCAAGCAGCGGATGGATTGTGGGAGGAAATTTGCGAAGCGCCGACACAAGGCATCGGCTGGTCATGCTGCATGGTTGTTCCACTGCCACAACATCCGCCAACCCGGGCGTCGCAGGCATTCCCGGACCTCTTTGCAACGCCGATTGTGCTTAGGGGAGGCTACCCTAATAAGCTTTGGGAAATGACCACGCAGCTCGAACTCGCGGGGGTGCCTTTCGCTTGGGGGCTGGCGGACTACGGAGATACCCCTGCCATCATCACCGACCGGGTGACCCTGACCTACAACGAATTGGCAGAACGGGTTGAGGCCTTCGCCCGACAACTTGGCACAGAACGGCGGCTGGTGGCCCTTGCGGCGTCAAACAATATCGAATCACTTGTGGCGTATCTGGCCGCCCTGGCCGGCGGACACCCGTTGATCCTTCTTCCCGAAGACAAACCCACGGCCTTGGACTCACTGGTGGCAGCCTACGATCCTGACGTCGTCATCCGTCCTGCCAATGGGGAAATCGCACTGGTGGAGCGGCATCAGGGTAGCCGGCACGAGCTGCACCCGGACCTTGCCCTGCTCCTGAGTACTTCGGGATCGACAGGTTCGCCGAAGCTGGTGCGTCTTTCCCATCGCAACCTCCAGGCGAATGCCGAATCGATTGCCTCGTACCTGGGCATCACAGCCGGGGACCGGGCCGCCACCACCTTGCCGATGTCCTACTGCTACGGGCTCTCGGTGATCAACAGCCACCTGTCACGAGGCGCCACGCTGGTGCTGACCGGACTGTCCGTCGTCGACCCTTGTTTCTGGGAACTGATCCGGCAGCAGCACTGCACATCCTTCGCCGCCGTTCCCTACACATTCGAACTTCTTGACCGGGTCGGTTTCGGCGACATGGATCTGCCGGAACTGCGCTACATCACCCAGGCCGGCGGGCGCCTTGCCCCCGACCAGGTGCGCCGCTACGCACAACTGGGCAGCGCGCAGGGTTGGGACCTGTTCGTCATGTACGGGCAGACCGAGGCGACGGCCCGGATGGCCTACCTGCCCCCGCACCTTGCCGCCGACCATCCGGAAGCCATCGGACTGCCCGTGCCGGGTGGTTCCTTCCGCATCGACCCCGTCGAAGGCCTCCACGACGGTGAGCTGGTGTACACCGGGCCGAACGTGATGCTCGGCTACGCAGAAACCCCCGAGGACCTGTCCCGGGGCCGAACCATCACCGAACTGCGCACCGGCGACCTGGCGCGGAAGAACGCCGCGGGCCTGTACCAAGTTGTGGGGCGGCGCAGCCGGTTCGTCAAGATCGTGGGCCTGCGCGTTGATCTGGGACAGGTCGAACGCATGCTTGCCGACCTCGGGGTGGCCGCGGCCAGCACCGGCACCGACGACCGCCTGGTCGTAGCCGTTGAGGGTGAGCAGGACACCCAGCTTCTGTCCAAGGTACTCGCTCAGGGCGTGGGGCTGCCGCGCTCCGCCCTGACCCTCGTTGCTGTCAAGGAACTGCCCCGTCTGGGCAGCGGCAAACTTGATTACCCCGCAGTCACCGCCCTGTCTGCCGAGATGACGAAGGCGGCCAAAGCGCTTCCCGATGTGGCCGCAGCAGGGCGAACCGTGGCGGAGACCAACGAACCGGCATCAACGGGACTGTCCAACGAGGCCCGAAGCAGCACTGCGAACACCCTCACGGTGAAGCAGATATTCATGGATGTCCTCGAGGTCTCCGAAGTCAAGGACACCGAGACGTTCGTCTCGCTCGGCGGCGACTCCCTCTCCTTCGTGGCCGCCTCCGTCCGGCTGGAACAGGCACTGGGCCACCTGCCCACCGACTGGCATCTCACACCCATCGGCAGACTCCAACCCGCGCCGAAACCCGACAGCCAGCCACGCCGGTCCGGCATCAAGCGGACGGTGGCGCCGATTGATACGAGCATCGCCCTTCGCGCTGTTGGCATCCTCTTCATCGTCAGCACCCACATCGGGCTTTTCGAGTGGCAGGGTATGGCCCATGTGCTGATCGCGGCCGCGGGGTACAACTTCGCCCGCTTCCAGCTCTCTGGCCAACGCGTGCCCCGCCTTCGACGCCAGCTCGTCAGCATTGCCCGGATCGTGCTGCCCGCGATGGCGTTCATCGCCTTCGCCTACCTGGTCACCGACCGCTACAGCCTGGCCAACATCGTGCTCCTCAACGCCATCCTCGGCCCCGTGGAAGTCACCACCCAATGGCATTTCTGGTTTATCGAAGACATTGTCTACATCCTCCTGGCCATGACCGCGCTCCTCGCCGTCCCCTGGATCAACCGCACCGAACGCAGCTACCCGTTCCTCTACCCGCTCATACTGTTCGGCGCAGGGCTCCTCACCCGCTACGAGATCGTGGAACCAGGCTTGCCGCACACCATCCCGGCACTGTGGCTCTTCGCCCTGGGCTGGGCCGTGGCACGCTCGCGCACCCTCCTGCACCGCTGCCTGGTCTCCGCGCTGACGGTCATAACCGTCCCGGGCTTCTTCGAAGACAACCCTCGGGAAGCCACGATAATGACCGGGATCCTGCTGCTCACCTGGCTGCCCGCCCTCCCCGTACCGCGAGTCCTGACCCGGCCCGCCGCCATCCTGGCCAGCGCCTCCATGCACATCTACCTCGTCCACTGGCTCGTCTACCCGCCCCTGGCAGACATCAACCGGCCCCTCGCAGTGGCCGGGTCGCTGGCCGCCGGCATCGCCTACTGGATTTTCTGCAACCGGTGCACCAGCACCTTCCAGTGGTTCCGCACCCGCAGCAAGCAGCAGCTGTAACAAGGACGGTTGTCACGCTTGTTCTTATACGCAGAGGGATGCGGGGTCTCAGACACGCCGGCATTGATCCGCCAACCGACCACACCATGCAACCAACCCTGATCCGCCGCCAAGGAGGCAGCCAGACATCTAAGAGGCCGTCCTGCTGCCTGCGCCGCGGTCGGCCGCGGCATGCACAAGGCAAAGAGAGGCGGGGGGGGGGCCGGGGGGCGCCCCCCCCCCGGGTCGGCAGAAAAGTGGGTTGGGCCAGCCCCCCGCGGGGGGGGGGGGGCCGGGGTTAGGGGGGGCCCACGCCCC